>JBLHKB010000360.1:0-7348 GCA_047619315.1 Polyangiales bacterium
TCGACGATCTGACACCCAACCGGCAATCCCACACATGCCCGATGTGTAGCATATGAGCGTGCAAAATCCGATCAACGAACCGCATGCGCAGAGACGACTGAGGACGATCAGCGCGCGTGTGGGGTGGCCGAGTTCCGCGGTCTATGCTAAGGGGCTTTGTCCCAAATGGGACCCGTCGACTGAGGGAGAGAGCCATGCTGATCGATCTACACGTGCACAGCAACTACAGTGAAGGGTTCGAATCGACCCTTGCGGACATCGCTGAGAAATGTCGCGAACGCGGAATCAGCGGTGCGCTGCTGGCCGAATGTGACACCGTGCCGGATCCGGAGGAAGTCGCCCGACTCTCCAAGGAACTCAACTTCAAGTTCTTCATCGGAGTCGATATCGACGGCGCAGACGGCCGGCTCATCGCCGTACCGAGCGATCCGTCGGACGAGCGATTCCGATCGCAGTCCTGGCGCGGTGACGACGACGACACCTCGGTTCGCGACGTGATCGACGTGATGGAAGCCATCGATGGCGCAGTCATCGCGACTCACCCCTACCTCGACGATGGCGGACCCTTCCTGGGCGACAAAATCTATAAGGTCGAGGGCCTCGCGGCGGTGGAAGTCATCTGCGGCGTCAGCGAACACCTCAGCAACGACCTGGCGCTCGAAGCCGCGGTTGCCAAGGGCCTCGGAACTGTCGGTGGCAGTGACACCGGCCCTGAGGGTCAGCGCCTGGGCCGTTTCGCCACGGTCTTCGCTCAAGACATCAGCACCCAGGAAGAACTGGTCGAAGCGCTTAACGCAGGCCTCTGCTGGGCTGCCGAAATCAAAGATCCGGGCGAACGCCCGCGTAGCCAGCGCCGACGACGTGGTGGTGGTGGCGGCGGCGGTGGTCGCGGTCATGGTGGCGGCGGTGGTGGCCGAAGCAACGGCAACCGCCGTTAGTCCGAACCCCTCCTGGGCGACTGACTCGCCCAGGCCATTCCGCTCCGCGCCCCCTCGAATCAGCGACTAGATCGCTTCGACGGAGGCGGCTGGAATCCAGCCTTCCTTTCCATTACTCAAGCGGATGTGCGTCTCGGTCGGGTCGGTCGTATCGATCAACCGAACTTCGAGACCTTCGGGAACGTCACTTGCGGGCGCTTCCGGATGTCGACCATCGCGCATCTGAACGTTTGAATCGAGGATCACGCCGCGAATCACCGTCTCTGACGTGATGCGGTTTCCTGCGAAGAGTATCCCGGCCAAAACGAGCGGCACTGCCAGGGAGATCGCGGCGTTGCGCAGGCCACGCCGATGCTCCCGCGACGACACAAACCGCCGCGCGATCAGCACCCCGAAGAACGCGAGCCAGAAAAGCCCGAACGCGACGGCGATCTGGGTCACCGTCATGAGATGGAACAGGCTGTAGACCACGCCATGCGTCTCGTCGAGCACGGTCACACTCCGACTGACATCCTTGCGATGCCGATCCATGAGTGCTTCGACACACCGTTCGACGTTGTCGCGGATCTTGCGTTCGAGGCCTTCGCTGGGGTCGAGCTGGAGCGCCCGCTTGTAGGCGAGAATCGCGCGACCAAACTTATCCGAGTGATAGTAGGTGTTGCCGAGATTATATTGGAGCACCGGATCGGTGATTTGGTAGCGGCCCAGCAGGTCTTCGTAGATCGCCCGCGCTTGCGTGTAGCGTTTCTTGTAATAGTGCCCGTTCGCTTCCTGGAAGCGCTCTTCGATGGTCGCGGCGCTCGCCACCATCGGCGTACACAGCACGACGAGCATTACCCCGGTCATCACAACGGTCAGGATGGGTGCGATCCGCCTCATGCCGTCTTCTCCAGCTCGGCCAGCATGGCTCGGGCGCGCTCTATCGCCCCTCGCGCCTCTCCGGCTTCGCCTGCTCCGGGCGCGAAACGCGCGAAGTCATAGGCCTCGAGCTCAGTCGTCACAGTATCGACGGTGCTTGCCGCGACGCCACGACTCGTGAAGGCCTCTCGAAGTTGATCAGCCGTTAAACCGAGCACGGCAAAGCCAAAGCGGTCCTGGGTGTAGGCCCGGACCACGCGCGCAAGCTCGCCGTAGACCTCCATCGGCTTGCCGCCAGCCACGAGCGCCTCAGCAGACTTGAGCCCCTTACCCGCTGCACGAAACGCTCGACGCTCACGGACTTTCCCGCTCGTCGACTGGCGCCGGCGCGAAGCGAACTCGCGAGCTTCGAGACCAATAAACCCGAGGAACGGCAGCGCCAACAAGACCAAGAACCACGCGCGCTGATGCAGAGGAGTCGAGCTGACGGTCACAAGCTCGCTCTCGCTTTCGATCGGATGTAGTTCCGTGGTGTCCTCCCCGTCACCGCTACCAACGGCACTCCGACGCGTACTCGCGACGGCCTCTTTGGCAACGTAATTCTGGGGCTTCGTCTGCACCGTCTGATACCGCGCCGTCTTCGGGTTGAAGAACGCGAACGTGATGGCCGGAACAAACACCGTTCCCGCGCGCGACGGCGTCAATAGGTACTGGAACACGCGCTTTCCATGCATTCCGTCGCCGTCGATTTCGATGAGGTCCATGTCGTCGCTCGGAAGCGACTGCACCTCGGCGCCGGTCACATCGATGACATCGGGAGCCTCCAGTGTTGTCAGGCTGCCATTTCCGTCGATTCGAACCTCTAGCAAGGCGCGGCGGCCACTCTGGTCTTCACTGATCGACGCCGTGATCGAGAATTCGCCGATCGACCCGCTACGATACTCGGGGGGCCGTCCCGTTTCCGGCGGCGCGTCGACGGTAATCACCAGTGGCGGCGCCTTGATCACCGTCAGTCCGTTGCGCCGTGAGGTCCGAACTTCGGCCTTGATCTGTGGAATACGAACCTGGTCCGGCCGCAATACGCGCCAGACCTCCTTGAACGCGGTAATCGTCCGATACTGACGACCGCCGAGACGCTTCGGTTGTTTGTCAGGCGCGTAGCGACCCTGCAGCACATCCTCGCGTTGCACGCCGTCAGGAACCGTGATCTCCGGAACGTTCAGGCCACCGGGAACCTGCGACGCATAGAGCACATAGTGCACGACGATCGGCTCGCCCACGTAATACCGGTCACGCCTGAATTCAGGCATGAGAACCAGGTCGCCCTGGTCGAAGTTGCCGGGCTTTCGCGCCTCCGACGGCTTGTAGGTTTTGACCGCTCGAACATTGATGTGGAAGGCCTGCGACCGCGCCAACACCGCGCCCGCATTGACGACTGTGGCGGATCCGACAGACAGTTTACCGGTGCGCTTGGGCTGCAAAATCACGGTGATGGTCCGGCTCGACGTCTGACGCCCCATGCCGAACGACGCGCTCACCGATTCGGAACGGCGCATGATCTCCCAGTCGGGAAGCGACGGAATGTCGCCTTCGCCACCGCCTTCGAAAATGAAGGCAACTTTAACCGCATCGCCTTCTTCAATAGACCGACTCGAAACCTGGACCTTGACGGATTGGCCGGACGCCAGACCGGGCGCGAGCAGGAACGTGGCCGCAATCCCCAACAGGACCCAGCGATTGGAGTTCACACGCGCCACTGGCTACCAGTCCTTCAACGCCGGCGGAAGGTGGCGAACCCTCTGACGCGCTCGCTCGGCTTCGAGATTCCGCTGCTCACCTTCGTCCTCGCGCTCCATCTCCTTCTCCATGGTCGAGCGGTCGGGGCGCTTCTGCTCGGGCTCCGGCTGTTGCTGCTGCTGGTCTTCTTGGTCCTGCTTCTCTTGTTCGTCTTGCTTCTCTTGTTCGTCCTGCTGCTCCTCGCTCTGCTCGCCATCCTCGCCGGACGGGGGCTGCTCCCGGAGCGACAAGAGGTAGAAGTTCTGCACATCCGCCGCGGGTGTCGCGTCCGATTCATCGCTGTCCGATTCATCGCTGTCCGACTCCGCGCCACTGATGCGCAACAAATAGTCGGTCGGATCCGGGACTCGAATTTCGGGCGGCGGAACCACAACCCCCTCGACATTCTTCTCGACCGTCGATTGGTTGCTCTCGGACACCCGCGTCTCGCCGTCGGCATCGTACTGCACGAGCTCAAGGTCGCCTTTCTCATGCACGAACTCGATTCCGGCAATATACAACGGCGATTCGGGCGTCACCGCGACTCGGAACCAGTCCTGATCTCCGGGACAGATGCGGAGCAACTTGCGAGTGACCTTGGGCTCTTCACCCTCCTGCTGCGGCGGCTCGGGCGGTTCCAGAACCTTGGCGTCGGTGAAGCTGTCGTTCGGCTCCTCTTTGTCGTTGCCCTCGGGACACGGCGGGAGCACCTCGAATTTCAGGTCGTAGCTGGCGTCAGCCATGTCGCCATCCACCTTGATCGCGTATTCGCCGGCACCAGGGTCCAGTGCCATCGCCAGGAGTCCGCCTTCAAGCGGGAAACCACGTCCGACGACCGTTCCGTCGAGCTTCAGCACCTCAAGCGTCGGAATACCGGCCAGCGGCTTGGCTGACAGGTGCGCCACAATGGATTCGCCGGCCTCAACTTTCACGCGGAAGAAATCCGGATCCCGTGGGCACAGCTGCAAACCGTCATGGTCGCCGGGCTCAAGCGAGGTCGCGGTCTCGATCGTATCGTTGTCCTCTTTGTCGTCCTCGCGCTCAGGACACACCGGAATGACCTCGGTCTTGAGCAGATAGACCGCCTCGGTATCTTCGCCATAGGCATGGATGAACACGGGCCCCGCCGGACGTCCGTAGGCCAATGCAACCACGGTGTCCTTTTCGCCTTTCGTCGCCTCCGCAAGCACAGTTCCGGCTGCATCGGTGAGCTCCAGTTTGAGTTCACCTTCTTGAGCTTGAACCTGTGCGGTCACCTTGAGCGACTCACCCTCACCGACCGAAACCTGGAACCAGTCGTTCCCGCCGGGACACATGCGAAGCGGTACCTCGCCGGGCTCAAGCGCCTTCGCTGCGCCGATCGCCTCGTTGGGCTCGTGCTCGTCTTCGGTTCGCTGACAGGCAGGACGGACCGAGAACTCAACCTCTCCCCCGAAATCATCCCCGCGAGGGTTGGCCACACGGACGCGGTACTCGCCAGCAATCGGGGCCGGGTCCAGAGTCACCTTCGTCGGAAGCGCCGCGCCGGGGGTCACTGTTGTGGTCGGCGCGGCGCGAGTCCGTCCATCGGGCGCCCACATCGACAAGCCCGCAGTGGCGTGTTCGGGACCCTCGGTGCGCTTCACGGTCGCTTTGACGCGATCGCCGGGCTCCAGCGACACAATCAACCAGTCTTCGTCGTCCGGGCACAGCCAAAACGCCTGCGTTGCGACCCGTTCACCGGGAGCCGCCTCTTTCTCTTCAGATGCGGCAAGCTCAACGGCCTTCGCGGTAGAGAACTGATTGTTGGGTTCGAGTGCGTCGTTTCGGAGATGACACGGTGGGTCGACGCGGAACAGCGCGACCTCTAACTGGTGCTTCGCATCGGCGTGATCAGAGTCGATCAAGAGCGCGTTCTCGTAGGCAGCAACCGCGTCCTCCCACGCAACCAACGCGCCTTCCTTGTCGCCGGCTTCTTCGGAGTCCAGCGCCTTGCGAGCGTGCACATTTCCAACGTGATAGTAGCTCGCCGCCTTCATTCCGGCGTCTTTGGCGGCACGCGCCTCATCAAATGCAGCGACCGCTTCATCGAATTTCTTCAGGTGAAAGAGCGCCAACCCGCGATTGAACGCGATGCGTGGATTGCGCGACTGCAGCGCGTCGTAGGCAGCCAAAGCGCCTTCATAGTCACCTTTGGCGAGCATCTCGTTGGCGTCGTCGATATCGCCTCGGCTTGTGACAAAGGCATCGCCCTCGCAACCCGTCAGCAACAAAACCTGGAGCAGCAGTAGGGCCCAGCGAGTGATGCGGTTCATGCCAACCTCCGACGACGGCGACGTCGATCGAGAATCAACGACTCCAAAACGAGCAGTATGAGCGCTGGGATCAAGACGAACTGGAAGCGATCCTCGCTGAGACTCTCGTATTGGTGCTCGTATTCCTTCTTCTCGAGTGAATCCAGGGAGTTGACCAGGGTTTCGGTCACGTTGTCGCGTCCGTAGACCGCGCTCAGCCCGTTGCTCGCATCACTGATGTCCTTGAGCAAAGCGACGTTGAGATCACTGAAGACCGGCTTGTTGGTCTCGTCCGCGACCCAGCCGACGCGATCCCCTTCGTCGCCAACCTGTGGAATTCGCGCCGTGCTGTTCTGGCTGCCGATTCCGACCGTATAGACGCGGATGTTCTTGCCCGCAGCAAGCTGAGCGGCGGCCAGGGCGTCTTCGTCGTGATTCTCGCCATCAGTGACCAGGATAATCGCCTTGTAGTGACTCGGCTTCGGCTGCTCCAGGCCTTCCAAATCGGGATCGTCGTCGTCATCAGCGTCCTGCTCGGCGTCGCCGAACAATTTGATCGCGTGATTGAGCGCGAGGCCTATCTTCGTGCCGCCAATCGGCATGTCCTCGACCCTCAGACGGGCGAGATAATCACGCACTGCATCGAAGTCGGTGGTGAGCGGAGTCTGGGTGAAGGCGGTGCCCGCGAACGGAACCAATGCGACGCGACCACCGTTCAGTGAATCGAGCACGCTGTTCATCTCGACCACAGCGGCCTTCAGGCGGTTGGGCGCTACGTCACGCACGAGCATGGACTTCGACAGGTCCAACACCATGACCACATCGATGCCGCGGTTCTGCAATTCAGCTTCCCGCGTCCCGTATTGGGGCCGCAGGATGGCGGTGACCAGCAAGACCATCGCGCCCAGCATGAATCCCCACCGAACGTATTGCGCGGTGATGGAGACATTGCTCAGCATCTTCTTGATGAGCGGCAATTCGCCCAGGCGACGCATCACCTGACTCTTCCATTGGAAGTGCCAGAAGGTCAGCCCAATAAAGACCGCCACCACGGCGAACAGCCAGGCGTAGCGGAGGTCATGCCACTGAAGTTCCTGTCCGGTCATGGGAACTTCCTCAACACAGTCAGCCTCAGGAGCATTTCCAATCCGAGGAGGAACAGCGCCAGCCAGACGAGTGGCATGAAGCGCTCGTCCGGGAAGTTGTTGATGGTGCGTTTGTAGACGGTCTCTTCCAGGCTTTTGAACTGCTCGCGGAAGGTCTCTTCGTCGTAACTCTGGAAGGCCTGGCCGCCGGTCAGCCGCGCGATTTCTTCGAGAAGCTCCGGGTTCGCTGGGAACTGGCCACGCTGCACGCGTTTGTACTGAATCAGACCGGTTCGCGATCGAACCACCTTGTTGGAGAAAGACACCTGCGGCATGTAGGGATCGACGCCGCCGCCCACCAGGAAGGTGTAGACGGGCATGGGATTATTCGGACGACCCGTTTCGGCGTTGGTCTGTT
>JBLHKB010000361.1:0-7343 GCA_047619315.1 Polyangiales bacterium
GCGCAGGAGCTCGGTGTCACCGGCGCCACACGTTTTGATCTGGACCTCACCGCGAGCGAAGGAGACACGGGCTGGGACATCGGGGTGCGTGGCGACGACATCGCGTACGACACATGGGAGGTGCAACGCCTCGTCGCAGACGCCACCATCCATGAAGACGAAGTGCGCCTCCAACGCCTGGACCTGCCGGCGCTCTCCGAAGGCGGACACATGGACGTAAGCGGACGGCTTGGCTTTGATGGCTCCCTCGACCTAAACGTCGACGCCGATCTACCACGACTCTCGCGACAGCCGTCACTCGTCCTGCTGCTTCCCGGTGTGGACGGTAGCGCCCAGATCGAAGCGGAGATGTCGTTGCGGGACGACGAGCTCAGCGCCCGCGCCAACGTCAGCGTTTCCAACTTTCGGATGCGAGACGTTCGAGTCGCTTCAGCGTCGATACGCGCGAGCGCCGTCGGACCTCTCGCGGCGCCACGGATCGATGCGCGAGTGCGAGCAGGATCCACGCACGCCTACGGGGTCGAACTCACGCGCGTCGACCTCCGCGCAAACGGCGACGACCCCTACCGAATCCGCGGCCGACTTGAAGGCCCCGCTCAGTTCGTCGATCGCTCCCTCGTCATCGACGTCGACACCCAGCTCGGAATCCAGGGCGGCATACGCGCCACCGGCCAGGTGTTCGCGCGGGGACTCTTTCCGCGCCCCATCTCCATCGATGTTCAACGCTTTGCCATGGGCGAGAGCGCGCTCTCCTTCGGGTCCCTCGCCGTTCGCGCTCCGGGCGTGCTGAATGCCGATATGCGAGGCCGGGTCTCTTTTCGAGGGCGCTCCGATTTCTCCTACGAGATCGCCGACGCCAGCCTCGGCCCGATCGGTGAGCTCTTGGGCGTTCCTATGGAAGGAAGCCTCGCCGTCAACGGTCAGTTTCACGGCTCCATCGCGCGCCCCGCCCTCCAGTCACACGGCAGTCTGAGCTCCGTTCATTACTCCGGCGTTGAGCTCCTTGAATCTCTTCGATGGGACGCGACGATCGCGCAGCGAGGAGGAGAAGCCGTGATCGAACTCGCCCTCAACGCCGCCGGCGACATCCTCGGCACCGTCGACGTCGACGTCGAGGGAAGCGCGCCATCGCCAGACTTACGCGGCGATTGGCGGCGCGCTCCTCTCGACCTACATGTTCGGCTGAGCGGGACGGAGATCGATCCGCTCCTCTCAGGACTTCGCTCGTTGCTCGGTCCTGATTCACTTCCCGCCGTGTCGGGGATCCTTGGAATGGAACTGCATTCATCCGGGGCATACCTGGACCCACAGTCCTTCGACCTGTTCTTGGCCGTGAATGACCTCGCCTATCCGGAGCTGGGCGCGCGTGTGCCACGAGTCGAGTTCGAGGCCGGACTCAGCGACGGGAATATCGTCGGCACCCTCGTGCTCAAAGAGCCATCGTCCGCATACCTTCAGCTGCGCGCCGCGGTCACCTTTGATCGTCTCGCTTGGGAGCAGAACCCGCGCGAAATTTTGCAGAGCCCATGGTCCATGGATCTCCGCGTTCCCGAGCGCGGCGTACGCGACTTTCCCCTCGAGATGCTCGAGGGGCAGGACGGAAGAGTCGGACTAAGCGCGCACTTTCAGGGACAAGGTAGAGACTCGAGCCTTGGTGGAGCAGAGGGCACTGTGTCCGCGAGCATCGCCTACCCTCCGGCGGCGAGAGAGTATGGCGGCGAGTCCTGCACACTCAGCTCGTCGATGATGACGCTCGATGGGCGGCTCGAGGGCGGCGTCTTTAGCGTCGAGAGCCGCGTACGCATCGAGGGAACAGAACGCGCGACGCTAAGCGCGACGATGCCGCTGCCCCTCGATCGCTGGGCCCTCGAGACTCCCGATCGCCTTCCCGCCATCGACGCCAACCTGGCGGTTCGCGAGCTTCAAGTGAGCCGCATTCCAGTGGTGTGCGCGCAGTTGGACGGTGAAGTGAACCTCGAGGCTCAGCTGGAGGACATACTCGGCGATCAGCCGCTGATGGATCTGAACGGAACAATTTCAAGACTTCAGTCGACGAGCGCGCGCAGGGACTCGCCGGCGGCGGATTTCAGTATTGAAGCACACGGGTCCGCCAGCCGCGCTTCGATGTCGCTGCGCCTGATGGGTGCCCACAGCGAACTCTTCGTCGCGGAAGGAGAGGTTCCGATGACGATGGACGACGATATTCATCTCCCTCTTCCAGACCTCGGCGCTTGGCAGGGGAGGGCGGAGTTCAGCCACGCGCCGCTCGCCATTCTCGCCGCTCCCGTCTCTCTCATCGGTTCTGCGCGAGGGCACCTGAGCGGCGAGGTACATGCGGGAGCTGATGAAGAGAGCGGCGTCAGTGTACGCGGCGAGATCCGCCTCGAAGACGTGGGCTTCACGCTCCGTGAGCCATTGCTCCGCGTCGAGAGCCTCAGCGGACGGATCGCTCTCGACGACGACCAGCTCGTTCTCCACGACGTCGGCTACGAGGACCGTGGAGGCACCGTCGTCGTCAACGGGCATGTGGGAATGGACGGCTGGCGTCTTGGGCGCGTGGAAGCCACGGCCTCCCTCGATGAATTTCCTTTCCGTGTGGAAGGCGTCGTGTACGCGACGCTCGATACGGAGATAGACATCGCCGGTGAGTTTGGGGAACCACTCAATGAGTTTGACGTTGGACTTCGAGAGGCCGCAATTCAGATCTCTCCAGATGTAGGCCGGCAGGTCCAAGCACTGGCCCAGCATCCCGACGTGACGTACGAGGACGGCTTCTCATCCCTCGCAGACACCTTATTGGTCTCGCAGTCCAGCGGCGAAGTCGACGAGAGCGAGACGCGCATTCACCTCCAGTCCAATCCCTTTTACGTGCGCCGCGAAGACTTCTCGGTGCAGGTCGCCCCGAACCTGATCGTGATCATCGACCGCTTGGGCGTGCGCCTCGAAGGCACCGTGGAGATCCGCCGGGGGTTCCTTGCCATCGTGGGAAAGCAGTTCGACTTCGAACGGAGCGAGATCCGCTTCAGCGGCGGTCGAAACCTCAATCCGCGCCTCGACATCACGGCGGTCCACGAGATGAGCAACCGACAGACCGTCACCGTGCAGCTGAGCGGCGATCTTTTCTCGCTGGATCTCGCTTTCTCCTCCTCTGATCCGAGCGCGGAGACGGAAGCCGAGATCTTAGCCCTGCTTATTGGCGGCGGTAGCAGCGGCGGGGACGAGAACTCGAATCAAGCAAAAGACGACGTGCTCGGATTCGTGACAGGCCTGACGGCAGGTGCGCTCAGTAGCCTCACGCGACGTCAGCTGGGCGAGTATCTGCCGGTGTTTGGTATCGAATCCGGCACGTCCGGCAATAGGATTCGCGCCGCCGTTCAAGCAGACCGGTTGATTCCAGACTTTCTCAGCTCCGTGGTGATCGGCGCACACATCGAAGGCTACGTCGGCCAACAGAACGACGGCGATTCCGAGAGCTCCTTCGCCGCCGGCGTGGAACTAGAGCTTCTCTTTCCGCACAACCTGCTCCTCAACACTCGCTATCAACAGGGCAACACCTGGGGACTGGAGCTTCGTTGGGAGCCGTGAAGAAATGGGCATGGCTGATGCTGGTCGTCGGGTGCGCAACCATCCCGCCAACTCGCTACGGCGTGCGCTCCCTCGAGCTTGAGGGCGTGGAGGCCTTCGACGGCGACGCGATTCGCGTTTGTCTCGCTACACAGGCGCGAAACCGCACGCAGCTCAACCTGGACCTGGACGAGAGCACCGCGTGCGGAGAGCCGCCCTTCGAAGGCGATGTCTCCCGACTCAACCTGTGGACCTGGCCTTGGTCCGAGTGGCCGTATTTTGACCGTGTCACCGTGGAACAGGACGTCGAACGCATCGAGCGTTGGTATGCAGCGCGTGGTTATCACGGAGCGCGCGTCGTGGAGGTCCGAACAAGCCCAGAGAGCGCGATGAATGAGGACCTGCTTCCCGACGTGCCGCGAGAGACCGACGATGAGACGCCGGAAGACGGCGTAGCGGAAGACGGCGTAGCGGAAGACGGCGTGCCCGAGAGCGATTCGACGGCTGAGGCGGAGAGCGCACCCTGCGAGCGCCTCGACGATGATGAAGGTTGCGCTGTCGACGTGCGATTCGTCATCGAGGAAGGCGAAGCGACCTTCGTGAGGAGCCTTGACATCCTCGGCATCGACGCTGTTCCGGAGGCCATGGCCCGGCAAATGCGAGAGCAGCTCAAACTCAACGTCGGCGACCGCTGGGACGAAGAACGCTACAACAAAACGAAGGAGGGGATCGAGGGCATCATGTTCGAAGCGGGTCACGCGCGCGCGACCGTCGAGGGGCGAGTCCGCATCGATCGCCCGGCGCGTGAGGCGCACATCGTCCTCGAGATCACGCCCGGCCCTGTGTGCACCTACGGGGAGATTCTCGTGGATGGCCCGGACGACCTCCCGATGGATGTCATCATCGGGGCAAGCAACCTTGAGCCCGGCATGCGCTACGATCGCTCGCAGATTCAGGAAGCCCAGCGGCGTGTCTACGGACTCGGTGGGTTCTCCGGCGTGGTCGCCGAGCCGGTGCTCCCAGATGAAGGGAACGTCATTCCCGTCCGCATCCGCGTCACGCCTGCGCGCCATCACCGCTACTCCATCGGCGCTGGAATTCTGAGCGGCGTCGAGACACGAGGGCGATTTGGCGAGGTCAACAGCGTCGACCAATGGGACGTGCATCTGTCGGTTCGCTACGAAAACCGGAACATGCTTGGCGGCCTTCGGCGGCTGATTCTTCGCGAAACGCCGCGCGTTATTTTTGGAGATCGTTTCCCCACGGTGGACCAACCGCGCGTCGGCAATCTCATCAGCGCTGAGTTTCGACAGCCCGGATTTCTCGAGCCCAACCTAACGTTGACCATCGATGCACAGCACGACTTTGGTCGAGATCCCTACGACACCTTCTTTCGCCATCGGCTCGATGTGGGCGCTGGCCTTGAGCGCTTCTTTCTGAAGCGAAAAGTCTTCGCCGCTCTCGGGCTACCGCGCTTTTCTTTGTATCGCGTGCCCGATGGAGAGCTGCGTGACGACGGGAGTGCTCCGCCAAGCAGCTACCAGATCACATACCTCCAGCAGATCCTTCGAGTGGACTTACGCGACGACAACGTGCGTCCAACACGTGGCGTGTTCTTGCAGCTCGACCTCCAGGAGAGTGGGTACTTTCTGCCTTCAACCTTCAACTACGTTCGCATCGTGCCGGATGTTCGAGGCTACGTGCCCTTCGGAAAACGTTTGACGCTGGCCGGGAGATTCGTGCTTGGCGCCATGTTCATCACGGAGGCAAGCGAGGGACTGGACGAGGAGAGCACTCAGCTCGGACCTCGTGACCAGCGCTTCTACGGGGGTGGCTCCACGGACGTGCGAGGCTACCTCCCCGGACGCCTTGGCGACGGACGAAGCGGAGGCAATCGCAAGTGGCTCGCCAGCCTCGAGCTTCGCCTTCGCGTCACGGAGAGCTTCGGCGTCGTCGCCTTTGGAGACGCTGGCGACGTGTCCGCCGACGAGTGGCGGTTTAACGTCCCACAATTCAGCTTCGGAGTGGGTCTCCGCTACTTCACCATCGTCGGCGCCATCCGCCTCGATGTCGGTTGGGCGCCCCAAGATCTCCAGTTCTTCGGCGGCGATGACCCAAGGTCGATTGGGGAAAATGAAGGCGTTCAAGACACCTTCTTCGGTTTCCCAGGCGCGATCCACGTCGCACTCGGCGAGAGTTTCTGAGGCCTTCGACGCCACTCATCCACGCTCAAGCCAAACGGCGATCTGCGGGCGATCAGAAGGGGCAGGGCAAGTTCAGCCGTTAGCGGGCGCGTGATCTCACCTTCGAAGTAATCGATACAATCGGCGATGGAGAGCATGTAGGGGACACGAGCCGCCATGCATCGCCAACAGGCCCCATCATTCGGACGAAGGGAGAACGGAATCTCCCGGTTCTCGCGGAGAGAGGTTCTGTGCGTGCAATGGGTCATTGACCGCGCCGGGTCAGGCAGCGACTCGCGACAAACGCCTCTACCCATGCCTTTGAGGGTGAGCCGCTCACAGTGGTCGGGGGAATTTGCAAAGTCTGTTCGAAGAAACATGGCTACCGCTTAATTCGGCAGCGTCGGCATCCGAGTCTCATTATTTCGCGGGTCGTTTGCCATGCCCACACATACCCCGGTCAACGCTTCGCGACCTGCCGCAAAACCAGACCTGATTCGCTGGTTCTGAGTTGGCGATCTTTGATACGATGGCCCCGGATGGACCTGAGAGTCATACCGTCAGTGGCCCCTGCCGGGTCTTATGTCCTGCAGCATCGAGTTCGACACGCAGGTGAACGTGAGTACGACGAGCGGGGTGTGTTTCGATGAGTCGGCGCGTGATCATTGCCTGTGTGTCCGTCTTCATGCTGGGAGCGTCCGCCGGGGCACAGCCATCTTGCGAGGTGGAGCCCACCCTCGTTGCTGCCCGGCAGGCTCTTGAGAACGCGGAATTTGAAACCGCCGATGTCCTCTTGGATCGGGTGAGCCAATGTCCGCTGAACGTCGAAATGCTCCGCGCGATGCTTGAGCTCCAGGTCCTTGTGGGCTTCGCGGACCAGCGGCTTGGGGCGCTGGAGCGACATCTTCGCTCGCTGGTGAGCCTGGACCCTTCGGCCGAAGCGCCACAGATCTTTCCTCGGGCGGTCGTCGCCCGGTGGGAGGAGCTGCAGCGGAGCACGCCACAGCTCGAAGCGAGCGCCGAAGTGGTCAGCGAGTACGAAGAGGGAGTGCACGCTGTGGGCATCGTCGCCCAGCGCCAGAACGATCCGGGAAACCTGGTTCTTCGAATCGATGTCTTCGCACGATTGTCGGGGCAGGAGCGCTATCGCTTACTGGGCAATGGGCAGAGGTTGGAGATCTCGGAGCCACACGAGCCCGCATCCATCGACGTCTACTTGGCGCTCTATGGACCGGGCGGTGCTCAAGTCGGCAGCCGCGGGAGTCCGGAGGCGCCGCTTCAACTTCCGGTGGAGCCGATTCCAGTGAATCGCCGCCCACTGCGCATCGGGCTGGCCGTGGGCATGGTCCTGTTCGCGGTCGCGGCTGCCGTCTTCGTCGTTGCAGCCGTTCGAACAGACGGTTTTCGGGGCGGGGAAACAACGGTCAATTCGGCGACCCGCGGGCTCAGCTGGCAGCTGTAGTTCGTCTTATGGCTGGGTCGCTGAGGGCCGCGTCGATTGAGGTCGCAGCGCCACCTCGCCTGAATTGGGCCGCTGTGTCGCGCGACTCCGCTGTGTCGTACTGCTGGACGGACAGCTGTATCGCAGGAGGCCGC
>JBLHKB010000362.1:0-7341 GCA_047619315.1 Polyangiales bacterium
AGTGCGGACGCGCCGAGGGCGAGCTCTTCGTGGGCGGCCGCGACCCATGGTGTCAGCCGGACCTCGTGCAACTCAGCGACGCCGTCGACGTGTGCGAACGATGCCCCACTGGGGCGTTGAGCTACGAGCGAAAAGACGGAGGCGCTGAAGAGGTCGCGCCGGAAAGCAACCGCGTCGTCGTGGCCAATCACGGGCCCCTTTACGTCCATGGGCAGCTGAACATCGCAGGCGCCACCGACGACATGAAGGGAGCCACGTTTCGCGCAGCGCTTTGCCGATGCGGTGAGTCGAAGAACAAGCCGTTCTGCGACAACAGCCACGAGGCAGCAGGGTTCAAAGACTACGGCGCTGTGGGCATGAGCGGCGATGGGATCAAAGAGACCGGCGGCCCCCTCGAAGTTAAGAAGGCGCCGAACGGGCCTCTTCTTTTGTCGGGTAACTTCTCGATCACGACGGCGGCGGGCCGCGTCGCTTGGACTGGCACTCGTGCGGCGCTTTGCCGCTGCGGCGCCTCAAAGAACAAACCTTTCTGTGACGGGTCGCATAAGGCCGCTGGATTCGAGGCGGAATGATCTCCTGCGTCACAAGCGCTCCCTGGTGACGTAGACGATGAAGGCTAGATTCCGGCTCTTTGCTCGCGGTCTTCGTCGACGCCTCTCGAACCTGGCCTGGGGTCTCGCTGTCGGGAGCGTGGCGGTGCTGATCATCCAGGGCGCCATCCGTGGGCTCTTGCCCCTACGGAGTCTGCCGCAGTGGCTTGAGTGGGGCTCGTCCTTGGCCATCTGCGTTTCGCTCCTGACCACGGTCGCAGCTTCTGGCATCGCGGTTCTCCAGTACGCGCGGGAGGTGACGGCGTCTGCGGATTCGACGGGAGTGCGCGTCACCAAGGGTGGGCGAACAAAACAATATAGCCACGACGAGCTCGGCGCAGTTCTCCGACATCAGGACCGCGTTTGGGTGTTTTTGCGCAATGGCAGCGTGATGGATTTCGCCTTCGAAGAGGTCGAAGAGGCGACGGCCTTCGAAGCGATGCTGCGTGAGCAGATCGCCGCCGGCCGCATTGAGCTGCTTCCCCATCCGACGGTGGCCACGGCACCGTTCGTCCTGGTCACGATGCTCGCGATGCTCACGGCCTGGTCGATAGCGAGCTCATTGGTGTCCGTCTTGGACCAACCACATCTCGTCGTACCGTCCTTGGTGCTCGCGACCACGGTCCTGGCTGCGGCGCGTTTGGGCGTCGCTTTGCGGGGACGAAAGTTTGTGCTCGGTCGCGACGGAATCCGACTCGACGGGACATTCTTCCCCTTCGACAGGATCAAAACGGTGCAGATCGCGAACGAGCGCGTGACCCTCGTTGACCTGGACGGGAAGAGCGTTCGCGTGAAGGTTCGCATGCCCGTTGAGCTCGCCGACGCCCTCAACGCCGAGTTCGTGTTGCGATTGAACGCCAAGGGCGCGAGGGAGGGGCTGCTGGAACGCGAACCAGGCGAGGCCGTTCACGCATGGCTTGAACGAACCCGAGCCTCGATTCGCGACACAGGCTTTCGAAACCCAGCGATGCAAAAGGAGCGCATCCGCGTCGCGGCGCTCCATCCAAAGTCGCCGCTTCGCGTTCGCGTCGCGGCGCTGGCCGGGCTGATGGAAGAGGACCCCGAACTCGCTGAAGAGCTCCTCGCCGTGAGCGCCGACCCGCGTTTGGAAAAGGCCGCGAAGGCGGCGCAGGGATCCGCCGATGGATGGCGACGCGCCGTGGAGCGCTTGGAGCGCGACGGGGCGCTGGAATGAACCTTCGATGACTTCGCATAACGCAGAAGAACACACCACCACTACACCGCCGGAGATCGCTCGGGACACCACGTTCCGCGCGCGTTTGTTTGCCCGCGGCTTCCGGCGTCTCTGCTCGAATCTGGCGTGGGTGATGGGCGGGGCGGTGTTGGCGAGTCTGTGCGTCTCGTCCTCGCTGGAGCACCGTGATGCCCTCCCGGACGAGCTTGGTTACCTGATGATAGGCCTGGCGTTGTCCGCTCTTTTGATCGTCGCGGTCAGCGCCCTCGTCTCCGCGGTGAAGGGCATGGAGCAGTGGTTCAGCGGCATCGAGGTGCACGGCAACGAGAGCGTCGAACTGGCGGGGATGAAACCCAAGACTCTTCTTCTTGGTGAGATTCAGGGGGTGGTGTCCTCCGGGAAGAACCACTGGCTCGTGCTCCGCAACGGAGATCTCCTTGAGCTTCTCTTTCTTCACGTGAAGGACGCAAAGCGCGCGGAGGAGGCCTTACCGCCTTGGCTTCGTACGTCGCCGTTGGAGATTATGCCGACGCCGTCTGGGGCCCGGCACCCGCTCGGGCTTTTTCTGGTCGGTTCCTTTGTCGCAGGCATCGGCGAAGAGCTTCGATCACTCCCCTTCACCGCGTTCCTCACTGTGCTCTCGTTGACCATGGTCAGCACAGCCTTCTGGCTTCGGGGAAGACGACTCATCGTCGCCCAGGACGGCATTCGCGTGGGGTCTCGCTTCTACTCTCTCGATAAGCTGACCACATTTGAGTGCACGCACTCGAGAGTATCCTGGACCCACGCGGGCAAAGAACGCCGGGCAAAGATACGTCTCCCCGAAGAACTGGCGTTCGCCCTTCAGCATCGAGTGCACGCATTGATCCAAGGAGAGGCGCCGCTCGACGACGCGCTGGAGCGTCGTGAAGGCGATGACGTGCACGCTTGGCTCGGGCGAGTGACGGCGCTCGTTCGCGGTGGGGACTTCCGACAGCCCGCGCTCTCGAACGAGCGCATCCTGGCCGCGGCGCATGGGAAAAGCCCGCTTCGCGTACGGGTGGCGGTGTTGGCGGCGCTCAAAGACGACGCGCCGGAGCTCGTGGAGGGCATGGGGCGAGAGTCTGCGGACCCTCGATTTCTTCGGGCCCTCGAAGTCGTCCGCGATGACGACGCATGGCGAAAAGTCGTCGACGCGCTGGAGCGACGCGGGGACCTCGAAACGGGATAGAAGCCCAAGCGCGCCACGCGCCTCTTGGACGCGCCCATGGACCGGCGTAGGATGAACCATGATGCTTCGCCGGGTCTGTGTTCTCTGTGCTTTTCTCGTGGCTTGCGGCGACGACTCCACCGAACTCGACGCATCGAGCGCCGACGCGGCGCCGCCGGACGCGCCAGGCCAAGACGCGCCCATCGACGCGGGCCGCGATGTGCCACCGGAGAACATGGCGCCGACGGCGGCGTTCAGTGTGACCTCCACGGACCTCGAAGGCGGCGGCGTTCGCATCTCCCTCGACGCTGGTGAGAGCACCGACGCCGACGGGACCCTGGAGTCTTTTCGTTGGACCTTCAGCGGCGACGACGAAGAGAGCGGCGAGGGCATGACGCTCGAGCACACCTTCGCCACTCCGGGTTGCTACGTCGTGACCCTTGAAGTGAGCGATGACGATGGCGCCACGGACATGGCCTCGGCGGACGTTCTGTCGACGAGCGCCGCGGTGGACGACGAGTCGCTGGTTTTTGAAACGCAGCCCCTTGTTAACGCGCTGCTTCCCCGCGACGTGGAGGCGAACGCTGGCACGGCGACGTACACCGGAACGCTGTCTACACTTGGCCCTGCGCGCCTCGTGGCTCGCGTGACCAGCGGCGAAGAGACGGTGAGCGAGACCTCGCTCTCGCTTTGCGAAACGGAGTCGAAGGACTTCACGCTTCAAGTGACCATCCCAAGTGAGCTCCGCACCTTCGATGTCGCTCTCTCCGTCGAACGCGGTGGCGCGAGCACGGATGTTGGCGGGACCACGAACCTCGTCGCGGGGGATGTGTTCATCATTCAAGGGCAGTCGAACGCCGCGAGCGGTGTGTACTCGCCGGACGGCGGCGAAAACGACAGCCCCTTCGTGCGCACTTTTGGCAGCCGCACCGACGCAAACCCAGACGCCGACCAGCGCTGGCGCGGCGCCGCCGAAGCGATGGGCCACATGGGCCAGTGGCCGAGGCGCATGGCGGCGCAGCTTTCGGTAGCCCACGACTTGCCTATCGCCTTGATGAACGCGGCCATCGGCGGTCAACCCATCGGGTTCTTCGAACGCAACGACGGTGACCCTTCGGACCCCGCAACAAACTATGGTCGCCTTTTTCGTCGCCTTCGAAACGCAGGGCTTAGCGAGAGCGTTCGAGCGATCCTCTGGTATCAAGGTGAGTCCGACGCCGGCGACTGGGAAACGCACCGAGATGGCTTTGTCGCGCTCTACGAAGACTGGCTTGAAGACTACCCGAGCGTGGAACGCACCTACGTGACGCAGCTGCGTCTCGGATGCATCGGAGACCTGAATCGAACCCAAGAAGTTCAGCGCTCTTTGGCGGATGAGTACGAAGCGATCTCGGTGATGTCGACGACCGCGCTCAACGCACACGATGGGTGTCACTACAACTACGAAGAGGGCTACCGCGAGCTCGGCGACCGCTACGTCGCGTTGGTGCGCCGGGACATCTACGGTGACGTGTTCGACGAGGACGTCGACGCGCCCAACCCCATGAGCGCTCGCTTTAACGCGGACCGAAGTGAGGTCACGGTGCAGATGCGCAACGCCGACTCTGTGCTTTCTTACGAAGACGGCGCCGAAGCAGACTTTCTCTTGGAAGGCAGCGGCGTGACGTTCAGCGGTGGCCGCGTGGAAGGCTCACAGCTCATCTTGAGCGTAAGCGCCGAGGCCAGCGGAGCCACGGCGCTGCACTATCGGGGCCGCGCCGGCGCCGGTCAGTGGGTGACCAACGAGCGAGGCATCGGCCTACTTTCGTTTCATGGCCTCTCCCTCGAGTAGTCGGGAAGTTTGCCCGGCCCAAGAAACCGCGCGTTCAAGCGTCGACGTTTTGACAGCGTGGACAAAAATACGTCGAACGCAGCGCTTGCCCGAGCAAGGCGTCGCCTTGGTGACGCATCTCGATGGGCGTCGAACAACGAAAGCAGCGCTCGCCACGGCGCCGGTAGACCCAGAGAGGATGCGCGCGGTCCGGTCGTGTTGTGCGCACCGGCGTGTGAAGATTGCGGCGAAGCAAGCGCCGCGCGTTTTCCACGAGACCCGTAAGAAGCTCGTCATCGAAGGTCGAACCCGCAGCGAAGGGGTCAGCGCCCGCGAGAAAGCAGAGCTCTGACTTGTAGACGTTCCCAATGCCGCTGAGTCGACTTTGGTCCATCAGTGAAACGCCCAGTGGGTCCGCATGTTGAAGCGCAAGGGCGAAGCGCGAGGTGTCGATGGCGTCGTCGAGGAGGTCTGGGCCTAGACCGGGCAAGGGTTCGTCACGTTCGGCTCCGCGTATCCACCGCGCCTCTGGAATACTGAAACCAACGGCGCTCCACGGTTCGGTGACGATGATGATCTCGGCGGCGCGTCTGGGCCGCTTCCAGCGATCGCCGTCTCGGTAAATGTGCCAAGCGCCGCGCATGCGCATGTGGGTGTGGAGCGTCGCCACGCCGAAGTCGATGAGGAGGTTCTTGCCGCGGGCCTCGACGGACTGCACTTGGCTTCCGGCGAGGTCGAGGGGAGCGAGGCGCGGGTGGCGCGACTGGAAGCGAAGGACCTCTTTGCCCGCGAGGGCTTGGTGAAGCGTCCGCGCGCTGCGGTGAATGGTGTCGCCCTCTGGCACCTCGCCAGTCTGGGGCCATGGCGGAGATGGGCAACTGCGCCGCGGACACCAGCTCTTTCCAGGGCTCGTCTTCGCTCAAAGAGACTCGAACCAGCGCGCCACCCGTCCGAGCAACGTCGGTGCCTCGATGGCCTCGAACTCACCTTCGTAGTGACGAAGGGCCTTGAGCATCTTCGGAGTCATGAACACGGACGCGCATCCGTGGCAGCGATGAAGCAAGGGACCACGCTCGTAGCGGAGCAACTCCATGATCTCGCCGCACCCCGCGCATGTCCGGAGGTGTTCTTCGCCCTTGTCGGCGTTAATCGGCGCAGGAAGGTCAAATAGTTTGGCCAGCTCCCGTGGCTCCCCATCGAAATAGTCGGCGAAGACTCCGCACTCGCAGACATCAACAACTTCGCCGGAGGGGATCGGTTCCTTTCGCATGCCCGCGCGACATTGGGGGCAGCGCCTTTGTTGTTCGCGAAACATGGCTCTCCGGCGGTTCGGGGGGAGTGGTGGGCGAGGGCGGCGACGCAAGCCTGGCCTCGGCTGCGTCAAGAAGAGATGGGCTCATGCACGTAGCATGCGGTTCCGCGGCGCGGGGGCATTGTGCGTGGATCGCGGTCTGCCATCTTTTCGCCACATGAGTCGTGCATGCTCTTCGGGATGCGGACCCTACTCGGAGTGCTTCTTGTCGGCTTTGCAGCCTGCGGTTCATGTGGTGGGAACGAGTGGCCCTTGAGCGTCCACCTCGACGGCACTTTCCAGGTCGGTGATCCCGTACGTTGGCCCGGCGCACCGCGACTGGAGCTGCCGCCGACATCCGTCGCCACCGGCGACTACGGCGCGGATGAACTACTCCTGCTGACCGGCGAGCGCGAAGAGACCTGGGTGCACGTCAACCTACCCGAGGGGCCCGCCTGGTTGAGCACAGCCTCGCCGCTGAGCCCCGCCGCGAACGATTTTCTGCGTGGTCTCGGCGCCGAGGTGCATGTCAGCTTCTTCGAGGACGGCGATCGCGCCATCGCCGTCGCCGACGCTTCCACGATGGCGGTGCAGTGCTCGACGGAGCGCGTCCGAATGCTGGACCATAACACCGCCGTTCTCGAGGGGTGTCGCATGCGCGACGGTCGTCAACGCTACGAGTGCAACCTCGATATGATGTGGGCTTCGGCGGAGTTCGATGCCGACGGACAGGACGTTCGCGGCAACTATGAGCCCCCTTGGCAGTAGGCGTTTGCGCCCCCGCAGACTTCGCTCGAATCATGCGTCCGGCGGGGGGGGGCGCCGATTAGGTACTGGCGAAATCCATCCGTTGCTCCATCTTCACTCCGCGCAAGAGAAAGAAGAAAAGATGGCCCTGCAAAAACTCAAATCACTCTGCTTCTGTCTTCTCGCTGGCGTCGCAGCCTGTGGTGGGGGCGAGCCTGAAGCGGTCACCCCGGCGGAGACCCCATCGGTGGCCGAGGCTGAAAGCATCCCGTCCAATCCGAGCGCGGAAGCTCGTCGGGTTCTCGTCGTCGTGTCCACCCATGCGGAGCTTGGAGAGACGGGTGAGGCCACGGGCACGTACCTCCCGGAGGTCGCCGACGCCTACGACGTGTTCGCAGCGGCGGGCTTTGACGTCGACTACGTGTCCCCGGAAGGCGGCCATGTTCCGGTGTACGGTCAAAGCAACGGTTCGCCAGCTCAGGCCTTTGCCTCAAACGAAGAGCGCATGGGTGAGCTGAA
>JBLHKB010000363.1:0-7336 GCA_047619315.1 Polyangiales bacterium
ACGCCCAGGGCAAAGATGACGAGGGAGGAGAAGACCCAAAAGCTAAAGGGCTCTTCGCGAGCGCGCGCTTTGAACGCGTTCGCGGTGAGCAGGACGAAGGTGAGCAGGTAGGCAACGGTGACGCCCCAACCGAGCAGTGTCGGATCACCGGCCCAGCTGTGCTGCACAGATTCGTCCATCGGAATCCTACTCAGGGAAGAAAGCGCACATCGTCGACGAGCAAGGAGACCGTCTCAGACCCATTGCTGCCGATGCTGATCCCGTTGAGCTGGGAGAAGCCTCCACACGCGGCGCTTACATCGATCATGACCTCGGTCCATTCATCGCCGACGGTGATCCCCATTTCAGCGCATCGTTCCCCGTCGTTGCTTGGTGCGATGGAAAGCTCCGCAGCCCCGGACCGTGTTCGGACACGAAGGGACGCGCGGCTGAAGACCTCTATGGGGAACGCTTGCCGATAGTAGAGGTGAAATCCACTGAACTGTCCGAGCGTGGCGACCTCAAGGCAAGACCCCTCGAAGCATCCGTCGCTGGTTTCGCCATAGAAGCCTGTCTCCGCCTCGGCCCACGGATTGATCTGCCACTCCGCGCCCGTGATACCGCCCCATTCATCGATGTAGACATCCCCAGGTGGCGTGTACTCGCAGGAGCCGCCGCCGCCGGGGCCCATGTCGTCGAACTGCACTTCGAGGTTCATGGTGGTGCCGCTCGGTGGATGCGAAGGAACGTTGACGATGGACTCGACCACCTGTCCTTGCGAGCTCGTCAGACGAAGCTCAACGCCGGTACCTCCGCGGTCCGTCGTGGTGTCTCCGCCGATGAGTTCCCAGGCGCCGCCGCTTCGTCGTCCCGGCGTCCATTCGTTGGCGCCCACAACTCCAGGTCCGGCCCCGCGAAACTCCACAGTTCGAATAGGAATCCGGTGGTTCATCAACGCGATCCGCAGGTAGGTCAGGTTGTCATCGTTGACGAGGACATGGATGTTCCCATCAACGGGACACGCGACGCGTCGAGCGCTGCCTTCGTCCAGGCCGCCGCCTCCAACTGCCTGCGCCGCGTCCACGGTCAGGTCGATGTGAAAGTGGTCCCCGGAACAGAGCTCGTTGCCGACTGAAGGGCAGAGATCGGCGATCATCACCACCTCGCTGCCGTTGACCGTCGTGATCTCCCAGCATTCGCCGCACGCTTCACCCGGTTCGCCTTCGTAGCTGCTCCCATTCCATGGCTCGCCGATGGCTGCCGTTAGACCCTCTTGGGCAAAACGCGGCAGGAAGCTGAAGTCCGTGTCGAACTCGCACCAGCCTCGCGCAAATACCGCGTAGCTCGTGAGGCGGACGCTACCGCAGCCATCGTCTGGAGGTCCAGGGACACGTACATCGGGCCGAGCCGCGTCAAAATCTGCCCCGCCGTCGAAGTCGGCGACGACGTCATCGCCACAGGCAAGAATTAAAGAAGCCGCTCCCATCAGGGCCACGCGAAAAGTCATGCCGCTCCATAGCACGCAGCGGGCTTCATCGTTGCCCTTGAGGGAGCAACAAAGCACACTCCGGCCGTTCCCCTCCACACGGGGGACGAGACCACTTAAATTTGGAGTAAAGCCAAGCATGTCGGACGAGTACGAGGTTTTTGAAACGGACATTGCGATCGTCGGCATGGCCGCGCGTCTGCCCGGCGCTCGAAACACCCAGGACTACTGGAACAATCTCATCGCCGGCGTCGAGTCCGTTCGTTCCTATACGGACGAAGAGCTCATCGCGGCGGGCGAGAGCGAAGAGCGGCTTCGCCAGAAGAACTACGTCCGCTCGGCGGCGCCGATGCCCGATATGGAGCTCTTCGACGGCGACTTCTTTGGGTTCAGTCCCAAAGACAGCGCCATCATGGATCCGCAGCACCGTCACTTCCTCGAAGTGTGCTGGGAGGCCCTGGAAAATTCCGCGCACCCACCCGAGAACTTCGACGGTCCCATCGGCATGTTCGCCGGCTGTGGAATGGGCAGCTACTTCTACTTCAACCTGTGCTCACGTCCCGAGCTCGTCCGAGATGTCGGTCTCTTTCTTCTGCGTCACACGGGCAACGACAAAGACTTCCTCGCCACACGCGCGAGCTACCTCCTCAACCTAACGGGCCCGTCCGTTGGCGTTCAGACAGCATGTTCCACGTCCCTTGTCGCCACGCATCTTGCCGTTCAGTCTCTTTTGAGCCGTGAGTGCGACATGGCTCTCGCCGGCGGCGTCACCATCGAGCTCCCGCATCGACGCGGGTACCTTTACCACGAAGGCGAAGTCCTCTCCCCCGACGGTCACTGCCACGCGTTCGATCATCGCGGCCAAGGCACGGTGTTTGGTTCCGGAGCGGGCGTTGTCGTGTTGCGACGCCTCGGCGACGCCTTGGACGACGGCGACATCATTCACGGCGTCATCCGCGGCAGCGCGGTCAACAACGACGGCAGCCGCAAGGTTAACTACTTGGCCCCAAGCGTCGAAGGTCAAGCCGCATGCATGGTCGAAGCCTATGGCGTCGCCGATGTCGACCCGCGGACCATCGACTACATCGAGTGCCACGGCACTGGCACGTACCTCGGTGATCCCATCGAGGTCGAGGCCCTCACGGAGGCGTTCCGCGCTTACACGAAAGACACGGGCTTTTGTCAGCTCGGTAGCGTCAAAACCAACATCGGCCATCTCGACACCGCCGCCGGCGTCGCCGCCCTCGTCAAAACCACACTTGCCCTTAAACACGGCATGATCCCCAAGACGATCAACTTCGAGAAGCCGAACCCGAATATTCGGTTCGACACTTCACCCTTCCGCGTCGCCTCGGAAAACCACGAGTGGGCGAGCCCCGCGGGCCATCCGCGCCGCGCGGCTGTCAACAGTCTCGGCGTCGGCGGGACCAACGCGCACATCGTCCTTCAAGAGCCGCCGCTTCCCGCGGAGCCAGACGCCGCGAAGCGGCCGGTTCAGCTCTTTACGCTCTCCGCCAAGAAGGCCGCGAGCCTCGACGGCGGAAGCGAACGCCTCGCGAAGCACCTGCGCGACAACCCAGACGACAGCCTCGCGGATATCGCCTGGACGCTTCATCATGGCAGGCGCGCGTTTGAACGTCGTCGCGTCGTCGCTGCACGGAGCGCCGCGGAAGCCGCTGAGCTCCTCGAGCAAAAAGACAGCCGGCGAGTCTTCACACATCGCGCGGCTTCGCGAACCTCGACGGTGTTTCTTCTTCCCGGTGGAGGCTCTCAGTACCCCCGCATGGCGGCAGACCTCTACAAAGACGAGCCCGTCTTTCGCACCGAACTTGAGCGTGGCCTCACGCTCTTGCGCGAGAAGCACAGCATCGATCTCGAAGGCCTCTTGTTCGGCGACGCCGGCGGAGACACCGACGAGAGTCGCTTCGCCGCCCTCGAAGACATGGAGATGCAGCTTCCCGCCATCTTCATTACCTCTATGGCCGTGGCGCGGCTGTTCGAGAGCTGGGGCGTCAAGCCTGAAGCGCTCCTCGGACACAGCGCAGGCGAGAACACCGCGGCCTGTCTCGCCGGCGTCATGCGCTACGAAGACTGTCTGGGCCTCGTCGTTCTGCGGGGGAAGCTCTTCAACAAGACACCGCCTGGAGCCATGCTCTCCATCGCCATGAGCGCAGCGGCTGTTCAGGGAATGCTACCCGACTCCCTCGACCTCGCCGTCATCAATGGGCCCGAGGCATGCGTCGTATCTGGCGCTCCCGAAGATATCGACACCTTCGCCAAAGAGTTCGTCGAGCTCGACGAAGTCGATGTTCGTCGACTGTCGATTCCCGCGGCAGCGCACTCGCGTCTCCTCGACGTCATCCTCGACGAGTTCCGAGATTACCTGAAAAGCATCCCACTCTCGAAGCCTGAGATCCCCTTCCTCTCGAACAAGAGCGGCGGCTGGATCACAGACGAAGAGGCGACGAGCGCTGACTACTGGACGATGCATCTGCGCAGCACGGTGCGTTTCGCGGACAACGTCGACACGCTTCTTAAGGACAAGACGCGCGTGATGATCGAGACCGGGCCTGGGCGCACGCTCAGCTCCCTTTCACGTCAGCACAAAGATTTTCTCAGCGGCGGGCACAGCGCCTTCCCGTCGATTCGTCACCGCGACCACGAAGTGGACGACGTCACCTTCTTCACCACGGCTCTCGGTCAGCTTTGGGCCGCTGGCGGCGACTTTGAGTGGAAGAAGATGTGGGAGGGCGAGCAGCGCAGCCGCGTCGAACTCCCGACCTACGCATGGGACCACAAACACTTCTTCATCGAGCGAAGCGAACAGCGCAACGTTGAGTCCAAGGTAGACGTTCGAAAGATCGAAGACCTCACCGACTGGGGTTCGGTGCCAATATGGCAGCCAGCTCTTGCCGAAGCGGCGTCCCTTGAGCGCCACACGTGGCTGATCTTCATGGACGGCGGCGGCGTCGGACGACGACTTCGCGATCGCTTGAAGACACGTGGTGACCGAGTCGTCTGCGTCTACGAAAGCGACGCCTTCGTGGCGCGAGGCGAAGATGAGTACGCCTTGAGTCCTGAACGTGGCCGAGAGGGCTACGCATCGCTCATCGCCGAGCTCGTCAAAGACGGCAAGACCCCAGACCGCATCGTTCACCTATGGCTCCTCGATGCCACGGAGAACTTCCGGCCGGGTTCAAGCCTGGCGCACCATCAACAGGAGCGTGGCTTCTACAGTCTCCTCTTTCTCGCCCAAGCCCTCGCTGATGAGAGCGTCGCCGGCGGCTTCCACCTCAACGTTGTCACCAACGGCATGGTGCGCGTCCAAGACGGACGCGGAGGCGGCGATGAGTCCCTCGCCTACCCCGACAAGGCGACAGTCCTCGGACCGGTCCGTGTTCTGCCTCGCGAACTCGAAGGCGCCACAGCCAGCGCCATCGACGTGCGACTGCCGAGGCGCAACGCACAGCTCTTTGGCGGCGCCTGGCGAATGGCCCTCGTCGATCCCTTCCGCGGCAAGAAACGCCTCGAAGAAGAACTCGACGCCCTCGCCGAAGAGCTCGGCGAAGAGCTCGACGCCAAACCGAAGAACGCCGTTGTCGCGTTCCGCGAAGGCAAGCGCTTCGAAGAGAGGGTCGTACCCGCTCCCCTCGAAGAGGCCGCCAACGTGCCCGTCTTGCACGACGGCGGCACCTACCTGATCACCGGCGGCTTGGGCGGGATTGGCCTTGAGCTTGCGGAGTTCCTCGCCGGCGCTTGCAGCGCGAGGCTGGTGCTCATCAGTCGCACTCTTCTCCCTGCGCGTGAGCAGTGGGCCGACTGGATTCGCCAGCACGGCGCCGAAGACCGCGTGAGCCGAAGGCTGCGCCGTCTCCTCGACATCGAAGCCGCGGGTGGCGAAGTCCTCCCTCTTAAGGCCGACGTCACCAACGTCGAAGAGATGCGGGGCGCTATCGCCACCGCCGAATCTCACTTTGGCCCCGTGCGCGGCGTCGTGCACGCCGCCGGTGCCGTCAACGACGGGCTCATCGCGTTGAAGACGCTCTCCGATGTCGAGAGCGTCTTTGCACCGAAGGTCCAGGGCACGCGCGTTCTCTGGGACGTGCTGCAAGGCGACGAGAGCGAGCGCAATCTCGACTTCCTCGTTCTCTTCTCCTCCACATCGACGATCACAGCGCCCGCCGGACAGGTCGACTACGTCGCGGCCAATGCGTTCCTCGACGCCTTCGCTGAAAGCCACGCTGGCTCCCGGACGCGCGTGACTTCTTTGCACTGGGGCGTGTGGAACGAAGTCGGCATGGCCGCCGAAGGCATGGGCCTCGCCGCCGGTGCAGATGAAGTGAAAACCGGTGACGCCATCGGCGAGCAGCCGTCGCATCCCTGGCTTGCTGCGCGCGTGCGCGATAGCGAAGGCGACGCCGTTCTCGAGGCGCTCTTCTCCACAAAAGACTGGGCCATCGACGGCCACCGCACCCGCTCGGGCCAGGCTCTCTTGCCAGGCACGGCGTACCTTGAACTCACACGCGCAGCGCTTCGCGCCCACGGCGAAAATGCGTCCTACGAAATCGAAGATCTCTTCTTCTTGCGACCCTTCGCGGTGGAAGAAGGCGCCGAGCGCAAGTTGCGCGTGAAGCTTCGTCCAACGCCGCGTGGCTACGGATTCGAAGTCCTTGGCCGCATCGAACAGGGCGGGGTGGGCTGGGTCCTTCACGCCCAAGGCCACCTCTCCCTCCGGCGTCTTGAGTTGCCGATGCCCCTACCCATCGAGGCCATCGAGGCCCGTTGCGTCAACAACGCCCATAGCGATCCGGCGGGTATCGAAACCGCCCAGGAGAAGCACCTACTCTTCGGCCCGCGTTGGCGTGTTCTCAGAGAGTACGCATTTGGCAAAAACGAAGGCTTCGCGCGCCTCTCGCTCGCCGATGAGTTCGCCGGCGAGACAAGTTCCCTTGGACTTCACCCGGCGCTCCTCGATATCGCCACCGGTTGGGCCATGAACCTCATCGAAGGGTACGAGGCCGATACGCTCTGGGTCCCTGTTAGCTATGAGCGAGTGCGGGTCCATGCGGATCTCGCGCCGAAGCTTGTGTCCTGGGTTCGTCTTTCTGCACCAGCGACAGCCGCTGATGAGTTCGCTTCCTTCGACATCGTCCTCGCCGACGATTTCGGAAACATCGCCATGGAGGTCGACCGCCTCAGCCTCAGACGGCTGGCCGGCGCCCCGGACTTCTCAGCGCGCGTCGCACCCAGAGATATTCGAATGGAGCCCCGCGACCAGGAGCTTTCGCCGGCGGAGGCGCAGCTCGCAGCCAACATCGCTCGCGGCATTTTGCCCGCCGAAGGCCGCGAAGCGTTCGCTCGAGTCCTCGCGGGCGAAGCGAGATCTCAGGTCGTGGTTTCTTCGCTGCCCATCGAGGGCCTCATCGAACAGGCTTCTGCGCCACTCGTTGCAGCGTCGGGCGAAGAAGGCATCAGCCTCGCCCGGCCGGATCTCGACAGCGAGTACGTTGAACCGCGCGATGAAGTCGAACGCACCATCGTCTCTTTCTGGCAAGAGCTCCTGGGCATCGACCTCGTCGGCGTGCAGGACAGCTTCTTCGATCTTGGCGGTCACTCGCTCATCGCCGTGCGGCTCTTCGCGAAGATCAAGAAGGCCTACCAAGTCGAGTTTCCCATCTCGGTCCTCTTCGAAGCCCCGACCATTGAAGGATGCGCGGCGCTCATCAAGGAACGCGCACCAGGCGCCGCGGATAGCGCCGATGGTGTTGTCAAAACCGAGGCGCCTCGCACGCGCTACGAGTACCTCGTGCCCATGCACGAAGGGGAGGGCGGACCGAAGACGCCGTTTTTCCTCGTCGCTGGCATGTTCGG
>JBLHKB010000364.1:0-7314 GCA_047619315.1 Polyangiales bacterium
CTCTTCGAAGCCGCCACGGGGTCGCTCCCTTTTGAGTCCGAGTCGATGGCCGGGTTTATTCTTCACCACCTTGAGACGCCACCGCCGCGCGTTCGCGACCGCGTGCCTGGGTGTCCTCCGGAGTTCGACGAGCTCGTCCACCAGCTCCTCGCGAAGGACCCCGATGCTCGCCCTTCGGATGCGCACGTCGTGGTCGCTCGTTTGTCCGAAATGGCGAGCGATGGCGCACGGCGTGTTCGGCGCGTGTCGGTCTTCACGACGGAAAACCGCACCACGATGCCCTCGCCGATCGCGCGCTGGAAGTCGCGGGTCAAACTCTACAGCGAGATGGTCGAGCGCGTTCATGGCGATGATCCTCCGAGCGACCTTGGGGAGACATTGGCGGAGTTCCACGCGAGCCTCGGCCGTCTGACGTCGCTCCACAATGAGGGTGCGAAGATCGAACGAGGCATGGTCGACCATTCCGAGTCGCTGAACAGAGATCGAGAGCGCGTTGGCCACGCCGTCGAAACTCTTGCAAAAGATCTGTCGCGCGCTCGAGAGACCAAGCGTGGCGTGGAGCATGCGCGCGCGTACCAGAGCGCGCTTGCCCTGCTCATCGACCTGGACCGTCACAGCCCGGACGCGCCGGTGCCAAAGTCCTTGGAGGTGCTTTTGGACGCGCGTCAGCACTACGAGCGGTGGCTTGAAGCGCACCGGGCCTCGGGCGAGACGGACATCGCATTTCAGTTGGCGGCGCTTCGAGAGCGCCTGGACCGAGTTGAGGCTGAAGGGGCCGACGCCCGCGCCGGCGATACCCTCGCATTGACGGAAAACGGCCGGGAGCGGGCATCCATCGAGGAGCGCCTGATTCGTCATGCGCAGGCTCTTGGGGCCGCCTTCCGGGGGGAGCCGCGGGTCTCGGACCTGCTTCAGAAGCTCCGAGCTGGCTGACCGCCGGGGGCTTTTACCGTTTGTGGACATCGATTCTCTTGGAAACGAGACGTTTGCAATCAGTTGATCTACACTGGAGGAACGGTGCGCCCTCTTCCCCTCACAGTCTTGTTTCTGCTTTCGGCCTGCAAGGTCTTCGATCCGTCTTTGGTCGAAGAGCCCGACGCTGGAGCGAACGTCCCTGACGTCCCTGAAGATCTTCCCGATGCGACCGTCGACGTGTTCGACTCGGGAGGTCCGCCCGTCGAGAACGGTTGTGAAGGCGAGGGGATGGTTTTTCCTCAGCGTCCCATGATCCCGGACACCACTGGCGATGAACAGGTCATCGGGCTCCACGAGCTAACCCTCAGGCAGGACGGCGGGCGTTGGCGAACCATCGGAAGAAACCTCGATGGTCTCTGCTCTCTGCCGCCGGTTCCGCTCGTTGAATGCCAGCCTCGCAACGAAGATTCGCTCCCGCAGATCGATGGCGAAGGTGGCATCGACAACGCTTTTGGTGGTGCCTTCTTCGACCTCTTGAACGCCACCGCGCCGGAGCTTGATGAGACCGCCCGTCGCGCGAGCACCCAGGGGATTGGCGCTCTCGTGCTTCGAATCCGCGGCTATAATGGCGAAGCCGATGACCCACGTGTCGAGGTGGCTGTGCTCCAATCGGTTTACGCTTTCTCAGGCACCGCTGGTGAGACCGAGGCTCCCGCGCACGAGGTCGTGGAACAGTCTGCGTTCGAGCTCGATGGCACGACACCCAAGGCCTTTCCCACCTGGGACGGCAACGACTGGCTCTTCCTCCGCGAGGAAAACTTCTACGATGCAGACCTCGAGACGCCGGTCGTCGTGTCCAATGACGCCTACGTCTCCGGCGGCGTCCTCGTCGTCACGCTCGAAGACAATGTGCCCTTCAACTTCGCGTCCTCCGCCATTGGCATCAGCGTGAAGTTGACGGATGCGCGTCTCGTTGTCGGGATTCGTGAAGACAGCGCGATGACCGGCCGCGCACAGCTCTCAGGTCGCTGGAAGGTCCAGGAGATGCTCCAGTCGGCACGTACCCTCGGAATCTGTCCGGGGTCCCCGCAGTTCGACATTCTCGCCCGTCGAATCGATACGCTTGCCGATGTCCTCTCACGTGCCGGTGATGACAACTCCATCCCATGCGATGCCATGAGCGCAGGTGTGGAGTGGGAGATCTCTCCGGCGCGCGTCGGCGGTTTGGCTCTGGGTGCTCAGCCACCCGATCTCTGCGACGCCGAAGAGTAACTCTCAAGCTAGTCGGCCCAACTAGGCTAGGCCCAGGCCCTGCACATCGCGTTCGGCGGACTACTTCAGCTCCGTCGTTGTGTGCTCGAAGCGTTATTGGAGGCGGACGGCGGTCACTGAGCGCTCTAGACCCGACTCTTCGACTTCGACTTCCACCGTCGCGCCGCGCTCGATCTGACTCCACCGCAGAACCTCATCGCCTCGGCGGGGACGCACGGTCCCGGGGACGAGGATTCGCTCTTCGTAGCTACCTTCACTGCTTTGCACCGTCACGCGGAGAGTGCGGGTGATGGGGTGAAAGTGTTCGAAGGCGCCTTCGATGATGCTGGTTTGAAATCCCTCGCGATTGCACCGGGGACAGGCGTCTGCTCTGGAGGCGTAGAGGCCCATGCCCGTGCTCAATAGGAGGGCGAGGATCATCCCGAAGGTCGAAGCTGGGCGCTTGTGGCTCACGCCGGGAGCGTAGCACGGAGCTTGGAGGGGGCCAGAGCGTGGGGTGAGTCGGATCATCTGAAATGAAGAGCGGATTTGCTGTTAGAGTGCTCGCGTGAAGCAGCGCCTCAGCGAAAGCAAGTACATCTCCCGCAACGATCAAGGAGAGTACCGTCTCTCAGAGAACGTTGGACCCATCCTCGATATTCATTCGCATTTAGCGCTCACCTATGTCCCCACGGGCAAAGTGAACCTACAGGCAGATGCGGTGGCAGACCTCTACCTGGACCCTGAGATACCCTTCGAGATCGAAGAGTATATGAATACGAATTTCGATCGCGGGTCGATGAAGGAGATGCGCCACGACCTCTCCATCGGGTCGTTTTCGAAGGACGGAATGCGAGCTACCCACACGGGTCCAGCGCTCGAGCGTTCGATGGCGCAGCTTGGAATCGAGCGCTCCATCATCTTGGCCATCGACTTACCGTTCTCATCCGCCAACACCGAGGCGTACATCACCGTCGGTGACTCCTGCGAGAAGCTGAGTGCCGCCGCTGCGATTCATCCGATGGCGCGGGGGGCGGAGCGCAATCTCCGCGACGCCGTGGCCCGAGGCGCCGTCGCGTACAAGATGCATCCCGCGGTACAGCAGCTGCGCCCGGACCACCCGAAGGCCATGCGCATGTATGAGCTGTGCGGCGAGCTCGGCATCCCCGTGGTTTGGCACTGCGGGCCCGTCGGCATCGTGGGGGCCCGCGCCGACCGACGTTGTTGGGTCAAGAATTACTGGCAGCCGATTCATGATCTTCCGCAGACCAAGTTCGTTCTGGGTCATAGCGGCGCGCTCCAGTACGAGATGGCGACGAAGCTGCCGAACATGTACGAGAACGTCTACGTCGAGCTCTCGTGCCAGGGACTTCGCGCCATGCGCTACATCTTGGACTCCGTTCCGCCCGAGCGCATCATCAACGGGTCCGACTGGCCCTTCTATCATCAGGGCGTCAGCGTCCTGAAGATCCTTCACGCCACCGAAGGGCGTGAGCACCTCCGTCACCCCATCCTCTGGAAAAACGCCGCCGACCTCTTCGGCCTGGAGTCGCCCAATGCCTGACACGACCACGACCACAAACAAGCCCGCCAACGACCGCCCGATCGTCACTGACGCTATCCCGTCTCACGGTTACAACAAGGAGGACATCCTTGAAAAGATGGAGTCGTTCCGTCACCGCGATGCCGACTGGCGGAATGGTCGAACATGGTCCCTTGTCTACTCGGCCGGCGAAGAGCATTCGGCGTTCCTGAAGAAGGCGCACAACAAGTTCTTCAGTGAGAACGGCCTCAACCCGATGGCCTTCAAGAGCCTCAAACGCTTCGAGACAGATGTGGTCTCGGCGATGGCGAAGCTCCTCAATGGCCCCGAGGGCACAGTCGGCACCATCAACTCTGGCGGGACTGAATCGATCCTCCTCGCGATGCATACCTATCGCGAACGAAGCCGCCGCAAAAAGCCGTGGGTCATCACGCCCGAAGTGATCGTGCCAACAACGGCGCACCCGGCTTTTGACAAGGCAGCTCATTACTTCGGCATCAAGCTGCGCAAGGCGCCGATCATGGACGACTTCCGCGTCGATGTTCGGGCGGTCAAACGGCTCATCAATCGCAACACCGCCGCCGTCGTCGTGTCAGCGCCGCAGTACTGCCAGGGCGTCATCGACCCCGTCGAAGAGGTCGCGGAGATCACGCGCCGCAAGAAGATCCCACTGCACGTCGATGCCTGCGTGGGTGGCTTGATGCTCCCTTGGGTGGAGAAGCTTGGCCGGCCCGTCGCGCTCTGGGATTTCCGCGTCGATGGAGTGACCAGCATCTCCGCGGATCTTCACAAGTACGGCTACGCCGCGAAGGGCGCCTCCGTCGTGATGTATCGCGACATGGAGTACCTCAAGGATCAGTTCTTCGTGGCTACGGACTGGCCCGGTGGCGTGTACGCGTCAGCAAATATCCCGGGCACAAGACCTGGCGGCCCCATCGCCGCGGCTTGGGCGACGCTGATGGCTGTTGGCGAAGAGGGATATCTTGATCTCACCTCGAGGGCCCTCGGCGTGCGAGACCGACTGATCGCCGGCGTTGAAGCGACGGACGGCCTGAAGGTGTTCGGCAACCCCGTCGGGACGTTGGTGACGTTTGGAAGCACCGACGAGAAGACGCTACCGATCTTCGCGGTTGCGGACCGTCTTCGCGAGCGTGGCTGGCACTTCGATCGTCACCAGAACCCAAACTGTCTTCATGCCACTTGCGGCGCGAGCAACGTTCAGAGCGTCGAAGAGTTCGTGAAGGACATCGCCGAGGCGGTGGCTGAAGTTCGCGCAGATCCGAGCCTCGCGGACACAGGCGATGCCGCGATGTACGGCATGATGGCCAAGGTCCCTGCGCGCGGTCTGGTCAAGTACACCGTGCAAAGGGTCATGGAGGCGATGTACGCCCCCGGGGCCATCGAGCCCGAGCTCTCCGAGCTCGCGGCGGGTGACCCGGTGCTCCAGAAGCTCGACAAGTACGGCGCAGTCGTTCTCGGCGCCGTGGACAAGGCCAAGGCGAAAGTCTCGAAGCTGATGGGGCGCGACTAGAAGCAGCGCGACTAGAAGCGGGACGTTCTCATCATTCATCATTCTCATCGCACCCTCGCGATGAGAATGATGAGGAGCGCCCGCGGCTAGTCTGGTGAGCTCGCGTATGGCACCCTGCTTGGGTGAAAACACCATTCGTTCTCTGCGGGCTCTTCTTGTTGGTCAGCGCCTGTGATTGCTCCACCGAGGAGCCCAGCCGGCTCTGTACCGTAGACTCGGACTGCTTGAACGGTCTGTGCGTCAACGAGATGTGCGTGGATCCTACGGATGCGGGTCCACGCGTCGATGGTGGTGGCCCCGCTCTAGACAGCGCGCAGATGTGCGCGCCGCCGACGAGCGTTTGCGGCGAGGGCTGCTGCGAGGCTGAGGAGCGGTGTGGCAACGAGATGGCCTGCTGCCTCCCAGCGGAGCTATGCGGCGGCACGTGCTGTGGGGGCGAAGGCGAAGTGTGCGTCGCTGACCAGTGCGTCTTGGACTGCGGCGAGGCCGCCGCCTGCGGAGATGGCGCGGCCGCCATGTGCTGCGACGGCGAGCAGGTTTGTTTTCTCGGCGAGTGCACCGACCCAGGCGGCGAATGCGACGGCGCATTCGACTGCCCCGAAGGCGAGTTCTGCGAGCCGAGCATCGGTCGCTGCCTTCCGCGTGCCACGGGACAAGCGGAGTGTGAGTATGAGCCGCGGACCGGTGAGTTTGAGCTCGCGGAAGAGTGGCACTGGACCGGCGACGCGGATGTGTTGCCCTTCCACGACCAGGTCATGAGCGCGGCGATGGTGGCGAACCTGAACGACGACAACGGCGACGGCGCCATCGACGAGAACGATATCCCCGACGTCATCTTCAACACGTTCCGAACGCGCAGTCCTGACACCGGCGGCGCCAGCGTCTACAACGCAGACGGTGTTCTACGAGCGATCTCCGGCAATGATGGAAGCCAGCTGTGGCCAACATCGGACCCTGGCTATCGCACGCAGCCAGCTCTCGAAGTCGCGATCGCTGACATTCGAGGGGACTCCCCCGGGCCCGAAATCGTTGGTTGTACTTTTGTTCCCGGAACGACTTTTGGCACCAGTCGCCTGACGATCTTCTCGAACACCGGTGAAATTCTCGAGCGCTTCCCGGACGTCGGATGCGGTCGGCCTGCCATCGCGGACATGAACGGCGACGGCGTCGCCGAGATCGTGGTCAACCGCGTCATCACTCAGGCCGACGGCAGCGGCTCGGTGACGGCTCCGTTGACGGGGAGCATTGGCATCGTCGCGTTGTACGACGTGGATGATGACCCGGACCTTGAGCTCATCGGCATCAACGGCGTCGCCGATCATGACGGCACCATGATCTGGCAGGACGACCTCTTCGCGGGTGAAGTTGGTTACGTGGCGGTGGCGGACATGGACCTCGACGGCGACCCGGACATCGTCGCGACGAGCGTCCAATCTCATCAGGTCACCATCCGCGATGGTCGCACCGGTGAGCTGCTTGTCGGGCCTCTGGAGATCACACCCACGGACGACGCGTCGATCAACATGCGCGTCGCCGCTGCGATGGCGGCGCGGCCAGAGAGGGATGCGCTCACCGGCGGCGGAGCGCCCACCATCGCCAACTTCGACGACGACCCCGAGCCTGAGTTCGCCCTCGCCGGCGGCTACGCGTACATCATCTTTGAGAACGACGGCACGCGTAAGTGGTACCTGGAGACACGCGACCAATCGAGCCGCGCCACAGGGTCGAGCGTGTTCGACTTCGAAGGGGACGGCATCGCCGAGGTCCTCTACAACGACGAGTTTGTGTTCCGCGCGTTCCGTGGACCGACGGGAGATGTCTATCTCGACCGCTGCAATACGAGCGGGACGCTGACGGAGTACCCCATCGTCGTCGACGTGGACAACGATGACCACGCCGAGATCGTCCTCGTCGAGAACAACTACGCCCGAAACGTCTGCGACGACGGAACCCCGTCGACGACCGGCGTTCGCGCGTTTGGTCACCCCGATAACCAGTGGGTGCGAACGCGCCGAATCTGGAATCAGCACAGCTACCACGTCACGAATATCAACGAAGACGGAACGCTCCCTCT
>JBLHKB010000365.1:0-7314 GCA_047619315.1 Polyangiales bacterium
AAGACGAGGCGGAAGAGGGGGCGGAAGAGGGGGCGGAAGAGGGGATCGAGTCCGGCGCTCCGGCGCCTATTTATGGTGCTGCCCCACCACAGGAATAGTCACGACGGATGGCTCGGCGAGAGCGCCGCTCACGGTCCTGTCGGCTCCGTCGGTGTGACGGCCCAAGGGCCGAAGACTTCGACATCGACGCCCTCTGAGTAATGCACCAGCGGATCGTGGCCGGGCAGCTTCGAGATCCCTGCGACCTCGACAAGGGACTCCGTCATGGAGAACAGATGCGCCTCGCGTGCGGGGTAGGGCGGGTGATGGACTTGCCCCTCGAACACGCGCTCCCCACGCTTTGAGAAGAGCAGGTAGCGCTCCAGCAGAAAGTGCTCCAACGTTCCGGGCTCGGATGGGCCCAGCGCCGCGCCGATCTCGAAGTCGACGGACAATCCCGTGGTTGATCCGTCCCGCCGGACGGAATCGTATTGGATGCGATGTTCATCGCGCGCCGCGTGCATCGTCGCGTGATGGTAGGGGAGCTTCCAGACGGCGCGCGCGACGGCGACGGCCAACCGGTTGGATGCCTCGAGGGAGAAAAACCACACACCGGGCCGCCCGTCGAAGATGACGTACGTGCGGAGGTTGGTCTCCAGAAAGTTCATTGCCGAAAAACCGGGCATCCACGCGGCTCGGATGTCCCGCATCAGGAAGGGCACGACACCGACGTAGTAGCGTCCACCAAAGGAATCGAGTTCGAGGTCCGCGGGCACCGCAGCGCGCAGAGTCCGCTCGTCGACGGGCCAGTGCACAAAAAGCAAGTCTCGCCATCGCTGGGTTCCTGCATTGCGGCCTGAGGGGCGCGATGCGGGCGAGACACGGTCGATGCTCAAGGGCTCTTCAGGGTCACTGTACATTCCACGTAGAGTACCGAATATTCGGGCCGAGATGGATGGACGCTTCCTCGCGTCACCGCTTCTTCTTCGCGCAAGGCAGCGAGCTCGCCGAGCGCACACGCCGGCCTGGCAGGTGCCGGCTTCGCTCGTGTCCTGTTCTGGCCAAATGTAGCTCCATGAGAACTCGGCGGGCAGCCCGGAGCCTAGGGCCCGGGCGCTCTACTTGAACGCGTCCATGATCTCTTCGTCCGTCCCGAACACCTCTTCGATCTCGTCGTGTTCGAGAAGCCACTCCGCCAACGCGGCCCCTCGATTCGGTGCAACCGCGACCTCCGCCATCGCCGTGAGTAACTCGTCCGTCAGTTCGTCGAGGTTCGTGTCGGGTACCAGCTCGAGAAGCGAGCGCTCGACGGCCTCCTGAAGGGAAGAACGCAGCTGCTCACGAAGGGCGGCGGTTCGGAGAGCCTCCGCGGATGGCGCAGCTGGCGCTCGCTCGGGCTCCGGCGGATACGGCATGGGCTCTGTTCCGCCACAGTTCGGGCAGGTCCATGGACCGCGGTCGATGGGACTGATCACAGGACACTCTGTGCACCCGGAGACGTCGCGTATGTTCTCCGGCGACAGCCAGTCGGTCACAGGCAGCTTCAGTGCCGCCGCAAAGCCGTAAGCGTTGTCCGCGCCCCCACCATGGTCCGCCGGCGTATCCGGCAAGAGCGATCGAAAGCGCGTGAGCTCCCAGCCAAGTAGCTCCGCCGCGCGGGACGCGCTCCCAGAACTCTTTGCGGGTCGGGGGCTCGGATCCCACGACTGGGAGTAGGTGAACACCTCGAGCTCCCCGTGGCGCACCTGCATATCCCAACCATGGTCCTCTGCGTACCGCCACAGCACGACAAGCCCGTCCACGAGGATAGGAGTCTTGTCGGAGCCGGCTGCGTACGGGAGAAACGTCGTCCAGAGTTCGTTCTTCCCCACGACGACGGGGACGACCGAACATGAGGACAGCAGCTCCGTCGGCGTACCGTGAAAATGAAGCGACTCGCTGAATTGACTCATCGTGAACGTGACCGGGCTTTCAGTGTTTTCTGTAGCACATGACGGTTACCTCGATCGCCTCATAGCGAAAACCCCCACGCTCCCGAAGATCGGCCCGCTCAAGATGGCTGCTTGAGGGGCTGAGTCCGCTGCTTCTTTCCGGAGTCCTCGACGTGGGCGCTGTGCTCACGTTTTTGGGAACCGACTGTAAGTCATCATTGATCACGGACTGAACTCCCCCGGAACGAAGTTAGTTAAGGTGAGATCACTTGCTTGGGTAGCTCGGATGCACTGTGCGAGAATTGGTTCAGGAACAGAGCGCAAGTGCGTCAATGCGATGTCCGCGTAAGGACGGTTGAGCATCACGTTGCCTACCCGCGCCATCCGAACGGCTTTGACGTAGCGTACCTGCGTCATGCACTCGATGGGGAGGCTTCGCGCGTCGAGAAAACTGCGAACGACGGTAGCGACGGTGCCTTGAAGCTGGGTCTGATTCACTGTGTTGGGATGCTGTCTCAGCATCTGCTGAACCGCCGCTGGTAGAACGAACGGTATGGGCGCATTTCGAACTGCGTCCACCAAGGTCTCGTAGACTCGACCTTGTTGAACGAGCGCGGCGACGCTCCAGTGCGCGGTTCGGAAGTCTATGACCAGTTCATAGGCGGCGGTCAAAACTTGAGCCCTCTCGTTTGCCGCGCTGATCTGGTTCCCGATCCATAGAATATAGGCTTCCAGAGTTGCCGGCTTAGTGACCTGGACGGTGAGCGGGGTAAACTGGGTAAAGCTCGCGTCGGCGATTTGGAACTCGGCGGCGGCTTGTTGCATCACGGCCGGATCCGTCGACATCAATGCCGGCGACGCCTCGGGGTTTGTGTGCTCGGCGTTTGTGTTCTCAGCGTTTGTGTTCTCGGCGTTTGTGCTCTCGGCGTTTGTGCTCTCAGCGCTCTCCGAAATGGCCGGGACGACGACGCTCTCCACGCCACCTGAGCTTTCCACTCCATGTGGGCTCTCCGACACTCCACCCCCGCTGCATCCGCTGAGCAGGATAACCAAACCGCCCAGTACTCTTCGACCCCACATACGTGCTCCCACGCTAACTAAGCGTTGGAGCAAGGGTTTCAGTGAGGGCCTCGAAGGTCAATGGGGGGGAGATTGTCTGTCTGAAGACAGCCCTCTACTTCGGCGCGTCGTTCTCAGCAGCGAGACGAGGCCAGAGGACGCCGAGCAGACTGAAAAGCGAATGGCGACCTTCGCCGAGCAACGCGCGTCGCGTTCGTGTCTCTTCCGCCCAGCAATACAGCACGGGGACCACGAAGAGTGTGACGAGTTCGATGGTCATGCCGCCTACGGATGGAAGCGCCATCGGCAGCATGACGTCGGAGCCACGTCCTTGGGAGGTGATGACGGGGATCAAGGCCAGGATGGTTGTGGCCGTCGTCATCAAACATGGGCGCACGCGTCGTGTGCCCGCTTCGAGGACTCGCTCGCGCACGTCCTCGATGCTCGCCGCGGGGCCGTCGGCGAACTTCTGCTTGAGGTAGGTACTCAACACCACGCCGTCGTCGGTGGCGACACCGATCAATGCGATGACGCCGACCCATACGGCCATCGATAGATTGATGGTGCCGACTTGAAACAGCGTTCGCATCGAGGTGTCGAAGACCTCGAAGTTGAGGAACCAAGGCTGGCCGTAACACCAGAGCAGAATGAACCCGCCGCTGACGGCGACGGCTACGCCGCTGTAGATGATCAGGGAGGTGCCAACTCGACGAAACTGCAGGAAGAGCAGCATAAAGACGAGGGCGAGGGCCAGGGGGATCAGGAGCTTCATCCGCGCTTCGCTTCGGATCTGACTCTCGTAGCTCCCGGCGAAGGCGTAGCGAACGCCGTCGGGGACGACGAGGTCTCCGGCTTCGATCTTCTCCGTGAGAAAGCGCTGGGCCGCCTCGACGGCGTCTACCTCGGCGACGTCCCGCTGGCGGTCGAAGAGCACATAGCTGGTCAAGAGTGTGTCTTCGCTCTTGATCATTTGGGGCCCGCGGACGTACCGAAATTCCGCGAGCTCCTCGAGGGGGACCGTGTCGCCGGACGGCGTCGGCACCATGACGCGGTGGAGCGCTTCCACGCTGTCGCGCTCCTCCCGCATATAGCGGACGCGGACGGCGTAGCGTTCTCGGCCCTCGACGGTGCGCGTGAGCGTCATGCCCCCGAGCGCGACCTGCAGGACATGCTGCACGGAATCGATGCTCAGGCCGTAGCGAGAGATGGCCTCCCGATCGATGTCGATCTCGAGGTAGGGCTTGCCGACGACGCGATCGGCGAAGATGGTCTCCGAGCGCAGCTCGTTGACACCTTGAAGCAGCTCTTCAAGTCGCAGGCCAAACGCCTGGATGGTCTCGAGATCTGGTCCCTGCACCTTGATCCCCATGGGCGCCCGCATGCCGCTTTGGAGCATCACGATGCGAGCGGCGATGGGCATGAGGATCGGCGCGCTGGTGACGCCTGGCTGTTGTGCGACCTCGACGATCTCCGCCCAAATGTCTTCCGGCGTTCGAATGTGGTCGCGCCACTGACGAACCCGCGAGCCGTCTTCTTCGACTCGATACTCGGGCAGGTACGTGATGATCGATTCGATCATGGAGACGGGAGCCGGGTCGAGAGCGCTCTCTGCGCGCCCCCATTTGCCGACGGCGCGTTCGACCTCCGGGATCTGCGCGATGGCCGCGTCCATCTCGGCGATCATCTCGCGGACCTCGCCGACGGATGCGTGAGGCATCGTCGTGGGCATGTACAGATAGGCGCCTTCGTCGAAGGGCGGCATGTACTCGCGGCCGAAGCCGGGGAAAGCGTGGGCGACGCTCACCACCGGCGAGGTCATGCGGACGCTTCGGGGCAGCCACCCAAACATCGTGTCAAAACCGAGCCACGCCGTGAGTCCAAACATCACGATGAACATGGGAAGCGATAGGAACACCAGCTTGTGGCGGAGGCACCACATCAGCAGCCGTGGGTAGAAGCGCGCGAACACGCTGAATGTTCCAAGCACCGCCGTGACGATGGCGCCGACGAGGATGGCGTTGAGGAAGAGCCCTTTGCCATGCCCAAGAGGGAGCCAGTCGGCGGCGAGGGCGAGGCCCACTCCGCAGATCGCGAGGATGTTCTCCGAGCGCTTGAGCCACTTGGCCTTCGTCTCGGAGATGAAGGGTTGCACCAGGCGGCTCACGCCGAGGGCCATCACAAACGCGCCCGCCCAGGGGTTCCATTGGAGGAGCGCGACGCCGGCGGCGGTGATGATCCAATCGCGGAGGTGCTCGATGCGAAACATCGAGCGAAGGGCGCCGCGCCATCCGGTGACTTTCGACTTCTCGACCTCCGGACGGAGGACGAAGTGAGCGAGGGCTGGCAGGACGATCATGGCGAGCAAGAGCGAGCCCGCCATGGCGAAGGTCTTCGTGTACGCCAGAGGTGTGAAGAGGCGGGCTTCGGCGGCGGTGAGGCCGAACACCGGCAAGAAGCTGACGACGGTGGTCAGGACGCTGGTGAGCACCGCCGGCGCGACCTCCGCCGCGGCACGTTTGACGACGGTGCCCCGATTCGCATCGGGGGGCGCCTCCTGCAGGTGCTGGACTATGTTCTCAGTGAACACGATGCCCATGTCCACCATGGTCCCGATCGCGATGGCGATACCCCCAAGCGCCATGATGTTCGCGTCGACGCCGACGTAGCGCATGATGACCAGCGCTAGCAGAACTCCGAGTGGCAGGAGTGACGTGATGAGGAGGGAGCTTTGCAGATTGCGAAGCATCACGAGCACGACGATGAGCGTGATCAAGATCTCGTGCCAGAGAGACGTCGAGAGCGTGTCGATGGTCTCGTGGATCAGCGTCGTTCGGTCGTAGAAGGGCGTGATCGTGACTTGGCTGACGGTGCCGTCTTCGAGGGTTCGCCTCGGCAGCCCGGGCGCCATCTCTGCGATGCGATCTTTGACGCCGTGAATGACCTCGAGGGGGTTGTTGCGATAGCGAGCGACGACGACTCCGCCCACGACGTCGGCGCCTTCATCGTCAAGTCCGCCGCGTCGCAGCGCCGGGCCGAGGTGAACGTGCGCGACGTCACCCACGCGGATGGGCGTGTGGTCGCGTTCGGCGACGACGACTTGTTCGATGTCTTCGAGACCTTCGAGGAAACCGAGGCCTCGAACCATGTACTCGACGCTGTTGATCTCCATGGTGCGCGCGCCGACGTCGAGGTTGGACCCGCGCACGGCGTTCGCGACTTGTGCGAGCGTCACGCCTTGGGCGCGCATCGCGTCGGGGTCCACATCAACCTGGTATTCTTGGACGAAGCCGCCGACGGAGGAGACCTCGCTGACGCCGTCGACGGATTGGAGCCCATAGCGGACGATCCAGTCTTGGATGCTCCGAAGCTCATGCAGCTCGAAGCCGCCGACCACGTTTCCGTCGGGGTCTTGCCCTTCGAGGGTGTACCAGAACACTTGCCCAAGCGCCGTCGCGTCGGGGCCGAGCGTCGGCGTAACACCATCGGGCACCAAGTTGGGTGGCAAGGACGCGAGCTTCTCGAGCACCCGTGAGCGGGACCAATAGAACTCGACGCTGTCGTCGAAGATGACGTAGATGGTGGAGAATCCAAACGCGCTGGTACTTCGAACCGTGCGCACGCCGGGGATGCCCAAAAGAGCCGTCGTGAGTGGGTAGGTGATCTGGTCTTCGATGTCCCGAGGCGAGCGGCCGGCCCATTCGGTGAATACGATCTGCTGGTTTTCTCCGACGTCGGGAATGGCATCGACGGGGATGGGGTCACGCGCGACCCAGTCGTTCTCCAGCTCCTCAAAAGGGGCGACGCGGAGGCCGACGAAGATCAGCATGCCCACGAGGACAAACACGATGAACTTGGCGTCGACGAAGAACCCGAGGAAGCGCTCCCACATCGACTCGCTTGGCTCCGTCAATGGTTATGCCCCGTCATCGCGGGCGCCAGCTCAGCGGTCTCCCCGGATGCGGTGGTGGACAGGTATTCACCAGGCTCCACGGAGGCGCGGATCGTTCCGCAGGTCCGCATCGCGCTGCCAAAGTACGCGTTGTCGACTTGTTCGCCGGACTGAATCCATTCGCCGCCGCGGCTATCGAAGGCCATGGGGCAATGGGCGATGCGAAGGGGGCTGGTGGTCGGGTTGCCAAAGGTCCGCAGCAAGATGGCCATGCGCTCCGACAGGGACTCGAACTGCGCACGCAGCGACTCGATGGTCTCGGACTCGCCGGCGCTTTGAGCGTGCATGCGCAGATGTCTGGAGATCTCTTCCCATGCGAGGAGCGCGTCCGCTGGCTCCTCGGGGCTGAACGCTGTGACGGATGCGTCTAGGCGCACAGCCGCCGCCTTCGCGGTC
>JBLHKB010000366.1:0-7274 GCA_047619315.1 Polyangiales bacterium
TCTCTTCAAGCGTGTTGACGCGCCATCCACGAAAAAGGCCGAGTCCACGGCTGGCCGAGCGCCAGTCTGTTGCCGATGGCTGCCGCGCCTGCACTTGGCGGCGAAAGGCGGTGATACGCGCGTCGGGGCCGGTGTTGCGAGGCAGAGTGAGCGTGGAGCCAGGCTCCAGGCTGTGCGGCGGAGGGCCCATGTTCGGGTTGTAGAGGTGAATGATGTCGTAGCGTCGGCGGTTGCCAAATACGCGACCGGCGATGGCCGCGCACGTGTCGCCGTCTTGGACCGTGTACTCGTAAGTCTCGACGTCAGTCGGTATCTCCTGCGCCTTGAGCGGGGCGGTCAGCAAGAGCCCGGCGCCGGTTAGTGCAGTGACGAAAAGTCTCGAGAAACACATATTAGGCACCTCCGAGCGAGCATACCCAATCTTCGTGTAGAGTCGAGGCATGCCGATTCGAGTTGAAGTCGAGGGCGACCTTTGCATCGTCAACATTGAGCGAGCCGAACGGAAAAACGCCGTCGATCGGGCTCATGCCGAAGCGCTGGCGGCGGCGTTTCGAAGCTTTGACGAAGACCCCACACTCAAGGTGGCGATTCTCACCGGCGGAGAGGACGTGTTCTGCGCTGGCGCCGATTTGAAGGCCGTCCACGAAGGAAACGCCAACCGTCTCGAGGCCGATGGCGACGGCCCCATGGGTCCCTCACGCATGCTGCTGACGAAGCCAGTCATCGCGGCCATCGCTGGACACGCCGTGGCAGGAGGTCTTGAGCTCGCGCTCTGGTGTGACCTTCGCGTCGCGGAGGAGGACGCCGTGCTTGGTGTCTTTTGCCGTCGCTGGGGAGTGCCGCTTATCGACGGCGGAACGGTTCGCTTGCCAGCCCTCATCGGACTGTCTCGAGCCCTCGATCTCATTCTCACTGGGCGCGCCGTCGGTGCGGAGGAGGCGCTATCGATGGGGCTCGTCAACCGCGTCACCAAAAAAGGTGAGGCGATGGTGGAGGCACGCCGCCTTGCCGAAGCCATCGCCGCGTTTCCCCAAGCGTGCATGCGTAGCGATCGCGCTTCTGCGTATGGTGCTGTTGGCTTACCGTTCTCAGCCGCCATCGCCCAGGAGTTCGCTCATGGCCAAAGCGTCTTGGACGAGATGGAAGCTGGCGTCGCTCGATTTAGCGGCGGCGCTGGTCGCGGCGGCCGCTTCGACGACTGAACTTCGACGATTGAGCGGCCCGCGAGCGCCGATGAAACCGCCCGCCAGCGTTAGCGCTTAGAAGACTTCGTTGGCTTCGCGGGCTTTGCGGCGTCGTCGTTGATGTGAACGAAGTCGGCTCGGCGGAAGAGCTGAAAGCCCAAGCCAACGAGCCCGAGTGTCACGCCGGTCATCCACCACGGCATGGGCTGGTCGAAGTATTGAACGGACAGAAACGCCGAGTACCCGGTGCCCAAAGCCATGAGACCGACGGCGCCGATGATCAGCCCCGACATGTCGATCTGGAGCTTGTTTGTTCCCGTGTCTTTGCCGGCTTCGGCGAGTCGTTCGAGGCTGGCGAGTTCGTCGAGAATCTCGTCCATTCGGCGTGTCAGATACTTGGGTCCGACCTCCGCTTGATCAAAGTTGTGCTGAAGCTCTTCAGCCTCGGCGAGGAGCTCATCACGACGCTGTGTTCGTGCACGCTTGAGGCTGTCATCGCGTCGCTCGGTGTTGAGGAGCAGCATCATCCCGAAGAACATCAGCATGAACATGCCGCCGACGGCGACAAAGCGCATCGGTCCGGGCTGCGGGATCCCATCGATGCGAACGACGACTGTTTCAAGTCGCTCGTCTTCAGGGCTTCGCTCAACGGACGTCAGGAGCACCCGTCGGCCTTCGGACTCATGCGCCTCGGGCTCGGGGAAACCGACGACGCTCAGGCTCATGCCCTCGGATGCGTCCGTAATGACCCGGTATCGGTAGGTCTTGAACGGAAGTGTTCGCTGGATGGCTGCGAAGGTGTCGCTCAGCGGAACGTCGTACGCCCAGGTGAGCGTGATGGTCCCAGGCGGCAGTGAGCCTTCGAGCTTGAACCCTGGGTCCGTCGGGGTGACTTGCTGGTCGCTCATCACCGCCTGCGACTGGAAGGCCGTGAAGTCGATTGGCAACGCGATATCGACGCCGTTCTCAAAAACCACTGTCGTGTCGCTGAGGTTGGTCAAGCGCATCTGTTCCGTCACGTGGATGCGGCCGCTTTTGTACTCGAGCATCATCTGGCCGATGGTGATCAACACAGCGTCTTGGCTCGTAGTCGTGTCCACGCGGCGAATCTGTGCGATTTGGCCGCGGCTCGGATCGAGACGAAAGGGCTGTGTACCGTAGCTCGCGCCGTCGTGCTCGACGGTGACGCGATAGGCCTGGGCCGAGCCGGTTGGGAGGTCGGCCTGTACGAACTGACCCGCGGCATCGCTCACGCCCGTGTGCTCTTCGCGGGAGCCGGCTTGAACCATGACGCCGATGCGAACGGGGGCTCCAGCGACACGGTTACCGGCGCCGTCGGTGACGATGACGCGAATGGTGCCAGCGGGAACGTCGGTGCTCACGCGCGAGGAGGCGAGGGGTTCGTTGGCACCGCGTGCTCGGTTGAGCGCAGCTTGTTCGCGTTCCGTCGGCGCGGCGGCGGCTCGCTGCGCAGCTTCGGCCTCAGCGACATCACGTGCCTCACGAGCGCCGTTGATAATGTCCGCCGGACCCGCTGGCGGAGTGGTCGGCTGTGCCTCCGGAGGTGCTTCTTCCGGGGGAGTCTGGGCTGTCGCGGTAGAGGCGAAGAGTGTCCCAGCACAAAGAAGGACGAGGGCTGCTTGGTTGATGAACGTTTTCATCGGGCGTCCTCCTCGGCGTCGCTTGCGCTCTCGCTCGCTTCAGTCTGTTCCGCTTCATCGCTCATTGCGGTTCCGCACTTCTTGCAGAACGCGGCGTCTGCGTCGTTCACGGTGTCGCATTTTAGGCATGCATTCTCGACGACGTTCTTTTCGGCGGCATCGCTTTCGAGGGCGTCGTCGAGGAGCGCTTTGCTGCTCTCATCTTCTTTTTGTCCGATTTTGACCCGTTCCTCACGCGCATCCAGCACTTCGGACTTCAGCTCCTGTTCTTGCGCAACGGGCTTCTCTGCCTGCTCGCGGTACGGAGCACCACGCTCGGACAGGTAGCCCTTCAGGCGCTGCTCTGCCTTGGCGCGATAAGGCTTCACGTCGTCGTCGAGGAGACGCAGCACGCTCTTGGCTTCGGCGCGGAGCTTCTTGTCGAGGGCTTCGTAGTCCACATCGCTGATCTTGTCGCCGGCGTGTTCAAACTCGAGGTCGGCGAGGTTCGAGAGGAGCGCGGTTTTGCGTTCTTCAAGAATCCGGCGTGACTCGGCTTCCGCCGAGGGAAGGTGAAATGAGTCTGCGACCCCGAAGGCCGCTCGAAGACTTCTCCACAAGAATGTCAACGCGGCGATGAGCGCGAGCGACGCCGCGATGGCGAAGAAAGGAGGCAAAAAGCTATCCATTAGTCGCGCTCCAATCGTCGAAGTTCAGCGTCGAGTTTGTCATCGTAGCCGTCGCTCTCGCCGTCGTCAGAGCCTGATTCATCATCGTCTTCGTCGGTGTCTTCCGGGGAAGCTGTCCTCCAGCGTCGGCCGATGAGAACGACGCCGAACGCTGCGACGGCAAAGACCGTGATCGGCACCGCCCAAATCAGCCGGTCGAAGCCCTCGTCCGAAGGGATCGAAATGGCCGCAGCGCCATGCTGCGCGCGGAAACGAGCGATGAGGTCGAGGGGCTGCGCGCCGGCTTCCATCTGAAGACGAAGTTCCGCACGTGCGTCGTCCGCCCAAGAGCAGCTGCACGAGTCCAGAGGAAGTCGCGCACAGGAACCGCACTGGCAAAGCAGCTGCCCAAAAAGCTGACGCTCTCCAGGGTCGTCAATGACGACGGTGCCGGCATGCAGAGAGCTGGTGCTGTCATTTTGAGCCTCGGCGACGCTTCCAGAACTGAGCATCCACGCGAGCAGTGCAATGGCCACACCCGCTGCTTTGGGGCCCTTCTTTTTATTCTTGCTCTCCGCCGTGTTTCGATTTCGTTTGCGGCGTTTGTTGAGGGCGAGCTGACGTGCCGTCGGCCACATGGAGATAAGGGCGCCGAGGAGGAGAATGAGTCCGCCGATCCAAATCCAGACGACGAAGGGCCGGACGATGATTCGGAAGGTGGCGCGCTGAGTCTCAGGGTCGACGGTGCTAAGAATGACGTAGAGATCTTCTTCCGCGCGGCTGCGAATCGCAACCTCCGTCGTCGGCATGTCCGGGTGAGTTCGGTAGATGAACTTGGCGGGATTGACCTGACCGAGTGAGCTGCCGTCCTCGTCGAGGATCGTCATGCGTCCGTACACGGCGCGCTTGTTTGGGTCGTTGGTGGTGATGGGTGCGTCGTAGCGGAAGGTGTGACATTCCCCGCCGACTTCGCTGTCCTCGGTACAGTTACCGACCTGCATGGTCTCGCCGGGGCGCAAAGCCGCTTCCGCGTCACGGTCGTACACCGCGCCGGTGAAGCCGAAGTACATGACGACGATGCCGAGATGGACGATGTATCCACCATAGCGGCGGCGTGCTCGGCTGATGAGCTGGTAGAGCGCCGTGAACACGGACTCTTTTTTGGAGCGCGTGCGGACGCGTGCGCCGCGAACGAACTCTTGGATAATCGTGCCGAAGACCACCGCACAGAGCGACGTTGCAGCGATGGGCGCGACCACATGGAAGTAGCTAAGTACGCCGCCTGTAGCCGTCTGATAGATCTCCAAGGAGTCCCGGAAGGGCGGGTAGCCCAAGGAGTTGCCGGCGAGGAGATGAATCGTGAAGACGATGGCACCGAGGGCCGTTGGTATCACCATGGCGCGGCGAAGGTTCTTGCCGGTGGCTTTGCGCCAGCTGACGAGGGGGCCGACGCCCATCAAGAAGAGCAGGATGAGGCCGAGCGGCACCATCCACTCGTTGTAGAAGCCGGGTCCAACGGTGACTTCTTGCCCGCGAATCCAGTCGCTGATGAGCGGCCACGTGGTGGTGACCAGGACGAAGAACATCATGCCGAGCAACACCCAGTTGTTCAGCAAGAACATGAACTCGCGGCTCAGGAGCGATTCGATTCGGTGCTTGGCTCGAAGCCGCCCGATTCGCCACGCCACCAACGCGATGCACACGAAGGCGATGAGGAACATGAAGTGGACGAAGTACACGCCGATGTCCGAGCGGGCGAAGCTATGCACACTGGCGATGAGGCCGGAACGTGTGAGGAACGTGCCGAAAATCGTCATGAAGAAGGTGAAACACATCAAGAAGACGTTCCACACTTTGAGCATGCCGTAGCGCTCTTGGACGATGGCCGAGTGCAGGTACGCCGTACCCACAAGCCACGGCATGAAGCTCGCGTTTTCCACCGGGTCCCAAGCCCAGTATCCGCCCCAGCCGAGCTCTTCGTAGGACCAGAGGCAGCCGAGGATCAGACCCACGCTGAGGAAGCTCCAAGCGATCATCGCCCAGAGGCGCGCGCCCTTGATCCACTCTTCGTCGAGGCGGCCGGTAACAAGAGCGGCGATGACGAAGGCGAAGGGAATCGACCAGCCGACGAAGCCCATGTAGAGGCTCGGTGGATGGATAACCATCCAGTAGTTTTGCAGCAGCGGGTTGAGACCTTCACCATCCGGCGGCGTCGTCGCGATGTACGTCTGGAACGGGTTCGCCGCGAAGAGCATGACGATGCTGAAGAACAACATGATGCCCATGAGCGTCGCGATGATCCAGGGCTGCAGCTCGACGTACTTGCCCCGAAGCCAACGCACGCACGCGGCGGTGTAGCCGGAGAGCAAGAAGAGCCACCACAGCAGCGAACCATCTTGGCCACCCCAGAGGGAGGTGAAGAGGTAGTACCAAGGCATCGAACGGTCGCTGTATCGAGCGACGTAGATGATGCGGAAGTCGTGGCTTTGGAACGCGTACGCCAAAAGCGAGATGGCCAACGCGATGAAGGTGCATGTCGCGAAGGTGCCGGAGCGCGCGGCTGCCAGCAGGTTCAGGCGTCCTTTGCCAGCGCCGAGAGCCATGGCCAGCGTGTAGGCCGCGGACACCATGACAAGGCAGAGGGCAATGTTGCCAAACAGGGGTATGTCGAGGATGGGCACAGATGCGGAGCCTAACAGGTTCATGTTCGAAAAGTTTGAAGGTGAGCCGCCTCCGCGACGAATGGACTTCGAAAAGTCCCCTCCATAAATAAAGCCGCTATTGGTGGCAATACACTGCCCGGGTCCGGGTCATTCCATCCCGACAGCCCCAGTGAGATGTGTCCTCCCCGGACCTATGGCCAGTGCGTCTAATCGGCAACAGAAGTTTGACTCGACATAGCGAAAACATCGACAAAACCGAGATGTCAGCATTGGCCTACAACGTGCATGTTAGCCGGTCTATGAACAGCCTAATTCAAACTCTCCTCCGTCGCGCTCGCTGGCGGGCTCGTTTTCGCCTCGCGCTCTGATCCATCCTCCGCTCAGGTTCTCAAAACGTGCCGGCGGTGAAGCTGTACGGTTGTGAATCTTCCGTCGCCATAGGAGTCTCGTGCAACGTGCTCCGTCGGATCTTAAGAGTCGCGCTGGCCACCGCGTTGGTGATGATCGCCACGGGAAGCGCCAAGGCAGGCCCTTATGGACCAGGACGTGGGACGCGTATGCCCAACGTCCTGCGCTTAGAGTCGTCCTGGCACCTCGAACTGAATGGTGGTTTGGCCATCGCTACTGACGATGTCGTCGGCGCCGGTGGGCTGCAGCTTAGCCACGGCTGGGATGTCTTGGGATTCACCGTCGGCGCGGAGGTTCTGTCGCTGAGCCCGGAACGAGGTCGCTGGGCCGCCATCGGCACCATGGGTATTTGGATGCGCGCCCCCATTCGCATGGAGCACACGGTGATCCTCCCTGGACTCGAGTTCGTCGGCGGTCTGGGTGGTGGTGGTCTCGGCGATCTCATGTCGACGTTCCGCACCGATGCGTCCATCGGAGTGCGGGTAGGTCGTGTCGAACCCTTCCTGCGCGCGGGTTACCGTTTCGTTGGTTCTGGTCGTGACGAAGGGCTTTGGCACACCTTCGACCTCGCCCTCGGATTGCGGATTCGAATCGCGGGCGAACCGATGTTCAAGCCCCGAGCGCGGGGAGCTTCCGCGGATGAGCCCGCTAGTCCCCGAGGGCGGTCCCAGCGCAGGGTCGAGCCCGCTAGTCCCCGAGGGCGGTCCGAGC
>JBLHKB010000367.1:0-7266 GCA_047619315.1 Polyangiales bacterium
GTTGGGCAACCGCCAGGGTCATCATAGAGTCATAGTCATGACCCCGTCCCCACGCCACGCACGTGGCCCCGGGGTTAGGGGTGGGCGGCGCGCTGTAGGGCACTGGACGCCGACGACATGGCGGAACGGACGGCGGCGCTGAGGGCCTGCCCCGCGAGACGTGTCTCTTGTTCGCGGCGGCCAGCTCTCCGGAGCACTTCGGATCCGGTGGCGGCGCCGGTCATCATGCCTCGGAGGTCGCGGCCGGGCTCGGTCAGGACGACGAGGTTGACCTCGCAGCGGACCAACACGTCCCGGGCGCGGCGGCTGCGGTCGACGTTGACGAGGTTTCCATCGAGGCGGAGCGTGGGCAAACTGCGGCGCCGGATCTGCCGGCGGGCAGGCTCGGGAATGGCGCTGGCGGATTCGAACACGGCCACGCCGCGCAACAGGTTGAGATTGCGGCGAACGTGGGAGCGGAAGTCACCAAGGAGTGGTTCGGCGCCGCGGTAGTTGGTTTGATTTGCCACATCGCCGAGGACGACCACGTAGCGAATGCGTGGCCAGGAGATTTCGTCGGCGCGTGGAATGGTGACGGTGGAAGGATAGATGCCACCGCTTCCGCTCGGGACACGTCGTGCGGCGGAGGGTGCTTCCGTCGCACCGGCGGCGAGCATCTCAAGAGAGCGTGTCACCTGCATGCGAACCGCCGCGGAGTCATCGCGTCGTGCACGCCTCAGAGCACGACGTGCACGCGAGTCGCCGAGACGACCGAGTGCTGTGGCGGCGGCGGCGCGAACGGCAGGATTCGGTTCACGAAGGGCTCGTTCAAGGTGTCGACGCATGCTGGCGTCTCGCGTGTTGCCGAGTGCAAACGCAGCTCGGACACGAACTCGGAAATCCGTGCCCTGACGAAGTGTCCGAATAATGACGGAGGTATCCTGAGCGCTGCTCGGAAGAACCGCAGCGAACGCGAATGCACACGCGAGAATCGCTGTGCCAATGCCTATGTATTTTCGCCTCGATCTCACGTGCGCCCTGACCTCGAATCGGTACGCAAGGATACGCTCGATGCCATGTAGGGCATCAACTACCTTTGTCGCACATCTACCTCTTTGAGCCCGGTCTCGGAGCTGATCGTCCTGCTTCTGAAGACCACTTAGTCCCGCACTCTGGTGAGGAACTGACTGCTTTTATAGGACGAAGCTCGAGTCCGAGGATTCAGATTCTTTTTCAGAGCACGCTTTTACGGCCCCGCACAATTCGACACCAGCGCAGATCTTTAGTGATCGTTGCAGCCGTCTTCGTCGGCATCGTTATCTTCGTCGGAGGGTTCAAGGGGGCAACGGTCGTCAACGTCTGGAACGAAGTCGTTGTCGTTGTCGGGGTCGCTACAGCCATCTTCGTCCTCGAATCCGTCGAAATCTTCAGGCAGGTGGGGGCACTCGTCGATGCGGTCCGCGATGCCGTCCAGATCGGCATCATCGTCGTGGGCGCGGGGTGCCCAAGACAGACCGGCCATTCCGCGAACACTTGGTGTGCCGGGTCCGGAGGACATGCTGAAACCGGTACCGAGAAAGTACATCACCCCGGCGCGCTCGTAAGTAATGGCGTAGTCGCTTTCAAGGGCACGACGGATCGCGCCTCCGCCAAAGCCGGCGTCGAGGGCGCCGCGCAATTCGAGTCGAACGCCAAGACCTTCAAGAATGGGAACAGGGACGTTGATGCCGATTCCGTAGAGAAGCTCATCGCGAAAGGTCAGCGGTCCGATGGTTTCAGTTTCGAAGCGGTGACGAAATCCGACCATCAAACCGGCGGCGATGCCAAACACGCGAAAGTCGCCGACGGCTTGGACTTCAACGGTGGCAGCGCCCTCACCCGCATATGCGTTCTCGTCGCCGAGGGGTAGCGTGACCGTTCCCTGAAGCGCGAGACCGGGGCCGTCGCGACGCTCGCGGCGTTCCGCGGAGGGCCGCCCGAGTACACGAGCGCGAGCCGTGATTCGTGGGTCGCCGAAGGCCTGGGAAGCGATGGCTGGCCCCCCATCGGGCACGCGGCCGAAACCGTTTTGGTGCAAGACGACGGGCAGATCGAGGGCGAGCGCAAAGCGTCCGCCAAGACCCATCTGCATCACGAGATCGCCACCCAAACGGTGGCGGATGAGATCGGTCTGCTCGCCCCCGATAACGGCGGTCAGCGGCTCCTTCGAGTAATTGAGCCAGAAGCCCACATTCCACTGCCATGGCCCCGGCATCGCGCTTCCGTTGATGCCGATGAAACCGTCGCTGTCCGCGGCGGGCCGAAAGCGTTCGATGTCGATGCTTCGCTGAGCCTCGGCGGCGTTTGGGAGAGCCACAAACAAGGCTGCGAGAACGAGGCAGATACGCATAGAGGAAGCGTAACTGATGCTGACGCCTGGTCCACGGGTCATCAGCCGGCAAAAACGCACCGAAAGCGTTGTGGGATACGAAGCGTTGGGGGCTCTGCGGCCGTGACCGTTGACGTCATGGTGTGCCCGGAATCCGCAGTGCTAGCATCCCTGGGTGGAAAACACGGAAGAGTGGGGAGAGAAGCCCTGGCTCAAGGCGACGTCGCCGAGCGACGCGACCGCGGCGGCGCGCATGGAGGCGCTGCTTCCGACACTTCAGCGTCTTCAACGAGACAGCGCGTCCACCCTGCACACGCTTCGGCCCGATGAAATGCCGACTGTCACTGGCTCCACCGCGACGGGGATCACGGTCAGCGATGAGGTGCTCGGCCGCGGCGGCATGAGCGTGGTGCTCCTCGGCCGGCAGCACTCGCTGGGGCGCAACGTTGCGATCAAGACCATCGGCGCGCCGGGGGACACGAAGGCCGCGCTCGGTTCTGCGGAGGTGTCGAATGTGCTGCTGCGTGAGGCGCAGATCACGGGCCGTCTGGAACACCCAAATGTTTTACCGCTCTATGACATGTGCGTGGGCGACGATGGGCATCCACAGCTCGTTCTGAAGCGCATCGAAGGGCGCCCATGGACGGAGTACATTCAGCGGCCAGAGCTCATCGAAGAGGAACAGCCGGGCTCGACGGATGCGGAACGCTGGCACCTCCAGGTGTTCTTGCAGGTGTGCAACGCGATCCGCTTTGCCCATGCCCGTGGTGTGATCCATCGCGACCTCAAGCCCGACAACGTCATGATCGGCGCCTTTGGCGAAGTCTACGTGCTCGATTGGGGAATCGCCGTTCGCCATGGAGAGCCCGCGAGTGGGAAGCTCGCGGGAACGCCAGCGTACATGGCGCCGGAGATGGCGTCCGGCGAGCTATTGGACGAGCGAACGGACGTCTACCTTTTAGGCGCCGTTCTCTACGAGCTTTTTCACCAAAAGCCACCGCATAGCGGCGCCACTTTCGCGATGGTGATGTGGTCAGCGCTTACGAGTCGCCCTTCTATTTCCGACGAAACGCCACCGGGGTTTGCCGAGGTGATCCGCCGAGCGATGCAGCTTCTTCCGGCGGAGCGCTTTCAGAGCGTTGAAGCGCTGCAGAGCGCCGTCGTCAATGCGCTGGAGAGACGTGACGCCGAAGTCATGTGCGCGGAAGCGTCACGCAAGCTCGTCGAGCTCGAAGTGCTGCTCGCTGATTCGGAGGCGGAGAGCGTCGTGACGGCGACGGTTCACGAGCTCTACGGCCAAGCTCGTTTCGCGTTCAGGACGGTGTTGGATCGTTTCGATGATTGGGAAGAAGCCGCTGAAGGCCAGCGACGGCTTCATATCGCGATGGCGCGTTACGCTCTTGCCCTCGGCGAAACCGCGAGCGCCGAAGCCTATCTCGCGCGAGCTCAGCCGGCGCCGCCGGAGCTGCTGCTCGCCATTGAAGAGCGTCGCGCCCAAGACGCTTCGGTCACGGCCCGACTCAACACCCTTGAGGCGTTTCGCTCCAACCTCGACCGGAACAACAGCCGCCGAAGACGCTTCTTTCTCACCGTCGGTCTCGGTATCTTCTGGGTCGCCCAGGGGCTCTACTTGCAGCTGACTGGAGGTCCCGAGGGACTCACTTACATCAGCGGCATGCTCTCGCCGCTCGTCAACTCAGCGGTGCTCTTGGCGCTGCTCAAGCTTGGCAAGACCTGGAACCGCTACGATCGGCGCCTCCTCGCGCTGACCTCTCTTGGGTTCTTTGCGGAGTTTGGTCTCGATGTTTCACTGTATGTCACCGGTACAAGCGCGGCGCAGGCGCTCGTCCACGACCTAGCGATTCGAGGGTTCATGGTGGGCGTGCTAGCGATCTACGTGGAGCGTGCCCTTGTGATCCCTGCGGCGATGCTCGGCGCCGGAGCCTTCGCCTCTGCTTTCTTCCCGTCGTATGTGATGTGGTGGGTCGTGTCGACAAACGGCATCATCATGGGGGTTCTGGCGTGGCGGTGGCGACCGCACACAAGAGACTCTCTTCGTTCGCAGCTGCCCTAAGTGCCTCCACGAAGCTCTCGTTCGGTTGCTGCAGGCCGGGTCGTGACGACGAACGGCATCCTCTTGGGTTCTGGCGTAGCGTTGTTGCCCACCTGCTCTGTTTAGAGCGCTAAGCTGAAACCATGCTGGCTCTTGACGACATCGTGGTGCCCCCAGATCTCCGTCATATGCGCCGCTTCGCTCTCGATGGCGCGCTGCTCTTGTTTGATCGGCGGACGGGATGGACTGCGCTTTGCGATGGTGACGAAACATCGCACCTGCGAATGACGGCGCCGCGGGTGGTGCAGTTTGGGATCACCAACGTGTGTAACCTTGCATGTACGTTCTGCTCGCGATCTCTGGATGCGCGAAGCGAGTGGACTGTGGACAGCGCCTTCGACTACTTGGCGACCCTCGCCGAAGCCGGAACGCTGGAGGTGGCTTTCGGTGGCGGCGAGCCCCTCGTCTTTCGAGACTTTCCTCGACTGGTTAAACGTCTCTCCGAAGAGACGCCGCTTGCTGTGAGCTTCACGACGAACGGGACTCGCCTTTCGGATGACTGCGCGCTCGAGCTCGCGCCTTACACTTCTCAGGTCCGCTTGTCGCTCTACGACAATGTCGACCATCGCCCACCGATGGGCGCCCTACAGAAACACCGAATGCGTTTCGGCATCAACTACTTGGTCACGCCAGCGCGCCTTCCAGAGTTGCAGGCGCAGGTCCTCTCGCTGGTGGCGCTCGGTTGTGAGGATATCCTTTTGCTTTCCTACAATGGCCGTGACGCGGACATGCATCTGTCTGTGGCGGACACCTCGATGCTGGCGGAACGCGTCCGGCTGCTCTCTCGCGCCCTGCGTGGACGCTGCACGATCAAGCTCGACATCTGCTTTGGCGAGCGCATGGACGCGGTGCCGCAGCTGCTGAATGGCGGCTGGTCCGAGGGTGCAGCGGGGTGTCCGGCGGGGCGCGAGTTCGTGGTGGTCACGAGCGATCGGCGCGTGGCGGCGTGTTCGTTTCACCACCGAAGCTTCGCGGCGGCAAGCGCGGAGGAGTTATTGATGCAGTGGCGTGACCAGCGAGATGCGCTGGCGTCAGCGGCGCAGGATCCGGGCTGCGCGCGGGCCGCGTCTGAGCAGCCGCGCGATGTATCGAAGCTTCTGCCGCTCTATGACGGGGCGAGGAGCCAGTCATGATGCGTATCCGACTCTTTCGCGCCTTCGCGAGCAACAACAGCGGCAGTTACACCATCGTTGGGTCGTTTCGAGATTTGGAAACGGCGAAGGACGTGGCGAAGATACTCCGTGAAGTGAGCGCGGAGCATGACGTCTGGTACCGCGATGCGACGGGGCAAGCGCCGGCGGAAGGTGAGCCTCCCTCACCCTTGGAGCGCTTCGCGAAAGAACACGGCCTCGCCGAAGAGTGGCCAGGGCGTGACGATGACTGGCCGGAATTTGGCCAGCCTCCGGCGATCATCGCCAGCGGGTGCAGGGTGATCGTCTACGTCGACTACACTGTCACGATGCCTCGCGCGTACGGCGAGTACTTCTACCGGCGAGGTGGCCGAGTGTCGCTTGAGATGGAGCACGCGCACCGCCCTATCGCCGTGGAGTTTGTCTTCAATCCCAAGGCCACGAAAAGCGGGCAAAGTCTCAAAGAAGTTGCACGCGAAGTCGCAGCGTTCCGCCTCCGTCTCGACCCGCTGCTCATCGAGCACTCGAAACGCCCCGACTACGATGAGCGGCCACCCATCGAGCCTGCTTGGTGTCTGCATGATGTTCCGAAGGTGAACGCTTTGCTTCTGGATTTGCCGAAAGCTGTGGAAGAGGTTCAGCAGCTCGCGCGCGCCGCTGGACTCGACACATACGTGCGGCTTTTTGAGACTGACGACCGTATCGATCCCTTTGCGGCGCTTCGCAGCGCGAGAGACAACTGGGGACAGGCGCGCGTGATCTTATGGACCGTTCCAGAAGACCGCATCAAGGCGCTTCAGGTCGTTCGAAGCGTGGCCGGGTCGACGCTGCACGAGACGAAGAACTTTGTCGATGATCTGCCAGTAGAGCTCTTAGTCGACGTGGACAACGCCACGGCGACGGACGCATGTGAGCGATTGAAGGCGGCAGGGTGTGATGCGGAGGCTGTGACGCCGCGTGAACAAGAGGCTCTCTGACTGCCGTACGTCTAGCTCCGCACGGGAGCTGACGGCTGTTGAGAGAGAGCCTGCCGGTGGCGTCGAAACGAGACTGAACTCCAGCTGGAGTGGCGCACGCCCATTACTCGAAGGCTCATATCGTACGATATCATGTGAGACACGCGAAACGAGGTCTTCAGGACGTCGTCTGTCGTGATTCATCCGGTTTGATCCGTCGCCGAGGAGCCTTAGGCTCCAGTTTCATGATCACATCCGACGAAGAGCGCTCCTCCCCCGCACCCGCCGAAGTTTCGCCGAACAACCCGTGCCCGTTTCTGCGGGCGTTAGTGGGCCAGGGAATGCTCCCGGGTGGAGTCGCCACGCTCGATGAGGTGGCGGACACCATCGTGCGCGTCGCCAAGTCGGGAGACGGCAGCCCGTCGGTGCCGGGTGCACCCATTCGTGCTGTCGCGGTGATCGCAAACGGGCTCAACCCTCTTCAGCTCGCACGCAATGCGCGTCGTGGAGTGCGGCTCGACAAGCTTCGTGATGGTCCCCTCGACAAGAAGGGGTCCGGCTCGAGGATCCTGTCCTCCGATGCGACGGTGAACGAAGCCGAGTTGGAGCGGCTCGATACGTTTGCGAGCGACAAAGTCGACTCGAGCGGGAAGAGCGAGCGCGGTCTAAACGCAGATGAACTCACGCGGATGATGGACGCCAATTTCAAGCGCGCCAGAG
>JBLHKB010000368.1:0-7215 GCA_047619315.1 Polyangiales bacterium
CTACAGGTCCCCCGCCGTCGCCAATGTTACATCTGGCGCGGGGGCTAGCGCCCGCATCACGATGGCCGCCAGAGCCGGCGGGATGTCCGGCCGAACCGTTCGCGGGTCGGGGATCGGATCGCTCAAGATCGCGCGCAGACATTCGCTCGTGTCCTGGCGGCGAAACAGGCGCTGCTTTGTCAGGGCTTCCCAAAGCACAATACCAAGCGAGAAGATGTCGCTTCGACGGTCCAAGGGCTCGCTCCGCAGCTGCTCCGGCGAACAGTAGGCGAGCTTGCCTTTTACGTTATTGCCCTGTGTCTTCGTGAGGCGCTCCGCGGCGTGCGCCACGCCAAAGTCCGTGATGCGCGTCGCCGCGTCGATGCCGACCAGGATGTTCTGCGGCGAGACATCTCGATGAACGATTCGAAGCGCCTCGCCCAGCGTGGTCCTCGCTTCGTGGGCATCATGAAGTCCGCGCGCCGCCTGTTCACCGATGGTCGCGACAACCGCAAAAGGTAGCTCCGGCACGTCCAGCGAGCGGAGAATGTCCGCCAACGAACAGCCGACGACCAAGTCCATCACGATGTAGAGCGAACCATCCGGTGCCGCGTCGAGGTCAAACGTCGACACCACGTAGGGGCTGTTGATGTGGGCCGCGACGCGTGCTTCATCCAAGAACATGTTTCGGAAGCGAGGGTCCTCGCTCATCGCGGGCAACATCCTCTTGATGGCCACGAGCTTCTCAAAACCGACGGCACCCGCCACGCGCGCGGCGAACACCGTCGCCATGCCTCCGCTCGCGATCTCGCAAAGCAGCTCGTATCGGCCGAAGGTGTACAAGGATAGAAGTCTACCACCGTCCGGAGTTCGTTAAGAAACGAAGCCGCGCATCTGAGCCCGCGGCTCTAACGCTTGAGCGCCAAGGCCTCGAGCTTCGGAAAACCCCTTCGCGCGCTTCGCGCCATCGCCGCCTTGAAGAGTGGCGCCACGAGCTGTCCCGCCCGCGTGAACTCCATTCCGATCTGCCAACGAAACGTGCAGCCGGTTGCAGTCTCGGTCACGAGGTAGTGCTCCGCGAAGGCTTTGAGAAGAGGATTATTGGTACGATCCACATAGAACGACATCTCGTTGGGCTCGGTCCACTCCGTAAAGACCTCGTGCAGGACCATCGGTCCCGCCTTCACCGTGCGGGTGAACCCCTCCCGATAGGCGCCGGTGGTGGTGCGCGTCACCTTCAAGTTGAACCAATCTTTCCAGTCCTCGTCGCTCTTGAAACTCGCAACGAGTTGAACAGGGGTGCAGCGAAAGGATGCATCTTCGACCACCTGTACGGGAAGTGACGTGATGGCATCCGGTTCTATAGGGCGTAGCTTCGGCATAGTTCGGCGCTTCTTTCGAGGGGTACGGATTGCAGATATTCGGTGAAAAGCCGCGGAACGCAAACGTCCGGGCGCTCCTCAAAGCCATCTGCGAAGAGCCCGCTGCGGATCGTTAGAACGCGTTGGATGCCCAGCGCGAGAACGTCGCTCCGATCCCCTCCAAGTACGCGTCCGCACGAACAACCTCCTCGTACTCCGGCACCACCCCAACCCAGCGCCCAAGCCGCGGGTTTGCCTTGTCCGTGATGTACATCGTCGGCAGCCCCATCAACGCCGGACCATCCATCCCCGCCGTCGTAACGCCGACCTGCCCAACCAGCCCGTGCGCCGCCACCATGTGCTCAAAGAGCTGAAGCTGCGCACGACGCATCCGCTCCCCTTGAAAGAGCGGCAGCTTCCAGCAGAGCGACAGGTCAACGACCTCGGGGGGCCGCGGCCCCTCCACCGCGTCGCCGAAGAGCACGGGGGCCAAACCCCGCTGCGCAGCGAGGCGGCACAGCTCCGCCACCTCAAGCTCCGTGGAGTTTCGAGTCGCGTCATGCACGCCTTTCCGGACCCAGACCAGCACCTTGCGCTGGTCTCGCGGCGCAACCTCCAGGGCGGCATCCACCCAGTCGATCATCGCTTCGGGGATGCGCTCCTCTCCAAGAAAAGCCACCCGAAGTCTGCGCTGCGCATCCACCGGATCCTCGGCAAAGGCCGCCGCAATAAGCGCCGGCAGGCCCTTATTTGCCCGAGGCCGCGACCGGTACGGGACAAGCCGCGAGCCCAAGTGTGCATCCCGTAAAAACCGCTCCACCTGCGCGCTCTGCACCTGCGCGGATTCGATCTGGATCTCAATATTCCCAAGCACCCCAGCCGCCGCGACATACCAACCTTCGCCGAAGGAAAAATCAGGGTCTGCATGAAACGTGTACGCGTGATTCCTTCGCTCCACGATCCGTCGCGCCTCCTCCGCCGCGGCGCTCGCCAAGGCAGCCGCTTTGTCGACGCGACGCTCGCTTGTGAGCGCCGCAAGCTGTGCTGCGTCCGCGGCAGCGAGCTCTGCGCCGCGGACAATCGTCTCCACGTTCTGCCAGCCTAGCTCGCAGTCTTCGCTCGTCGGCGCGCGCTGCGCACTTCGCGAAAGCTGCCCCGCCCCATGACGCGCATCCTGCGCCCGCGCGGACTGCGCGAGCGCTCGAGTGCATCGCGCAGCGGCATGTGTGCTTTCCTTGAGACTTTCCAGCGCTAGCACCTCCGCCGTCAGCTCGATGACGCGGAGCAGCCGTTCGCGATGAAGCGCCCGCGCCCCCGGCAAATGCAGCGCGTTCACTTGAGAAAGAGCCTGCTCGAGCACGCGTCGTGCTTCGCCCTCGAGTTCAACTTCCACAGCGCAGCATGATCCGCACTGAAGAGCGCGGCCAGCGAAGCTCCCGAAGATGTGGCACGAACTAAATAGATCGTTCGTACGAATATCAAGGACCGACCATTCATCTCATCCGGACGAGGTTGACGGTTCTTTCACCTTCGTACAAGTTACGAAGATGGATCAAATCACGCTCCTGAGCAGCGTATTCGACGCGCTGCCGATCGGTGTGGTGTTGCTCGATGAGAACGCCGATGTCGTCCTCTACAACCGCGCGGAGGAGCGGCTGGCGGGCCGCAAGCGTGAGAGCGTGATCGGACGCTCGTTCTTCAAAGACGTGGCGCCTTGCACCAACATCATCGGCCTTGGGACAGATTTCCAGGCGCGTGTCGCGGACGGCGCTCTCCACAGGAGCGTCAGCTTTCGCTTTCCCCGACCCTTCGTCGAGAAGCCCCGTGACGTGCACCTGCTCCTCGAGGCGCTGCAGATTCAGGGTCGATCATACGGTCTGCTGGTCGTCGAGGACGTCAGCGCCGCGCGCGCCGTCGAGCGAACCAAGGACTACCTCGTGCGCATGCTCGCCCACGACATGAACAGCCCGCTGACCATCCTGGCACTCGCGTTCGATCTCCTACGCCCGGCAGACGATGACGGGCTGTGGGCACGTGCTCGCTCCGCCTCGCGACGCATGCGCGACATGGTGGTCAACCTCTTCGACATCACGCGGCTGCACACCTCCGACGTGCCGACGCGCATCCGAACGCAGAATATCGTGCCAGTCCTGGGCGCAAGCTTCGCCTTAGCGCGCGGCTTGGCGGACCCGCAGGGTGTCGATATGCAGGTGCTCTCGCCTCCATCGCTCTTGATGGACTGCGACGCCGAGCTACTGCGCCGAGCCATCGACAACCTGCTCGACAACGCGATCCGGTATTCGCCGCCCAAGGCACGAGTCATCCTCCGTGCGGCGACGGAAGGAGCGCAACTCGTGATCCAGGTTGAAGACGACGGCCCCGGGATCTCTCCCGAGGCGCGGGAAGCTCTGTTTTATGTCTTCACGCGCGGCGATTCGCTGGAGGACGACTTGGGCCACCACGGCCTAGGTCTGGCCTTCGTCGACCTCGTCGCGCGACAGCACGGCGGCAGCGTCTCCGTCGAGTGTCCTTCCCAGGGCGGCTCGGTCTTCACGCTGCGGCTGCCACTCGAGACGCCGGACCTCAAGGTTCTGCTACGTCCCTCTAACGTCGATCCGTCTGCGCCGTCGTGACTCCAGCGCTCGGGCGCACGGCGTCTTGATCAAGACCGCGTCGACCTCTCGGAGTATACCTATTCGCGAGTGAGGTCGACGCTGCCGAGGTCACCAAGGGGCAGCTCACGAAGGTGCTCTTCGAGCCAAGGCGTGTCGAGCGCCACCTCCAGCTCAAAGACCGTCCGGTCCAGCGCGAAGGTAACTCGCGTCCCTTTTCGCTCCGTCGCCCCCAGATCCTCGAGCGCGTGGGTGACGCGGCCTTGCGTGAATCCGATTCGGTGAAGATGTCCATCGCGAACGGTCTCTACATCCAACCAAGCCGACAGCGCGTTGACCACTGAAACGCCGACGCCCGCATCGCCAACTCGGTGTCCAGCCGGCTCATCGCAGCCACAGTTGCAGCCGCTGTTCAGGCTCGTGAAGATCACTTCCAGCGGCGACATGCCGTAGCTCCTATTCAAATCCACGGGGATTCCGCGACCATCATCCTCCACCATCAACGAGTCCCCTTTGAGATGCACGCGAATCGTCGTGGCGTGTCCTTCGGTGACCTCGCCGACGGCGTTCCCCACCAGCTCCGCGATCAGCTTGTTCAGGCCGCCCTGACCCGTGTCACCGACGTACATCTTGGGCCGTTGCCGCACGGCCTCCAAGCCTTCCAAAACGACGATCGAGGACTCGTTGTACAGCATGCGATATTGTCTCATCGCGCCACCCGCCACGCTATATGCGTGACATTCTTTCACGAATTCGTGAACGCACCGCGAGCCGCCGTGAACGTCCGTTCGCATCCACACCCCACTTTCCCCCGGAGATCCACCGGCACGCGTCTTGCGTAATAAGTGTGCATGGAAGGGATCCGCATCTTGCTGCTCGCATCGTCCATCGGCGCAACGATGGCCGGCACCCTCTACGCAGGCGTGCAGGCCGAGCGAACCCGTTCCCAGCAAGAGGTAGCCCGAGCCCTGACCCCCGTCGCGCTCAACCCCATTCCTCAGTCGGAGCTCATTCCCCAAGTCGAGCCCCTCGAGCCCCCCGTCGAAGAGTTGGCCGAAGGCGCCGCCGTTCCCGACTTCGACGAGCTCGACCGCCTCAACGAGATCGACGTCCAGAACGCCGTCGCCTCCGGAGTGGATGTGGAAGACATCGTCCTAGATAGCGGCCTCCGCATCGGCGCCCTAGAGCCCGTCGAGGTAGACCCCGAGCTCGCGTCGAGGGAAGTCGCCGAGTCTGCGCGCCCTTCGCGAAGCCGCGGACGTCGGGCCCCTCCGCGCCCACCGTTGGGCCCGCGCCTCCACCCAAACCCAGGACAACACTCCGTTCTCACAGCGCGTCGAATGATCGCGCAGAACGAGCTCATCCAAGGCTCCTGCTACGCCTACCTCTCCGAAGTCTACGCGCGCGCCGGTCACCGGAGCTGGCGCAAACGCACCATCGTGTATCGCGCCGAACGCGAAGGCCCCTACGCGGACCTCAGCCTCATCCGCCCCGGCGACTGGCTCTACATCGTCAACGACCCCGGCCGCACCCCCGTCGGCACCCACAGCGTCATGTTCACCGGCTGGCAAGACCAAGCCCGTGGCTACGCGCGGACCATCTCCCACGCCGGCTGGGGCCCAGCACGATCAGGTCGCGAACGTGGCTACGATGTGTCCCAGACGTACCGAATAATCCGACCCACCATGTAGCGAAGCCCATCAGGTCACATCGCAAACACAGTTCACCATCGCGACTTCGCCGAGCCCGATGAGAAGGGGCTGGCGCTACTCAACGGCTGCGATGGTAGGGCTCTCGGTTTCTCGCTGACCGGTGCCGCGGAGCGTGCCCATCTGTGCGTCTGCTCGGATGACCACGAGGCCAACGCCGCCGCCCCCGCCGCCGGCGTTACCGCCTTCAAAGTCGATGCCACCACCGTTTTCACCGCGGCCGGTTTCGCTCCCGTCGCCGCCGTCAGCGCTGATCCGGCCTAAGCCAGCACAGTCTGGACCGCGATCACCTCCGACCGCGTCATCGCCTTGTTCTTCTTCGCCGCCGCCCTCCCCGTCGCCGCATCCGCCGCCGCCGCCGCCACCGCCGCCGCCCGCGTGAATGTTTGCGCCTCCTCGAAAGAAGATCGTACCCGCCGTCTCAAAGTGAATGCCTCCGCCGCCGCCGCCGCCACCGCCTGCTCCGATATTGTCGGCGCCGCCGTTCTCAAAGCGCCCCCCGTCGCCCCCGCCGCCGCTCACGCGGATACGGCCATCGACGATGATGTCGCCTCGCGCTGTAAACTGAATGGCGCCGCCGCCGCCGCCGCCAAGTCCGCTCGAGGGGCTAGTGCCTCCAATGCCGCCAGCGCCGCCACCGCGTAGTGGGATCAGCCGATAGCTACTGCCGTTGGTCCCGCCGCTCACGCCACCAGACGCGACGGTGGAACCGCCATCGCCGCCCGCTGGACCTCCTCGCCCGCCTTCCGCAAAGAAGCCGCCACCACCGCCGCCACCGTCGGAGCTGTATCCAAGTCCCAGCACCTCAACAACACCGCCAGTGCCGCCAGACAACATAGATGCGGATGCGCCGACGTTGCTAGAACCACCAGGACCAGGTCTTAGCTCTTCGCCGTCCGCCGCGAACTCCGCTTCGATGGTGATGGAGCCCGTCGCCACAATGACGAGGCCCCGTTGTCCCTCGACCTCAATTCGAGCAGCGAAGGTGACGTTCTCGAACGCCAAGACGCAAAGATCGATCTCACCCGCGACGGTCTCGACATACCAGAAGTTGTCGAGCGCGCTGCACTCGTCGGTATCCCACTGATCTTCCTCGTCGAAGGTCACTGTTCCAAGAGCCGTCACCGCCGACAGAGGACGGGTCAGGTTGCTTGGGATCAAATCCACGCAGGAGTCGCGAGCGCCGTCCACTCCACATTCGAAATCGCAGGGGCGCTCCTCCCACCGACCTTCGACGCAGACGCGCAGCGTGGTGCTGTCCACGCACTCGCGAGTCCCGATGGGACAGCCTGCATCCGCCGGCGCCGTATCCGGCATCGCATCGATCGGACCAGAATCGGTAAAACCAGCGTCAACGACCCCGGCGTCAGGAACAGCGGCGTCAGCCACGTCAACGACCGCCGCGTCAACGACCGCCGCGTCAACGCCCCTCGCGTCAGGAACAGCAGCGTCAGGGACCGCCGCGTCGCCGACATCAGCGCCGTCAAATCCCGCGTCTCCTTCTTGAAGGCCCGTGTGGTCCACGGAGCAGGCGACGCAAAAGACGGCGAAAAA
>JBLHKB010000369.1:0-7204 GCA_047619315.1 Polyangiales bacterium
ATCTCGAGCACCTTTGGTCTCTTCGTCTTTCTTCCAGCCGATTTTCCAGTAGTGGCCGTTCATGAAGCGTTCGAGCCGGTCACGTTCTCCATAGCCGCCGGCCCAGTAGTTGTGGCCCTCCTCGTCCTCCACTTCAGCGCGGTCTCGTGGGGAGGCCGAGTGAACCAAGGTCGATCAACGGACGGCCGCGGGCGCTGGCTCTTGGGCCAGACGAGAAGAAGTCCAACTTGAGCAAGCAGATATGCACAAGGCGTTCAAACGCCTCGCGAGGCGATGGGCGCACCGACGCATCTTCGACTCGGATTCGAAACGTCTCGACGGATGCCTTCGACAGCATCGGTTGGCCTGAGTCCGCGAAGATCTTGCGGAGCTTGCGATTCAGAGCCTTCTGCGTTTCTCCCGCACCGTGTTTCTTCAGGCCGAACCAGGCCACAACCACAACTTCGGGCTCGTCCGAAGCTTCGAGCGCAGAAGCCACGTTGGTGTGTCCGATCCAACGCCCTTGGCCAAAACCCACCGCCAAGGACACTTTCGCGCCGTCACGTTTGTCGGCCCGGCAAAGTAGGACCAGATCAACACTTCCGCCCTCGCAAGTGGAGTGGCACGTTGTCCGGCCATGGACCTTCCACCTCTTCGCTCACGCCGGACACCTCGCCGAACCAAGTAACTTTCGTCGGTGGGCCGACGGTGACTTGTACCGGCCTCCCCAGAACCGACACCTCAAACCCACGGGCTGAGTCGAGTACCCTTCGGATAGCGCCGAGGGCGATTCCGTTGCCTTCTTCGGGAGTCATATGACCTTGGCACGTCAGGTTGACGGTGGTGCATAGGGGGACTTGGAAGCGGGTCGCGCACTCAACCTTCGTTGCTCACGCTATGGCGCTCCCTCCCTTGGCGCGGTTCACCAAACGGAACGATTCATCGACGGTCTTCTAGCGATTCACCCGCCTGAGCGCGTGGTCTACCACCTCGTCGCTGGACTCCCCGTCGACCTTGCGCCGAGTCCCGGGGAATCCGCTGATTATGAGCAGCTCATCGGTGAAGAAGCCGTCCGTGATCCGCGGATGATCGAACGAGTTGACCCTGAAATGCCCTCACAGCTCAACCCTTCCTGCGTGACAGAGCGCGGCAACGCGTATCCGCCGCTGCGACTTCTTCGCGTCGCTCGGGATCTCGAACGTCGGGGAGCCGGCGTCGGCGTGCAGTCGATCTGCCAAGCGTCCTTCGGTCTCTCGTCGGAGCTGACAGCCCGTATTGCGCGCCACCTTTAGCAACGCGGACGACCTCCTCCTTCAGGGCGCCCCAGAATTCGAGGGCGTCTTCGATGCGGGGCTGGCTGCGCGACACTCGTGTACGAAAGCATGCGCGAACGAGATCATGTGTTTGGAGAAGGAAAAGCGACGACCGTACGAGCCCACTTGGACTGGCTTGTTCACACGAGCGAACTGAACGATTGCGGGCTTTCTTTCTTTGCCTAGGGAGTTCGCCGGCCCGAGGGCGTATAACTAACGATGGAAACTCCTCTGCCCGAGCCCCTCGAGGCCCTGATCCTCGCTCAAGTCCGGTCGATCTATGCGGGCCAGCGCAAGAGTGGCATCGGGATCATCGTGCTGATGGGGATCATCGCCGCCATCGCGTACTTTGGACTTAGCGGCAACGATCAGAACCTGTGGGTCCTCGGCGCGGGCTGCATGCCCTTCGGTCTTATCCCGCTCTTCCTGTCGGCGCGTGACCCGGCCAAGGCCAAGTCGCTGCGCCTGATTCGTACGCGCCACAACGACATCGTCTGGCTCTACGTGCACCGGGTGACCGGCTCCGCGAACGCCGCCTTCGTCCGCTGCGGAATGAGCGATGGAAAGTTCTTCATGGTCCCTTGCGAGGTGGGACAAGAGCCCTTCGTCCTCAAAGCCATGGCGGACTTTATCCCTCATTCGACGGCGGGCTTCACGCCGCAGCTCGATGCGAAGTTTCGCGATTCCCCCGAAAGTCTGCGCGTCCAATGAGGCTACCCACAGCCCAGGAGCTGCTGCCTCACGCCGAGGCCGACGCTCGCCGTACGCGCAACGTGATTCTTGGCGTCGTCGGAATCCCCCTCCTCCTCCTTGGTCTCCTGGGCACGGCGATCATGATCGGCGTCGGCGCCAGCGGCGGCAGCGAAGGCGACGAGCTCTTCGTACTGTTGGGGATCTTTGTCGCTGTGCTCCTCAGTGGACTTGCCGGCGTCGTCTTCGCGATACGCCGCTTCCGCCACGACCCAGCGCTCATGGCTCTGCGCAACGGCGGCAAAGTCACAGACGTCCAATACTCTTACTTGGCGCAGATTCGTGGTCACCAAACCATCGCCAACTACACGTTGTCCACGGGCGGCACCTACTCGTGTTTTGTACCGACTGGCTTTCCGGCCGTCCCCCTATCGCAAACGCCGACGGCGTTTTAAAGCGCCTGGTGGTTCGTAGCGATCGTCTTCTGCCGTGATGGTCAGCTGCTCGCGGACCGCGCTCATGACACCCCAGAATCGACCCCGACCTCATCCAGTGTGCCCGTAGCCCTTTTCAATACCCCGTATGGGAGCGCGTGCGCATTCACCGTCACGCACCGCCGCCCCCGGAATGAGTGAGCTTCACGCCAAGTGAGAGCCATGGGGCGAGGGAAGGTTGACGCCGTGTGCTCGTAGGTCGCTTCGATGACTCGCACCAAAACTCTATTCTCTTCTTTGTTAGTGGCCTTCTCCTTGGCTTTGGGATGCGGGGATGACAGCGGGCGAACGCTCGACGCAGCGGTCCTCGACGGCGGCCTTCCCGACGCTCCAGGCGCGGATGTGGCGGATTCCGGCGTGGACAGCGGACCGGCATGCGTCGACGAGGACAACGACGGGTACGGCGAGGGATGCGCTCTGGGTATCGACTGCAATGACGACGACAACGGGGTGAGCCCCGGGTCGGCGGATATCTGCAACGGCATCGACGATGACTGCGACGAGACCGTCGACGAGGAGTTCGTTGCGCCAGGCTGTGCGCTGACCGAAGGTGTGTGTGCTGGTGCTGTCGCTAGCTGCGGCGCTGCGGGTGTCCTCGAGTGCGAGATGGGCGACTACGGCGCCGACTTTGAAGCCGCGGAGACACTCTGCGACGCCCTCGACAACGACTGCGACGGTACGACGGACGAGGGTTGCACCTGCGAAGAAGGCGCGACGCAATCGTGCGGACTTGATGCAGGCGCCTGCATGCCCGGCGTTCAGACGTGTGCGGACGGCGGCTGGGGCGCGTGCGACGGCGAGCTGGGCCCGATGGGTGAGAGTTGCAACGGTATCGACGACAACTGCGACGGAACGACCGACAACCCTGGCGACCTGACGGCGCCCGACTGCCCACTGCAGCTTGGCGTGTGTTCAGGCGCGAAGCGCGCGTGTGGCGGTGCGGCCGGATGGATCGCCTGCTCAGGAATCGCTAGCTACGGCGGCGACTACCAGGTGGTGGAGAGTCTCTGCGACGGTATCGACAACAACTGCGACGGCGTCACGGACGAAGGCTGCGAGTGCTTGGACGGCGAGTCGCAAGCGTGCGGAACCGATGTTGGGCTTTGCATGGCGGGCGTACAGACCTGCACCGCGGGTGCGTTCGGCAGCTGCGCCGGCGAGATCGGGACCGTCGATGAGGTGTGCGACGGAGAAGACCAGGACTGCGACGGACGCAGCGATGAGGATGTCATCGGGTCGCCTTGTGCGCTTCAAGAAGGCGTCTGCGCAGGTTCGACGGAAAGCTGCGGGGGCGCCGGCGGGTTCGCTGCGTGTGTCGGCGCCGCCGACTACGGTCCGCTCTACGAGGCATTCGAGAGCGCGTGCGACGGACTCGACAATAACTGCGACGGAGACATCGACGAAGGGTGCGCATGCATCGATGGCGAGACGCAGGCCTGTGGCTCCAGCGTTGGCCTGTGCGTTCGCGGCACTCAAACATGTGTCGGCGGGGCGTTTGGGATGTGCGAGGGCGCAACCGAGCCGGTCGTTGAGAGCTGCAACGGAGTCGACGATGACTGTGATAGCGGTACCGATGACGACCTGGTGGCGCCGGGCTGTGCGCTCAGCGAGGGTGTGTGCGCTGGCAGCGTGCAGGTCTGTGGCGGAGCGAGTGGTTGGGAAGCATGCGTTGGAACGGCCGGCTACGGGCCCAACTATTTGTCCGCGGAGGACGGGGCCACGAGCGAAGGGGCTTGTGATGGGCTCGACAACGATTGCAACGGCGTCGTCGACGACGGTTGCACCACGGGCCCGGTGGTCAGCTCCGTCAACGACCTCATCCTGCCCGACCTGAACCACCGCCATCTGGTGTACCTGGAGAACTTCGACGGGAACTGGGACGTCGTGTTTCAGCCCTTCGAAGGCATGGGGCGTCGACTCACAACGACCGCCGTGAGCGAGTTCAATCCGAAGGTCTACGGCAACTACGTTGTCTTCGTTCGCGGTGAGGATACGGCGGCGCGGGCTGTCCTCTACAACCTCGTCACAGACACGGAAACCGTCCTGAGTCCGCTTCCAGCAGACAACGTGACGGACATCTACGGAGGCTTCGCTCTGTTCTCGGTGTTCGATGGTGCCCAGTGGGACATCGTCGTCTACGACATCGCTGCGGCGACGTTGACGGACCTCCTCAGTGCCGGGGCTGAGACCTCCAACGAGTTCGGGCCTTCGATGCGCGGCAACGTGATCACCTGGGTCAGCGACGCAGGCGGAGTGTTTCTCGTCTACGTTCTTGATCTCGCGGCGGGAACAGTGGTCGCTCAGACGCCTGCGTCGTCGTCTGCATCAGGGCAGTCGTTGCCGGTTATGGACTACTCGGTCCTTGCCTGGACCGATGGGCGCGACGTCACATCGGCAATGCCAGACGTCACGAGCGACTTCAATGTCTTCGGCTCGACGCTCGGCGGCACGGGCACGGACCTCTTCCCGGGGGAGCTGGAGCTGGTCGACGGGCTCGCTGCCCAGGTCGGCACCGACATCGATGGAGCGGTTATCGCGTACATGGACTACAGCACGGCGAACGCTGACGTCGGTATCGCAGGGTACGGTACACCAGGGATTCGACTCACCAACCTGGCGAGTACTCAGGCGGACCCAACCATCAGCGGTGATCTGGTGCTTTGGGAAGACAATCGCACAGGCACCTACGACCTCTACGGTAGCTCCTTCGGGACCAACCTTGCGGATACAGCTGGCTTCCTCGTCATCGACGAAGTGCTCGCGGACCCGGCAGGCGACGCCAACGGCGACGGATCGGTTTCGACGACGCAGGATGAGTTTGTCGAGGTCATCAACTTCACCGCGACGGCGCTCGACATTAGTGGTGTGACCATCAGCGACCTGACCCGCGTACGGCACACCTTTGCCGATGGAACGATTCTGCCGGCGCTCGGCTCTATCGTGGTGTTCGGTGGTGGCACGCCCACCGGACTCTTCGCCGGGGCTCGGGCCGTCGTCGCATCCACTGGAACACTCGGGCTGAACAACACCGGCGACACGATCACTCTCGCGACCTCCGGAGGCACCGAACTCAATGCGGTCACCTATGGAGGCGAGGGGAACATGAACCAGTCGCTGCAGCGCTCCCCTGGACTTGACGGCCCGCTCACGCTGCACAGCGCCATCGCTGAATCCGTCGGCGACTACTCACCGGGCACGAGAGCCAACAGCTTCCCGTATTGAGCGGCGAGGAACACGCATAGGGCGCTCGACGTATTATAGCCCTTGTGAACAGAAATGCCGTTGGTGGTGGCCTTCATCATCCAGCTCCGAATTTGGGGGTACTTCCATTCTTCCTGCATGAACGGACTCCCGAGTCTGCGACAGCTTGAGATCGACTTCGCCGCCGCTTGACGACGACTAGCGCACCCGTGCGTCCGCTGGAGTGGGATGGAGCTGCTTAGAGCACAAATCAGGCGGAAGTTCTTGGGGAGGAATCTGAGGTCTGGGGAGGGTTCGAAGACGAGGGGTTGGTGGTCGAAGAGGGGAACTAAGCGTTCGAATGCCCGATCCGCCACGTTTCGGAGTTCAACGTTCTCGATGGAAAGTCCGAACACTCTCCACTAGGTTCGCTCCGATGCGCGTCGCTGCCCTCGTACTCGGTATCACTGGTCTCTTCGGATGTGCTGGAGCTGTTCCCATCGTCCGCTCCGCCGCAGTGGAGGATTTTCAGTGTCCGGCGGAGAGGGTCGGCATCGCTAGAATGGGCGGCGGTCGCTACCGTGCGCTTGGTTGTGGACAGCGCGCGATCTACGAATGTGCCGTCGCCGATGTCTACGTGTGCACCATGGAAGCGGAAATCCAGGCGGTGCAGACTTCGGACCAGATCGACGATCGAGAGAACGGAGCGCTCATCGCGGCACTTCGAGGATGTGACCTTGGCCCTGTCCGCGTCACCATCGAATTCGGCAGCGACGGCACTGCTTCCTCACTGACGTTTTCAGACGACGCAACGAGCCGGCAACGAAGCTGTGTGGCCCACGTCGCCGCCGATCACGTCGGTTCAGGTCTGGTTCGCTATCCTGCTGCAGAGGTCCCCGCCCAAGACCAGAGCGCTGAGGTTGAAGTGCAGAGCCCAGAACCTAACGTCGCGGAGTGAGCTAACAGTCGCGCTGCGCTTTTCGCCGGGTCAATCGATCCGTTCGAATCGGTGCATAACCGTCACCACCGGGCTCGCACTCGTCGCACGCGTTCACGAGGCTCACGAGGTACTTGAGCGGTAGGGCGAGAGGTGCGTCCGCATAGCGAACGAGCTTGGTCTGAGGATGACCATCGTCAAAGCCCGCCGCATCCGAATTCACTCATGTTTGTGCGCTAGGTTTTGCCCATGACGAATTTTTGCATATAGTGCGCGCGCACAGCGACCTTAGGCGTCACTCAAAAGGGAAACACTCGATGAAAAGAACACTACGTTTATGCTTGGTTTGCGCTCTCGGCTGGGGATGTGGAGATGACGGAAGCATCGGCCCCGCCGGCGCCGATGGGATGGACGGTGTCGATGGCGTCGTTGGCACCAATGGCACCAATGGCACCAATGGTACGGATGGCACGGACGGCACGGATGGCATGGACGGCTCCAGTCTGATGACGACCACATTCGCTGGAACCGTCTCTGACGGCGCAGGCACCGTGGACGGGTCCTTCGTTGTCCTCGGGGCCCTTGGCGACGACGCCAACGCTCTCGGCGCC
>JBLHKB010000370.1:0-7192 GCA_047619315.1 Polyangiales bacterium
CGCCGCAGCAATGGGCGCCGCAGCAATGGGCGCCGCAGCAATGGGCGCCGCAGCAATGGGCGCCGCAGCAATGGGCGCTGAAACGGACTTCGCCGCAGCAGGAATGGGCGCCGGAACGGACTTCGCCGCCGTTGGCATCGCCGCTGTCACAGGCAACGGAGCGGGCGCTGGCTTCGGCGCCGCTTGGGAAGCCATCTTTGCGATGGGCGCTGGAGCGACGGACTTTGCCTTCGCGACTTGGCTTGGCTGCTTCGCCGCGGGCGAATCAAACGATGGCTCCGACGCCTTCCGAGGAATAGAAGGGCTCGCAGGAGGGCTCGGCGCAAAGCCGGAAGCGCGGCTGACCGCTTGTTCGAGTGGCGTCGCCGAGCGTCGTCGCGGAGCTTTGGGCTGCTTCTGCAGAGGTGCCGGGGCTGCTGCCGCTGCAGGAGTCCGAGGAACCGCGCGCGTACTCCGTACACGGGGCTCGTTTCGGCGCTGCTGAACCTGACGCAGAAGCGACTCGAGTCGTTCCTTGCTCATCACGTGCCTCCTTGAAGCGACGCCGCAATCGACGCCAAATTTCCACCGGAGCGCGCGAGCTGCCACACCGAGTCGGCGGCATCTGGATGCACCACCATGAACTGTTCGCCGACTGGAACGCACGCAGCCTCTTCGCCAGACAGCCCTGAGAGCAGTCCACCAAGGAGCGCGGCCGCAGCCAATCGGCGTTCGTCGAGGGCCGGGAGACTTTCCACGCGAAGAGCGAGCGCGTCTCCCCAGCGTTCGACTTCGAGACGGCCCCAGCCAAAGACGCTCATCACAGCGCTCGCCGCGCCGAAGACCGCTTCTGGCGTTCCCCCCTCAGCGTCACCGCCGAGCGCTTCTCTCGCGTGCTTGGCGAGGCCATTGCCGAGGGTTCTGAGGGGCGTCAGATCACCGCTTGAGGCGGCCGCAGCCACCAGCGGAGCCAGCAGCTCGTGGGAAAGCACAAGTACGCGCTGTCCGCCACGGGCCTTGATGGCGCCGCTCGCTACATCGAATTCGTAGAACCCACCTGGGTCGAACTGGGAACTTTCCACGCTAACTCCGTGTCCTGCACAACATGCGCTCCATAGTAGAGGCTTCTCGCCCGAAAGTGTCAAATCCCCTGCAATTCCCATCGGGCTCATTCCCCATAAGGCGCTATTTCCGCATTTCGGCGAAAATGCTAAGCAAAGGAGTGCGCAACACTTCCCTCTCAGGCCTGCTCCTTGCCCTGAGCATTGTGGCCGGCGGCTCCCTTATCCCTCCCAGAGCTGTCGCTCAGGCGACTTTTCCGGGTGCCCAAGAGATGGGCGATGCGATCGCCGACATGACGCGCCGTGGCTGGTTTGGACCCCGCGTGGAGAAGCCGGCGGGCGCGACCCGCCCCGCGGATGCTCCCTTGGCGCGCTCCATCGATGGCGAGATCACCATTCATGGAGTCGACGAATTCGTGGATGAGGCCCAAGAGATCTTGCCGGAGCTGGAGGCTTTTGCGCGTTACCTTCGTGCAGGCGGCTTTCACACGCCCCTTAATGACGGAGGCCGTGGCGGCGACGATGGTTTCGATCTCTACCTTGAACCCACGCCGGGTATTCGCGTCGCCGACACCGATGGGATGAGTGAGTGGTCGTTTCTCGACCGCGCTACGGCCTTCGCGAGGCTTGACCCCGTCACTGCCAGCGGGGACCTCCGTATCTGTGCCGTCGAAGCGTATGCGCGCGCGTCCATGCTTTCGCTTTTGCCTGAGGAAGGCCGCACCTGGCACAACGCTTTTGCGTCGTGGCTCACCTGGCGCTGGACCGGACACTTCGGCTGCGCATCCGCGTTGACGGAGCTTCAGACCTTTCCCGAGCGTGGCTGGTTCGATGCGGACGACGGCGCGGGCGCCGGCGTCTTCCTCGCGATTCTCTCGGAACGTCACGGAGCGGGGCAGGGCGCGTTCATTCGCGACTGGCTTGAAGTCGCCCGTCAGCGCACGTGGGACGGCGAAGGCCTTCGTGGTTCGCCAGATTTGTGGCAGGCACTCTCCGTCATCGTCGAAGCCGCCGGCGAACCGATGTCGACGGTCGTCGAAAGAGCCGCCTGGGACCGATACTTCATGGGCCACGGCCACGACCCCGCGCTCCTCTCGGGCCTCTCAGCACCGGAAGATGCACGCATCGAAGCGGCGGTCGTCACAGAGCTCTCGGCGCTCCCCTTTCACTCGCCCGGCGGCATCGAGCTCGACCCTTACGGCAGCTCCTACGCCCGCGTCGACGTACGCGGAGCGCCGCCACTCGCTCGCCTGCGCGTCTGGCTGCGCGGTGAATACGGGGTGGAGTGGGCGCTGAGCGCGACGCGCATCAACACCGAGGGCAATGAGCAAGGGCGGCTGTCGGCACCGCCACGCCGCGCGGATGGACGGAGCTATCTGCCCGTCGAGCTGAGGGCGGACACCGAGTTCGTCCTCGTCGCCGTGACCAACCTATCGCATCGTTTGCCGGACCAAGATGAAGATCACCCCGAGGATCCGAACACCCGCTCGTTCCGATTGATCTTCGATATCGTCACGGATTAGGCGTGCTCAAGCAGAGCGTGATGCTTCGCCTTCTCAACTTTGGCCCATGGAGTCGACGAGCTATTCGGCGAGGAGAGTTTCGATCTCCGGCCGCAGTATTTCCATCAAAGGCAGAGCGAAGCCGGAGCCATCGAGGCCGTCGGATTCCATCGCGAGGATGGCGTAGTAGCCGTGTTCACGATCGACCCACGGTGTGAAACCGAAACCACCTGGCGACGTGATCGTGTCACAAGGTGAGGCGGCCCCTTCGCAGTTGATCCACGACGACCAGCTGTATCGAAGATTGGACGCTTCAAGTGCGGCATCGATGGTCGCGCCTGGATAGCCGTTCTGACCCATGCGCTGAATGGTCTCTTCGCGAATCACGCGTTCGCCGTTGTGTGTGCCGTTGTGAAAGAGCACCGCCAACATCGGCATGTACTCATCCGCGCTCGCGCGCATGCCTCCTGCGACGAGGGGGTTGTCGTCCCCCAGTCCTTCCTTGGGCAGTGTGTAGTAGCGAAGCTCCGGCGATGTCAGACCAAGCGGCGACTTGAGCTCGCGTTCAAAGAGCGTCGCCCAGGAGTCACCGGAGGCGATCTCAGCCATTGCCGCGGCGACCGCTTGATGTGTGGACCCGTACTGAAATCGTTCGCCGGGCGCCGCTACCGTCGGCGCTGACTGCAGCCGCTCCACGCAGGCCTGGAGCGTCCTGGTGGGGTCGAAGAGACAGAGCGACTCCGGCTCCATGCCGGAAACGAACCCGCCTAGATGATCCAAGGTCGCCCCTGCTGCGGGCGTGCCCGTCCAACCAAGAACTTCCCCGACGGTGTCGTCGAAGGAGAGCGTGCCGGAATCGATCAATCGCAGCAGCACGAGGCCAGTCACCAGTTTTGAAGCGCTCGCGATCGGCACTCTGCGATCTGCTTCGAAATCACCAACGCTTACCTCGATGATCCGACGATCGTCGGAGTCGTGAACGACCAGCGTCACCCCGTTGATGCCGTTTGACGCCATCGGTAACGCCGTGTTCATGATCGCGAAAAGGGCCCCGGTATCGAGTTCTCCAGCGCCAGAATCGATGTTCGAGTCCGGAGGCATCGCATCACGGGTGGATGCATCGTTCTGCGGCTCGGAAGTGTCACCACAACCAAACGCGAGCATGAGCGCGATAGGAAGAGCTCGCTTCAACAGATGAACAAGAGATCGCGTCATACGAGCAGTCTAAGGGACGCCTCCCTTGGAGCGTATCCAATTGAACCGAAATCCCGGGCGATCTCCTTTCGCCGCGATCAAACGAAGAAAGCTTGGAGAGACCACCGCAGCCGCGCGGAGATGAGCGAGACGAAAAAAGCCCACGTGCCTCATGGGCGCGCGAGCTATTCCACCTAATCAAAGGTCAACCGCAGCGAAGAGCCGGGGTGATGCGCTAATTAAAGCGCGGCGACCTGGGACGACAAACGCGAGATGTATCGGCTGCCGGTCTTCCGGTGGTAGAGACCACGCGAAACCGCCATGTCGATGCGACGAATGGCCTTGGCCAAAGCCTCAGTGGCCACAGCCTTGTCGCCGCCGTCGAGGGCTACGCGGACGTTCTTGACGAGGGATCGAACCGTCGTGCGCTGGTGCTTGTTGCGAGCGGTGCGCTTGATGGTCTGTCGGATGCGCTTTTTTGCAGAGGCGTGATTGGCCATGGTGTTCTCTTCGGTCTCTTGAAACAGTCGACTGAGCAAAACCAAGCGTTTTTGCCCGAAAATCAGTGGTGCTAAGGAGTTCGCTCCTTCTCACTAGGGACGCCGATCTAGCTGGGCTGTTTTCCTCTGTCAAGTCGCCTTCGATTCGCGTTGATGAAGCCCTGCTGCGCGCATTGCAAGGCCCTTCCAGGCCGGCTAAGTCCACTGCCGCCTGAGATCCGTCCGGATCACTAGGCCAAGGAAGTCCTTTTGATTCGCTGGATTGCACGGATAACGACGACACGACGCGCACCGGTGCTTCTCGCACTGGGAGTGATCGCGGTGGGTCTCGCGACTCAAGTACCGAAGATCAACGTCGATCCGTCCATCGACAGTCTCATCGCCTCTCACGAAGGCGCCGAAGACGTGGGCCCAGCCTTCGAGGCTGACTTTGGGGACTCCTCTAAAACACTCGTTCTCCTCGTTGAAGCGGAGGACATCCTCACCATCGAGTCGCTTCAGTATCTCCACGACTTGAGCGGCGCCGTGGGTCGTCATGACTGGGTTGAGTCCTCGGTTTCGCTCACGCGTACGCCCATGCCGCGCCGTGTCGAAGCCGACCTTGAGGCGAGTGGTGGTCTCGATGAACTCGAGGCCATGGATGACGAAAACTATGATCCCGATGCCCCCCTCGAAGAAGAGGATGACTTTGAGCCCGCCGTCGTCGACGCGCTCGTCGCTCTCGTTGAAGCGGATCCCGAACGCTTCCCCGGTGGCTTCGCGACGCTCGGCTCGCAGCTATCTCTAGAGCTCGACGCAACCCCCCTCGTCGAAGGCGAAACCGTCACGCCCGAAGACGTCGAAGACATGCGCCTCGCCCTTTCCCAGACGGACCTTGTCGAAGGCCGGCTCATCTCCCGCGACCACACGCTTGCCGTAAGCGCGCTGCGTTTGCGCGACGGAGACAGCCGCGAAACCGCGAGTCGTCTGGCTGCTCTTGAAGAAGATCTCGCTGAGCACCCCGCCCCCGAAGGAATGAGCGTCCGTCTTGGCGGCTTGCCTCATCTTCGCGGCGTTATCGTTCACAACATTCGCCAAGACCAGGTGGTCTTGGTCCCGATGACGCTCGTCGTTTGCATGTTGCTTCTGGCCTTCTTCCTACGCTGGTTTGCCGCCGTTGTGCTCCCTATTGCCGCGGTTGGCATCACCGCTGTCGTGGTGGTTGGAGGAATGGCCGTCGCCGGCGAGCCCTTTAATATTCTCAACAATATTATTCCGACGCTGCTCATCATCATCGGGATCAGCGACTCGATTCACTTGATCGGTCGTTACCGTGAAGAGCTAGCGCGCGGCGACGGTGCCCAGCCCGCAGGCGAACGTACGGTCATTCATATGGGCGTCGCGTGCCTCCTGACTTCGGTCACGACGGCTGTCGGCCTCGCGTCGCTGCTCGTGTCCAAGACGGTGATGCTCCGTCACTTCGGTCTCACCGCCGCCATCGGCGTGATGGTCGCCTACGTGGTCACGATCACCTTTTTGCCCGCTGTTCTGACTTGGATCCGTCCACCGAAGAAGCCCGCTGTGACGAAGCGTGACGGCGGAAGCCTTGAGTCGTACATCGAGAATCTCACTCGCGCGATTCTCAAGCGACCTTGGGCCGTTCTAGGGGTCACGGCCGTGCTCCTCGCGGGCACCGGCTATGCCTCCACGCAGCTCGTCGTGGACCACGCGCTCCTCGACCAGTTCGACGAAGACGACCCCGTCTATCAGACGACGCGCCTCCTCGAAGATAAGCTCGACGGCGTTCGGCCGCTTGAGGTGAGCCTGCGTTTCGACGACGCGGCCGCCGCAACATCGCCGGAGACCCTCGCCGCACTCGACGAGGTTCTCGCTTGGGCGGACGCCCAAAGCTCCGTGCTCAGCACCATGTCGCCCATGCGTCTCCTGCGCCAAACTTTGGTGCTTCTTTCCCGCGACGAAGAAGCGCGCACGGCGCCGTTTGTTTCTTCCGCGCAAGTACAAGCGTTGCGCGACCTTCTGGCGGCGCGCGGTGATAGCCCTCTCGCGATGTGGCTCACGGAGGACGCTCACCACATGCGCCTTCAGCTCAAGGTCAGAGACGTTGGCGCCCAAGAGACCATGCGGCTCACGGCAGAGCTCGAAGGCAAGCTTCAGGCGGCGGTTCCCAGCGGTATGAACATTGGTTTCACCGGCGAAGCTTTCGACGGCTCTGCGGGCATGGACGCCGTCGTCGACGATCTCATCAGCAGTCTGGCGCTGGCCCTCGTCATCATCGTTTTCATTCTGGCGCTGCTCTTCCGCAGCATCCGGCTGGGGCTCCTTAGCATCCCGCCAAACCTCATCCCGCTCGTCTTCACCGGCGCCTACATGGTGTGGCGCGACATCCCGTTGAACGCGGCGACGGTCATCATCTTCTCGATCAGTCTAGGGCTCGCCGTGGACGGAACGATCCATGTACTGGCGCGCTTTCGGGAGGAGACCCACCTCAATGGGTTGAGCACCGAGTCCGCGCTGATTCTCGCCGCGCGTGGCACCGGCCGAGCCATCGTGGTGTCGTGCATCACGCTCATGGCCGGTTTCAGTGTTCTGCTCTTCAGTAACTTCGTCCCGGTTCAGCGCTTCGGTGAGCTCATCGCCGTCACCGTCGGCTGCACGCTCTTCGCGACGCTGATCGTCCAGCCGGTGTTGCTCAAGGTGGCCGGTGGTAAGGCCACCGAGAAGACACCTAGCGGGTGATCACAAAGGCGTTGTAGCTGCCCGTCGACCCGGGGGAGAAGCTCGAGAGCACAAGGTCGATGGCGCCGCCGGCGGGCACAAGGATGCTGTCCACTTGGCTCTGATCCGTTCCGCCGAAGTCATCGTTGGCTGCGAGGCAACGAAGACTTAGTCGCGATGGGTCAAAGGGGCTCTCGTAGACGTGAAGAAAGCCATCAAAGTCCCAGTCGACTAGGATCTC
>JBLHKB010000371.1:0-7174 GCA_047619315.1 Polyangiales bacterium
TCCGTGCGTGTGAGGTCGGCTGCGGTCTCAGGCAGCGCGGCGGCGAGGGCATCCAAGTCCGTCGTCACATCGTCGCCAGCCACACTCGGGGGAACGCCGCCGGCGCTAATGGAGTCCGCGGCTGCGGTGATCAGTGGACATGGGTCGCCCGCTCCCCTCGGCATCTGTGTGGTCGGGGTTTCGTTCGGCGTCGGCTGTGTCGCCGGGGCTTCCGCGCCGGAGCAGGCGAGTAAAACGACTGTCAGGTAACTGGCGCGCATGACCCAACATAACGCACGCAGTTCGCCGCTGTGTGATCGGTTTGTCACGCCCGCGCTTTTGCCGGAGAGTCAGAGTCGAGCTCACGACGGACGCTTACGGCTGCGGCCTCATGGAGCCGGCGGCGTTGTGTCCCGACGCCCAGAGAGCTGACCCCGATCGGCGCCCTCTGCATCCCGGATACACAAGTCCGTACTTTAAAATCCCTCAAATCCGCTTTAAACTCGTTAAACGAACTTAGGTGACGAGGACTCGCGCGTATCACTCATATCCCAGCGCAGTTGCGGCAGAACTGAGCCGAGTCAACGATTCTCGAGAGGAGTAAAGAGGTCTTCGCTGCCAGCAAGTTTGTGTAACCTGAACGTGATGCGAAGCTTACTTCTTTGGGGTCGGTCGCGACGAGCGGGACCCTAGGCCTCAACCAAACCATGCGAAGCACGAAAACGAAGCGACGCGTTCTTCAGGGCATCCTGATTGGACTCATCGGCGTCCTCGTCGCGCTGCTCTGGCGCCCCGCACAAATCCAGTTCCACCTCTACCTGTTTCGCAGCGACGAGGCGTCGGCGCGCGTCGCCATGAACTCCGCGTGCGAGCTCGGCGTCAGCGTTCGCGCGCCACTCATCGACGCCATCTACGCTCACGCGGGCGAACCGGATGTCGGCTTCTTTCGCCCGGCGGCCTTTGAGACGTTGGCTTGTCTCCGCCGTGCCCAGGCGCCCGTCGAGACAATAGTCGGCGCGGTACCCGTCTTACCAGATGAAGAAGCCATCGCCGCCATGGCCCACGCATACCAACAAGAGCCTTCCGCCGCATATCGCCGAGCCATGCAAATCGAACTTGATGACGTTGACGAATGGACCCAGTTTTGGCTCTGGAATCGCATGGTAGCAGGAACTCATCCTCCCCCGCTGACGCCTGGCGTTTACGCCTTCCATCCGCACGAGTGTGGCATCTCTTTACATTATCCCCTCTTGCCCGAAGTCGCACTTCGCTGGTGCGAGTACGTGGCTCCCGTTCTTCGTGACTGGATCGCCAGCGAGTCGCCGTACATTCATGATCGCACACGAGTCGAGGGCCTCATCGACGCACGCTGCCTCAGCGAAGACTCAGCTGTCGTCGCTGGGCTACAAACACACCCCCTGGATCTGACGGGCGCAGAACTCGACGAAGTCCTGAACCACGCGTACACCTACCCCAAACAACAGCCGACTCTTCTCTCCGCGCTCATCCAAGCGAGCACTGACTGCGACTGGCAGCACACCCTCCAGCATGCCCTCGAGATCCGGCGCCCCCACACTGAGACCACCAAGGAAGTCTTACGCGCCTGGACCACAACCATCGACGACACCTGCCTCGCCGACATCTTTCCAAACGCTCCACCCCATGAGCGCCGCGAACGAATGGCCCGCTCCTTAGGACTCGCCCATGAGTAACCAAGTTCTCTTCATCCACGGACTAGAAGGCCACCCCAACGGCTCCAAGGTGCGCATGCTCCGGGATCAAGGCTTCGATGTGCGCGCCGAGAATATGCACATGTCGCTCATGCAGTTTCGCAAGCGCAACTCCGCCGTCCGCAACGTGTTCCGCCTCGCCGAAGTTCGCGTCTGCGCCGCGCTCTTCGTGGCTTCCTTCGTCGCGGCCGCGGCCCTTCATTTGCCGATGCTGAGCGTAGGCGCCGTCGGCATCGCTGCGTGGCTCTTCCTTCGTCGCCGCGCGCTCCTCGGCGCCGCCCTCAACAAGAGCTTCATCACCTGCGTCGACATCCAGCGCCAAGCCCTCGCCTCGAACCCGCCGGACATCCTCATCGGCTCGTCTTGGGGAGGCGCCGTCGCCGCGGAGCTTATCGCCACCGGAGCCTGGAAAGGGCCCACGATTCTCCTCGCCCCGGCCATCGAGCGGGTCGATGTCTGGGCACGCCGCGGAGACCTCGCCCAAACCACCGCCGCGCTCCGCGCCGCCGCAGAGGCATCGCCGGTGCTCATCTTCCACGACCCCGCCGACGAAACCGTGCCCCACGCGGACAGCGTTCGTTTGGCCGAAGGCTCCGCCATCGACCTGCGCACCGTCGACGCAGGTGGACATCGTCTGCTCTTGCTCCTGGAGCGCGGAGAGCTCGCCGAAGCTGTCCGGGAAGCGACGCGGGCGCGCCTCGAGACCCCCTGACTTGCTCAGCCCCACCACGCAGAACGTGACACCCGATGAAACGCTCGATCAGGCGCTAGGGTGCTTTGCACCGGCATCTCCACTGGCACCACGAGCATCTCCTCCATGTTGCCCTGACACTGACCGACCAGCTTCTGCGGATGCGTGATCTGCGACCTGCCGGAGAGCACGACCCTGCCTGCTGGAATCTTCAGTTCACCAGCGGCGTTGCAGTAAACGAACGCGATGTTGTTCTCGAATGCGCGCGCGATGCACAAGGAATCGATCAACCGGATCTCGTGATCCTTGGCTTCTTCATCCTTCGAAGTACCCATGGGAAAAGACCAATACGTGGGCGAGATAACGAGCTGAACGCCCTGCGAGTTCATCGCCGTGAACATCTGCGGGAAAGAGATGTCCCAGCAAACGCACAACCCGACTCGACCGAAACGAGTGGAAAAAACCACGGGGCCCCTGCCTGGGCGAATGTGCGCCTTTTCCGTCTTCCAAAGGTTCACTTTTCGATAGACCCCCGCGACGGAACCGTCCGAGTTGATGTAGTGCGCCTGATTGTACAAGCCGCCTTTCTTGAAGACGGTCCAAGTCCCCGGGACGAGGTCGATGGCATAGCGCACGGCGAGCGCCTTCATGCGTCGTAAATAAACCGGCGCGTACCTCACGAACGCGGTTTGCCCAGTCAAAGGGCCGCAAATCGCATCTTCGGGGAAGACTACAAGATCCGCGCCCCTCGCCTTCGCTGCAGCCACGTAATTCTCAATGCGCGCCAGATTCCTGATGGGATCGTTCGGCTGAATGTGCATCTGGACGACGGCGATCGTCATCGTCACGGGAACCTTGGGGAGGGCGTTGTTCATAGTGAAGCTTTCGGTAGGAGCGCGTCCCTTTGGACGCTCAGTTCAGAAAGCAAGACGGGTGGATCGCAGGGCTCTGCGCCATTCGCGCGTTCGGGTCAATATGACCTCGACCATCGGTGACCGAACAGCCTGGGCCTGGCCGCCGGCGGCTTCGGGCGCCTCGGGACCCGCCTCCAAGCTGGCAGATCGGGCGCCGGAGGCGGCGCACATCGCAACCTGGAATCCGGCAAGACCATCGTGCATCGGGGGGCGGCCAGCACGGGGCTTCAAGCTCCCGCCTCCCGCCCGACCTCATCACCCTTAATGCTAGCGTCGGCGGATGTTCCCCGATCGCAAGGACAACGAACGCGTTAGGTCGCGCGCAACACTCGTTGCCGCCGTTGTATTGAGCGGTGCCCTGAGCGCTTGCGGCGGGGGCACGCTACCCAGCACGCCCCTGCACTTCGCGGACAGCGCGGACCCTCTTCTGGCCGAGGGTTTCGGCGCATGCAACGCGGTTCAGCCGGCGTCGATAGAGCTAAACTCCGAGGAGCCGCTGGTCGTGATCGTCCACGGCTGCCTGTCCTCGGGGCACGAGTTCAAGAAGCTGTCCGAGCTCTTTGAGTTCCACGGACAGCAAGCGATCTGTTTCAACTACGATCACCGCCGGACGCTGCGCGGTACGGCTGTGCGCCTTCGTCGTGGACTGGACGCGCTCCGTGCGCGGGTTCCAGATCGTCGCATCACCTTGCTCGGTCACAGTCAGGGCGGGCTTGTTTCACGCATCGCGCTCGCGGAGCTCGACGATGAAGTGAACACCGAACAACGCGACCTGCGCTTGGTGACGGTGTCATCGCCATTCTCCGGCATCCACGCTGCGCGTCACTGCGGTCTGCCATGGCTGCATGTGCTGTCGCTCGGCATCACGCTGGCGGTATGCCAGGGGATCGCGCCGTGGTCCTCGGCGACGGAACCCTCTACGCGAGTGGACTTGGAACCACCACGCTGGCGGTCATCGACACCACCGTCGCAGCTCCGACAGCCACCACCATCACGGTCCCTCGTCCCGCCGGAGCGCCGAACTGGCAGCACTACGGAATGACCGCAGATGCCAACGGTCGCCTCTGGTTTAGCTACGGAACAGGAATTCAAGGTTATGACCCGGCGACGGGAGCTTCCACGGCGAGTGCTACGGCTGCAGGTGGCTTCCTTTTCCATAGCGGTATCACCGTCGATGGAGTGGGGCGCGTATGGGCTGCCATCAGCTCAAACCCAATGCGGCTCATCTACTGGGACGCAGACGACTTCGTCCCGAACGGGCTCATTCCCCTCGCCGAGACGACGACGCTGACCATGCCCGCGGGCTACACCGGCTCTTCAGCCGTCGGCGCCGACTCGAACAACATCATCTGGTACACAAACTCCGGCTCGCCCACGGCGCTCTTCCGCGTCGATCCAAGCGACGGATCGGTGACAACGTCCACCGATCTGAACCAAGTGTATAGCTACTCGGACTTCACCGGCGGCGTCCGACGAACCGTCATCGCGACGGGAACTTATGACGAGACCTTTGACGGCCTGTGCGCCAACCCGGTCTGGGATTCGCTCGTATACGACGTGAACACTCCAGCCGGAACGAGCGTCGAGTTCGTCGGACGAACCGCGGACACCATCGCGGGCCTCGACGCGGCATCGGCGGTCACCATCGCCCTCACGCCTCCCGATACCTCTCCAGGAGATGTGACCACGGCGTTCATGGTCGCCGGCGTCACCCCTCAACGTTACTTCCGTCTCACGACGATCATTCGAGGCGTCCCCGGCGACTCGCCGGTTGTCCGTAGCTACACAGTTGGGTGGACCTGTCCATGAGCCGCTACAACGCCGAGCGTCAAACGATGAACCGCGCAGCCTCAATCTGTGGTGCCCTTCTCGTCGCGAGTACCTTGTTCGCCTCCACTGTCGAGGCTCAACCCTATAACCATGCCGTCCGCATCGATGGCGCGGTGGGCATCATCCTCAGCGATCCACATACGGAGCTCTTCGGAACGGGCGGAGGCCTGGGTCTCGGCTACGAATACCGAATTCACGACTACATCGGTATCGACGCCCACTTCTCATCGTTCTGGTTTGCTTCGGACAACCCCAACGTCACCTTCGCCTCCTACTACGCGCCATCCGCGGGTGTGCGCGTTCATCCGATTCCATCACTCGGTGTCGCGGACATCTACGCAGGTGGCCGTGCCGCCCTCGCGATCACCGGAGGCGAAGTCCGCCTCGGCGTGGAGGCTGAACTAGGCGTCGATTTTCGCCTCACCTCCAGGTTTCGACTCGGCCCCTACGCTCGCTACACGCACATCTTTCAGCCCGACGACAACGTGCTGGGCGCCCCCGACGGCCAGTACTTGGCGGTGGGTTTTGAAGTCTCCGTGGTCTTCGGCGCTGAGGATCCCGACGACGACGACGACGGCGACGGCGTCCGAAACGGCGACGACGACTGCCCGAACCAAGATGAAGACATGGACGGCTTCGAAGATCACGACGGCTGCCCAGAGCTCGACAACGACGGCGACGGCTTCGAAGACCGCGTGGATTCATGTCCACTCGCACCGGAGGACGTTGACCAGTTCCAGGACACCGACGGTTGCCCCGAGGCGGACAATGACAACGACGGTATCCTAGACGGCGTCGACGCGTGTCCGAACCAACCCGAAGACATGGACGGCGAAGAAGACGAAGACGGTTGCCCGGAGAACGCGGAGGACGAAGACGGCGACGGCGTCCCGGACGACACCGATGAGTGCGTCGCCGAAGCCGAAGACCTCGACGGCTTCGAAGACGCGAACGGCTGTCCCGACCCTGACAACGACCAAGATGGAATCCCGGACACCACGGATGAGTGTCCGACGGCGCCCGGGACCGCAGAGAACCGTGGCTGTCCCGTGTCCGTGCGAATGGCGCCCGGTGGCATTCAGATCCTCATGCGCATCGAGTTCCGGACGGACCAAGCGCGGCTCATGCGCCGCTCCGAAGCGGTCCTCCGCGAGGTCGCTTCCGTCCTGGAAGCGAACCCCCAGATTCAACACCTTCAGATCGCGGGCCACACGGACAACCGCGCAACGCCAGAATCAAACCAGGCGCTCAGTGAAGCCCGCGCCGAGTCCGTGAAGGCTTGGCTCGTGGAGAACGGCGTCGACGCCGCTCGTCTTCGCGCAGTGGGCTTTGGAGAAGCTCGTCCCTTGCTAAGCGGCGACACGGAGATCGCGCACCGGACGAACCGGCGCGTTGAGTTCGTCATCATGCCGTGAGATTGTGATGGGCTCGGTGGCTGAGTCTTTGGGCTCAGCCACTCAGAGCCCGAGCGCCACGCCTATGCGCGCCGTGGGGAACCACCGTTTCAACACCTCGCCGTCCTGGTCCCGCGCCCGAAAGAGCGGCAGATTCACCTGGGCGAAAAGCTCCAGCCTGCTCCGCGTCGTGCGGAAGAGTTCGACGCCGCCGCGCACGCCGAAGAACAGCCCCGTGCGGTTCGCCGAGTCGCTACGGTTTGCGTCGCTGGCGAGCGGTCCTCGCATCCATTGATGCTCAAGGCCCAGCTGCATCCCGATGAACCCGCTCGCCGCCGCGTCGGCGCTGAACGCGTATCGGATGTCGAAGGCGACATCGCCCACCACCATGAGCGCGAGGGTCTGCGGTACCGCCGAGGTTCGCGTCGCGATCGCCACGTGAAGCGCCAGCGACCACTGAGCATGTTCCCGTCGGTACGCAAAACCAAACCCCGACGCCGTGAAGAGCTCGCCCTTGATGACACCAAGGAGCTCGTACACTTCCAGCGACAAGATCGACGCCCCCTCTCGTCGCAGTCGGCCAAGCGCGCCACCAAGCCCCTGGTCTTCGCTCGGTCGCCGTAAGCGCTCGGGGTC
>JBLHKB010000372.1:0-7171 GCA_047619315.1 Polyangiales bacterium
GCACGGTTCAAGTCGAAAGCGCGTGTACGTCTTGGGCGCTCGCTCACAATAACGGCTCCGTTGAATCGTCATGAGAAAGGGATCAACCATGAGAACGCTCTAGACCCGAAATGCGCTGCCGCCCAGCGTTGCCTGGCCAGTGAACGCTATTTGAACAGCCCTCATTGTTGGTCCACGGCTTAATACGTACGCTGATTTCGTGCGATTCACACACCTAGGCCTTCGCTTCGCCGCACTCACGGCGGCGCTTGCCCTAAGCGCCGTTCTGTTGGAGCCCGCATCCGTGGAAGCCTGCGGTTGTTTCACACCGCCTGAACCGACTCCCGAGGACCTCGACTACGCTGTGAACCAAGAGTCGGAGATGATCATCTTCGAGGTCGGCGAAACGACGGTAAGCGCTCACGTCCTCATTCGCTACCAAGGCAAAGCTTCAACCTTCGCGTGGATCGTGCCGGTGCCCAACGCGCCAGAGCTCGAACTCAGCGAGACCTTTGCCTTCGCCTTCCTCGATCAGGCAACACGGCCACGAGTGGACGTGGAGGTGCAAGACCTCTGCCCCTCGCCAAACTATGAGTGTGCCTATCACGATCCCTGTCCATTCGACGGTGGTTGGGGTCCGACTTCAGATGCAGCCCCATCCGACGCAGGTCCATCCGCCATGCCGACACCCGTGGATGTCCTCGGCCGCGAAACCATCGGCGCCTACGAGACCATCACCTTCGCAGCCGGCGACGCCGCCGCCGCCGTCGCATGGCTTCGCGAGGAAGGGTTCCTCGTCAACGCCACCTCCGCTCCTTTCATGCAGCCCTACGCGGACGCCGGCATGGTCTTCGTCGCGGCACGCCTCGTCGCGGGGGCCGACGTGGACGAGCTTCGCCCTCTGAAAATGACGTACGAAGGAACCGTCCCGATGATCCCCCTTCGCCTCACGGCGGTGGGCACCCAGCCGGAGCTCACCGTCACTTCATTCATCTTCTCAAACAACGGCGCCTACTACGCGCCGGTCGGACATCCGCTTATCGATCCCACCACTCTGGAAGTCAGCGGCGACCCCAATGGACGGACGAACTATCCGATGATTCTCTCCAGGGCGATCGATGAGGCGGGCGGCGACGCCTTCATCATCGAGTCCGCAGCGAACCCGCCGCGCTTCTCCGATACGACAAACTGCTGCCGCGAAGGCGACCGCTGCCGAGTCGCCAACAACGATCAATGCGAGTGCCCATTGAGCGAGTTTGACGCCGCCGACTGCGCGGAAGAGATCCCCGGCATGGCGCTGGTGGAGTCCCTCGCCGATCGCTATGGAAATATGACTCGAATCACAACGCGGCTGAGCGCGGAGGAGATGACTTTCGACCCCATGTTTGAGCCGAGCATGGTCGACGCCTTTGAGCGCCTTGAACTCCGCGGCGAGCGCGAAAGCCTGGAACGCTGCGCCGAGGAGATTGTGTCCTCAGACCGCGGCCATTACGTGGAACTCCGCGCCCAACAGTTCTGCGCGACGACCTACTGCGGGCATGGCACGTGCGCCTCCACTGGAGAATCCAGCGCAGGCTGCGATTGCGATGAGGGGTACGTCGCACGTAGCTTCTCGAATCTCGACGGCGAGCCATCCGTCACCTGTGTCCCCGACGTCTACCCCGTCGACTTCAGCGGCCCCGGTGTGTTCTTGCCCGACGCGTGCGCAGACTTCTCGTGCGGACTAGGAACCTGCGTCGACGTCGGCGGTTTTCCCACGTGCCGATGCGCGCCCACGGCCGCCGGCACTCTCGACGAGGACGGCAACGCGGTGTGCCAGACGATTCGCACGCCGTCGGAGTCTCCCGGCGCTTCCGTCGAAGTGAGCCTCGAGACCGTCTTCGTCTGCGCACCTCGCCTGCCGCGCTGTCGATCCGGCGGGTGGCTTGTCGTTGCCAGCTGGCCTGGCCAAACGGGTCGTGACTGCGGCTACAACGTGCCCAGCCCTTTTCGACTGACGCCTCGCCTGGCCCCAAACTGCAACGGCGTCGACGCTGGACCCAGTGGCGATGTTGGCGTCGGAGGTGATGCGAGCACAACGGACAGCGGCGCGCCTTCACCGGACGGCATGTCTGGATGCGGTTGCACCATCGGCGGCGCGCCCTCATGGCCGGCCGCCCTCCTCGGCTTCTCCGTGTTCTTGATTCGTCGGTCTTCGCGACGCTCTCGACGCTAATCGAGATCCACAACGACAAACGCCGAAGCGCAAAGTGCTTCGGCGTCCGTTGTCTTCGTTGAAGCTCAGTGGCTAAGGTCGACAGCGTCGAGTCGGGCTTTCGCCCAATCCACCGCGCGCTGAAGCTCTTCGTACTCATGCCCTTCGTGGAGCGCACCAAACGCCTTGAGCGCTTCGTTCGCCTCGGCGAGCTCGTTCTCAACGGCGGGCTTGTCGATGTTCTCCGGCAGCGCGAAGAGGTCCGTCAGTAGGCGAACGCGTGTCGCGTTCGCTTCGGCGAAGCCAGGTCCGACGGCGAAGACGTGCTCTTTGCCGCCAATGTCGTAGCGAACCGCGCCGCAACGAAGAGCCGCGAGTACGGGGATGTGACCCGGCAGAACGCCGAACTCACCCGAAACGCTCGGCACCTCCACCGCGTTCGCTTCCGTCGAGAGCTTGAGCCCCGCCGGCGTCGCGACTTCGAGAGAAAGGACGTCAGCCATCGGCTACTTGTCCTTCTTCTCTTCGAATGCCGTCTTCACGGCCCCGATGTCGCCCTTGTAGAGGAAGAACTGCTCTGGGATGTGGTCGCACTTGCCGTCGAGGATCTCCTCGAAGCCCGAGATGCAATCTTCGAGGGATACGTAAACGCCGGGCGTGCCCGTGAACTGCTGCGCAACGAAGAAAGGCTGCGAGAGGAAACGCTGAATCTTACGCGCGCGGTCGACTGTCTGACGGTCGTCTTCGCTGAGCTCGTCCATGCCGAGAATCGCGATGATGTCGAGAAGGTCCTTGTAGCGCTGAAGCGTCTCCTGAACGCCTCGGGCGACGCCGTAGTGACGCTCGCCGATGATGGCGGGGTCGAGCATCGTCGACGAGGAGTCGAGGGGGTCAACAGCCGGGAAAAGACCGAGCGACGCGATGTCGCGCGAAAGAACCGTTGTGGCATCCAAGTGAGCGAAGGTCGTCGCGGGCGCCGGGTCCGTAAGGTCATCGGCGGGAACGTAGACGGCCTGCACCGAAGTGATGGAGCCCTTCGACGTCGAAGTGATTCGCTCCTGAAGACCACCCATGTCGGTGGAGAGAGTCGGCTGGTAACCAACGGCGGAAGGAATACGGCCAAGAAGCGCCGAGACCTCGGAACCCGCCTGAGTGAAGCGGAAGATATTGTCGACGAAGAGAAGAACGTCCTGACCGAACTCATCACGGAAGTGCTCCGCGATGGTCAATGCCGTCAGAGCGACACGAGCACGAGCACCCGGAGGCTCGTTCATCTGGCCGAAGACCAGCGCGGTCTTGCTGAAGACGGTCTCGCCGCTGTCGAGCTTCGACTCGATCATCTCGATCATGAGGTCGTTGCCCTCACGAGTTCGCTCGCCAACGCCGGCGAAGCAGGAGACACCACCGTGGGATTTCGCCACGTTGTTGATGAGCTCCATGATAGTGACGGTCTTGCCAACGCCAGCGCCGCCGAAGAGGCCGATCTTGCCGCCCTTCTTGTAGGGAGCGAGGAGGTCGATGACCTTGATGCCCGTCTCGAAGACTTCAACCTTCGTCGACTGCTCGACGAAGGGAGGAGCCGCGCGGTGAATCGGAAGCTTGTGCTCCGCGTTGACGGGGCCCTTCTCATCCACCGGCTCACCGATGACGTTGAGGATACGGCCGAGGCAGGCTTCGCCCACAGGAACCGTGATAGGGGCGCCGGTCTGCCGCACGTCCATCTGGCGAACAAGGCCATCCGTAGTGTCCATGGCGATGGCGCGAACGCTGCCTTCACCAAGGTGCTGTGCGACCTCGAGCGTCAGGTTCCAAGGCTCGCCCGAGATGCTGGGGTTGCTGACCTGAAGTGCCGAGAGAATCGCTGGAAGCGCGCCTGCTGGAAATTCAACATCCACAACGGGTCCAATGACCTGTGTGAGCTTGCCGTTCTGAAGTTCTGCCATGGTGTCCTCTTGGGCCGTTCCGGTTGCTCCGGGCGCGGCGAAAATCTTGTTGGTGGTCGCGAAGAAAGATGCGTATCGAAAAAAAGCGCTATTGAAAACGCGTGGAAGAAACGGGGGCTGACTAGCCCTTGAGAGCCTCAGCGCCGCCGATGATCTCCATCAGCTCCGTGGTGATGGCTGCCTGCCGTGCACGGTTGTACTTCAGCGTGAGCTTGTCGATCATGTCGCTGGCGTTGTCCGTCGCGGCCTTCATGGCGTTGGAGCGAGCGGCGTGCTCGCTGGCTACGGACTCAAGGAGCGCGCGGAACACTTCTACCTCGATGAACATCGGGAGGAGCGTGTCGAGCAGCGCCTTCTTATTGGGCTCGTAGTCGTAGTCACCGACCTCTTCGTCGCTGAGCTCTTTCGGCACGATGGGCAGAAGCTGCTCCATGCGTGGCTCTTGCGTGAGGCGGCTGCGGAAGAGCGTGTACGCCATGTAGACGAGGTCGAGCTCTTCGTTGCTCTCGATGTACTCGCGAACGATCGCGCGACCGATCTCGCCCGCCTTCACCATCGTCAGGTTGCCGAAGATCTCCGTGAAGTCGTGACGAATGTTAGCACCACGCCGGCGAAAGAAATCGCGGCCGCGTCGGCCAATGACCATGAACGCCACGTTGACGCCTTCGGCTTCGAGCTCTCTCCACTTGGCGTAGGCGGACTTGCAGATGGCGGCGTTGAACGCGCCGGCAAGACCACGGTCCGACGTCATCACAACGATGAGCGCGTGGTCTGGCTTGCGGACGTCGAGGAGCGCGTGCTTGGTGTCCGGATCGTCTTCCGAGGCGCGCGCCGCGACGATGGAAAGAACGTCCATCGTCTGTTCGGCGTAGGGACGAAGATCGAGGGCCTGCTGCTGCGCTTTACGCAAACGAGCCGTCGCGACGAGCTCCATCGCCTTCGTGATCTTCCGCGTATTTTTTACGCTTCCGATGCGAGTGCGGATGTCCTTGAGAGTGGCCATCTCAGCTTGGCTCGAAGGTCTTGGAGAAGTCGGTGCAGGCCTTCTTGAAGTCGTCGCCGAGGCCCTTCTTCAGAGTCTTCTGCTTGAGCAGCTCTGCGAAGAGTTCTTTTCGCTCAGCTCGGGCCCAAGCGATGAGCTCCTTCTGGAAGCGAGTCACATCCTTGACGGGGATTTCGTCGACGAAACCTCGAGTCGCCGCGTAGACCGCAAGGACCTGCTCCTCGACGGGAATCGGTGCATCCTGGCCCTGCTTCAGCGTCTCGACGAGTCGAACGCCGCGCTCCAGCTGCTGCCGAGTCGCGGCATCGAGGTCCGAGGCGAACTGCGCGAAAGCTTCCATCTCGCGGAACTGCGCCATCTCGAGACGCATGGGTCCGGAGACTTCCTTCATCGCCTTGATCTGGGCGTTACCACCCACTCGGCTCACGGAGACACCCACGTTGATGGCGGGGCGAACACCGGAGTTGAAGAGGTCGGCTTCGAGGAAGATCTGGCCGTCCGTAATCGAAATCACGTTCGTCGGAATGTACGCCGAGACGTCGCCGCCCTGCGTTTCAATGATGGGAAGCGCCGTCAGCGAACCGCCGGAGTCCGGAAGCTTCTTCGCTTCGTAGCCTTCGCCAGCTTCCTTGACCGCAGCCTCGAGGGCTTTTTCTTCTTCTTCAAAGCGGTTGTAAAAGACAGCCTGGCCGGATGCCTTACGAACAGGCTCTTCATCCTTCTTACAAACGACGAATTCGTCGGCCATCTTGGCGGCGCGCTCGAGAAGTCGGCTGTGAATGTAGAAGACGTCGCCGGGGAAAGCTTCGCGGCCCGGAGGGCGACGAAGAAGAAGAGACAGCTGACGGTAAGCAACAGCCTGCTTGGTCAGGTCGTCGTAGATGCAAAGCGCGTGGCCGCCGTTGTCGCGGTAGTACTCGCCCATCGTCACGCCGGTGTAGGGCGCGATGAACTGCATGGGTGCGGGCTCGGAGGCGCCGGCCATGACGACCGTCGTGTATTCCATCGCGCCGTGCTTCTCGAGCTTGGCGACGACCTGAGCGACGGTGGACTGCTTCTGGCCAATCGCGACGTAGAAGCAGTGAACTCCCTGGCCCTTTTGGTTGATGATGGTGTCCGTGCCGACGGTGGTCTTGCCCGTCTGGCGGTCACCGATGATGAGCTCACGCTGTCCGCGGCCGATGGGCACGAGTGCGTCGATGGCCTTGAGGCCCGTCTGCATCGGCTCCTGAACCGGCTGACGACTGATGATGCCAGGCGCCTTCACCTCAACGCGTCGCGAGAACTCGCTCTCGATGGGTCCCTTGCCGTCGATGGGCTGACCGAGTGCGTTGACGACGCGGCCGATGAGGGCTGGTCCGACTGGAACGCTGACGATCTCTCCGGTTCGCTTGACCGTGTCGCCTTCTTTGACGCCAACGTCCGAACCGAAGATGGCTACGCCGACGTTGTCTTCCTCGAGGTTGAGAACCATGCCCATGACACCGCCAGGGAACTCGACGAGCTCGCCAGCCATGGCGTTCGCCAGACCGTAGATGCGGGCGATGCCGTCACCGACGGTGAGCACGCTGCCCGTTTCAACGACGTCGACGGCCTTATCGTAGCCGGCGATTTGCTGTTTGATAATGCTGGAGATTTCTTCGGCGCGAAGCTGCATGTTTTTTCTCGGTTCGTGGGCACGCGGCGTGCGTGCGAAAATGTCGGTGCGAAAATGACGGGTACGAAGTTGTGGTGGGAGTTGAGGCGCTCAGGCGCTCAGGGTCTCGCGAAGCTGTTGAAGGTGGTTGCGAACGCTGCCGTCATAAACTTTGTCGCCAACGCGTGTCACAACGCCGGCGATGAGCGAGGCATCCTGCTTCTTGACGATGTTGACCTTTTGGCCAGTCGCCTTTTCGAGTTCGCCTTTGAGACGCGTGTAGAACGCTTCCGGCATCGGCGCGGGTGTCGACACCTCGGCTTGGAGCGTTTGCGAAGCGGCCTCGGCGAGGGCGGAGAATGCGTGGCTCGTCGCGACGATCTCCGGCATGCGGCGATTGTCGCTCATGAGTAGAA
>JBLHKB010000373.1:0-7166 GCA_047619315.1 Polyangiales bacterium
GCTTTGCACTCCCATCGGCCAATGCTATAGACCGTCTCCGGTTTTCGCCGGCGGACACTCTAAGTGCCCGAAATTACAAGCTCCTTACCGTTCTTTCGAGAACAGCAGCCTGCTCGGTGCCTCTTTTTAAGGGGTCGCAGGCCGCGAAGGAGTGGATCTTAACCAAGTGGAGACAAAAATGACTGAAGAAGCTACGGCCCCTGCGCCAACTCAAGCCACCCTTACGACCTCCGACGTCGCCAGCGGCGACCTTCCCATCGGACTTCGCGCCCTCATTGAAGCTGGCGTTCACTTCGGCCACCAGACGAAGCGCTGGAATCCCCGCATGCGTCCGTACATCTACGGCGCCCGCAACGGAATCCACATCGTCGACCTCGACCAGACGGCGCAGCTCTTCAAGAGCGCGTTCCACTTCGTGAGCGACGCCGTCGCCCGCGGTGGTCACGTTCTTTTCGTTGGAACGAAGCGACAGGCCGCCGACATCATCGCCGAAGAGGCGGAGCGCGTTGGTCAGTTCTACATCACCGGCCGCTGGCTCGGCGGAACGCTCACCAACTTCAAGACCATCAAGAACGGCATCGACCGCCTTCGCGAGATCGAGCGCCTTCGAGAGGACGGTCACCTCGACCAGATGTCCAAGAAGGAAGCTCTTCGCCACACGCGTGAGCACGACCGTCTCGACAAGTTCCTCGGCGGCATCAAGCACATGAACGCTCATCCGTCGGTCATCTTCGTCGTCGACCCGAACCACGAGCACATCGCGGTGAAGGAAGGCCGCAAGCTTCACATCCCAATCGTCGCGTTGACGGACACGAACTGCGACCCAGAGCTCGTCGACTTCATCATCCCCGGCAACGACGACGCCATCCGGTCCATCAAGCTCGTCACGAGCCGCATCGCCGATGCATGCATCGAAGGCGCGAGCCGTCGTCGCGACTACGCCCGTGAGCAGGCGTCCGGCCCAGGCGCAGGCACAGCAGGTGCTCCATCAGGCCCTGACGTCAAGGTCGACTTCCAGCGCAAGCGAGCTCCTCGCTCCAACTAGCTCTAGCGAAACTGAGATAAGATCATGACCACAGTAACTCCAATGCAAGTAAAGTCCCTTCGTCAGCGCACCGGCGCCGGCATGATGGACTGCAAGAACACCCTCGTCGAAGCCGGCGGTGACGAAGAGAAGGCCGTCGCGCTGATCCAGAAAAAGGGTCTCGCCAAGGTTGCCAAGAAGGCTGGCGCTATCGCTGCCGAAGGCCTCGTCCACTCCTACATCCACGCGGGTGCCAAGGTTGGCGTCCTCGTCGAGGTGAACTGCCAGACAGACTTCGTTGCTCGCAATGAAGACTTCAAGCAGTTCGTTGAAGAGCTCTCCATGCACATCGCATCGGAGAAGCCGGAAGTGACGCGCGACACGGAGCTTTCCGCTGAACTCATCGCCAGCCAGATCGATATCTTCAAAGGCCAGCTCGCCGAAGAAGCCAAAGAGACAGGCAAAGAGAAGCCTGCTGCAGCCATCGAGAAGATCATTGAAGGCAAGCTTGCCAAGTGGAAGCGCGACGTCTGTCTCGTCGATCAGATCTTCATCATGAGCGACGACAAGAAGAGCATCTCCGACACGCTTGACGGCCTCAGCGCCAAGCTCGGTGAGAAGCTCAACATCCGCCGCTTCGCTCGTTACGAGCTCGGTGAAGGCATCGTCAAGAAGACGGAAGACTTCGCGGCTGAAGTCGCCAAGACTATCGCCTCCGCTTAGTTCTCTCCTCGCGATTTGAACCAGCCAAGAGCGTTTGCTCTTGGCTGTTTTGATTTAAACGGCGGCGCTGATGCTCACTCACGGGGGATACCGGGCGGTCGACAGCCCAAGGAGCGTTCGTGTTCAGACGGTTCGGCTTGGATGCTCACAGATGCGGGCGGCGAGAGGCGACGACAGCGAGCGAACCTTCGCTACACCCTTGTTCGTCACCCTCCACCGCAAAGTCGAATGGGATACACCGCAGGTCATCGGCGTAGGTGTTGGAGGAACGACTGCCGCGAGCTGATGCGTTGGTCGCACGGATCTCCGCCGGCGCTGGCGTGTTCACAGCCGCTCCACAGCCGAAGAGGAGGCTGCACAAAAGAGCACCGCGGCAGATCATAGATCGACGATATCACCGATTCGGCGCTCTCGGTTTGCGCGGACTTTCACCTCCGCCAAGAGAATTCACGTCCCGTTTTTGCGTTGTTGCGCATAGTTTGCGCTGGCAACGAATTGCCTCGCGTTGCTCTTCGGCAAGACCGCATCATCGATGGAAAGGAGCGCAGATGCTGAGTCGAAGTGAACTCGAAGGATTGAAGACCCGAAAGGATTTACTCCATGTTGCCAAGGCAGCCGGAGTGCCCACGCAAAAACACGTTTTTCGCGTCCAGTACGAAGAGCAGATCCGCCACCTTCAGGCACAGCTCGTGGACCTACAGCAGCACGTGATCGAAAAGAAGCTGCGCGTCGCGATCATCTTTGAAGGGCGTGACGCGGCAGGCAAAGGAGGGGCCATACGTCGATTCATGGAGCACCTAAATCCGCGCGCCGCGCGCGTTGTCGCTCTCGCAAAGCCGACCGACGTAGAGCGAGGGCAGTGGTACTTTCGTCGCTACATCAAGGAGCTGCCCAACCCGGGCGAGATCGTGTTCTTCGATCGCAGCTGGTACAACCGCGCCGTCGTTGAGCCTGTCATGGGCTTCTGCGACGATGCGCAGTACCGGCAGTTCATGGTTCAAGTCCCCGAGTTTGAACACATGCTCCACCAGGATGGAGTTCACCTCACGAAGTTCTGGTTTTCGATCGCTCAAAAGGAGCAAAAGAAACGCTTCGCGGCGCGTCTTGAGAGCCCTCTAAAGCGGTGGAAATACAGCGCCGTGGATGAACGCGGGCAAGAACTCTGGGAAGACTACACAAAGTACAAAGAGCAAATGTTCTCGCTCACGCACACCAGCTTCAGTCCCTGGATCATCGTCCGCGGCAACAACAAGAAGAAGGCTCGGCTCGAGAGCGTCCGCTACGTGCTGTCGCGTTTCGACTACCCCGGGAAAGAGCACGCTCAAACGACCGTTCTCCCAGATCCGAATATCATCGGACGTTATCACCGACAGGTAAGGCAGATCGATGTCTGAGCCACTCAGCGACAGCGACGTCGAACTTCTCAACACGCCTCTTGGACTCAAGCTCCTCTTTGCAAAGCCCAAAGTGAACCTCGCCTCGGTGATCCGGCTCACCAACAACGAACTCCGTCTCCGGGAGCGCCAAGCCGAGCTCATCAAGCTCCAGTCTTGGGTGGTAGCGAAGGGAGAGCGCGTTGTTGTTCTCTTCGAGGGGCGCGACTCGGCGGGGAAGGGCGGGGCCATCCGCCGGATCACAGCCCACCTCAACCCACGTCAGTTTCGAGTCGTCGCCCTCGACAAGCCCACCTCCGACGAGGCTCGTCAGTGGTACTTTCAGCGCTACGTCGAGCGCTTGCCACGTCCCGGTGAAATCGCCTTCTTCGATCGCAGCTGGTACAATCGCGCAGTCGTCGAGCCCGTCAACGAGTTCTGTACGCAGGCCGAATACGCCACGTTCATGAATCAGGTGAACGACTTTGAGCGCATGCTCGTGGAGTCAGGGATCCGTCTCATCAAGTTCTACTTCTCCATCACCAAAAAGGAGCAAGCTCGGCGTTTTGACGAGATTCGCAGCGACCCGCGCAAACGATGGAAGCTCACCCCTGTGGACGCCCGCGCGCAGGAGCTGTGGAACGACTACACCAGCTACAAGCAGCGCATGTTCGAAGCCACGGACCGTCCAGACGCGAGCTGGACGATTCTAGACGCCAACGACAAGTCCGTCGCTCGTCTCGCTGCCATCGAGCACATTTTGGACACGATCCCCTTCGAAGAAACCTAGGAGCGGCGGCCTCTCTTCGGAAGAGGTCGCTGCACACGAGGCCTGAGCAGTATGCGTTTTGTCCGACGTGGCACCGCCGCGCGCTGGATTTTTTGAGGCAAAACCAAGCTCGACGACCTCTCCGAGCGTGGACATCTCGAAAGCCCCCGGTGCGCGCCGAAAAGCTGCTATGAAGCGCGCATGGCCGACGAACCGATCAAGCGAGTACTCCTCAAACTTTCGGGCGAGGCCCTCTGTGGCAAGACCGGTGGCTTCGGCGTCGATCCCGCCACGATGACCGCGATCTGCGAGGAGATCGCAGAAGTGCACGCTCTCGGAACAGAGATCGGCATCGTCATCGGCGGAGGCAACATCTTCCGCGGCCTCAAAGGCAACGCTCAAGGCATGGACCGCGCCTCCGCCGATCACATGGGTATGCTCGCCACCGTGATCAACGGCATCGCCCTCCAGGATGGGCTCGAGAAGATGAACGTGCAGACGCGACTTGTCAGCGCGCTTGAGATTCGCCAAGTCGCCGAGCCTTATATTCGGCGTCGAGCGGTACGCCACCTTGAAAAGGGCCGCATCGTCATCTTCGTCGCGGGCACTGGAAATCCCTACTTTTCCACGGACACGGCGGCAGCTCTCCGCGCCATGGAGATCAACGCTGGCGCGCTCTGCAAGGCCACCAAGGTCAGCGGCATCTACAACAAAGACCCGGTCAAGCACGAAGACGCCACCATGTACCGGCGCCTCAGCTACGACACCTTCCTCGCGGATCGCGTCGGCGTCATGGATCAGACCGCCGTCACCCTCTGCCGCGACAATGGTCTGCCGATTCGCGTCTTTGCGCTGCACGAGCGTGGGAACATCATGCGAGTGGTTTCCGGCGAAGATGTTGGTACGCTGGTCACCGAAGACGGGGAATAGTAGTCTTCGGCGCGCCCTGAACGAGAACTGGAGAACTTAGAATGATCAAAGAAACACTCGAAGATCTTGAGGCTTCAATCGGCAAAGCCAACGAGTCGCTTCGGCGAGAACTGGCGAAAGTCCGCACCGGCCGTGCCAACCCAGACCTCCTCGACTCGGTTCGTGTGAACTATTACGGCACCCCGACGCCGCTCAAACAGGTCGCCTCCATCTCTGTGCCCGAAGCCCGCATGCTTCTCGTGAAGGTCTTCGACCGAACCGTCATGGGCGACGTCGAGAAGGCCATCATGAGCGCTCCCCTCGGGCTCAACCCATCGAACGATGGCGAGGTCATTCGCATCCCACTGCCGCCGCTCACTGAAGACCGACGCAAAGACCTGACGAAGGTCGCTCGCGCCAAAGGCGAAGACGCCAAGGTCTCCATTCGTAAAGCACGTCACGACACCAAGGACCTTCTCGACGCCCTCGAGAAGGACAAAGAAGCCGGCAAGGACGAAGTCGACCGAGCGAAGAAGGAAATGGAAGAGATCGTCCAAGCTGGCAACAGCTCCATCGACGACGTCGTCGCTGCCAAAGAAAAAGACATCCTCGCCGTCTAGACCGCTGCTTTTTCATCCTGAAAGCTCAGGATGAAAAAGACCCCGACGGCCCTGCTCATCGCCCAAAGCGGCACGAGCACAAGAGGGGGCGTCGGACATTGTCGAGTGAATTGTAGTGGGTACGAGCCGTGTCTCTCACGACCGCCGTGAACTGTTCACCGGGCGTTTGCCTAGAAGGGTGAACCAAGGTGCAGGTACCCCTGAACGCCGCCTTCATCCATGAGGCCGTACGCGATCCCCAGACGAACCCGAAACGAAAGCACATACCCCAGCTGCAGGTCTGTGTAGAGCTCGGCGCCGACCCCGACGCGAAACTCGTCTGGCTTCAGGCGTCCAAAGAACGCGTTCCCGGCATCCACGAAGAGCGCCGCATGGAGCCGGCGAATGTAGACGGGAAGGGTGGCGGGCCCGGCCATGATGCGCACGAGAGGCAGGTGATATTCCGCCTGAAGTAGGTGCGTCTGCGTCCCCGCACGACTCGCCGCCGGATACCCGCGTAGCGCCGCACCACCAAGGGATGTGCCATTGATAAAGCCGTCGATGATCGGTGCTTCGGGGAACCCGCCACTGGTGAAGACCCCTCGACGCCCGAAGTCTCCACCGCTGATGCCGCCACCGTAGCGAAACGCAAACGAGTGATTGCGACCCCAAGGTGCCGCAACGTAGCGACGCCAGCTCCAGCGTAAGGACAGCGAACGGAACGCACTCCCGATCGAGGGGTGTGAGGCGTTGACGTCAACGGTGATCCCGCGGCCTGCGCTCGGTGTCATGTCGTAGAGTCGGGTTCGCACGTCCGAGTACCGCCAGCCGAAGCGCAGCGTCGCCACGCGTCCCGTCGTTGGAAAGATTGGCGGCGGCGTGTTGGGGTCGATGCGGCCTCCGAACGGTTCGTGCTGCCGCAACCACGAAAGCGAATATCCCGCGAAGATCGTCTCGTCGTGGAGCATGCGAGGCAGCGAATACGAGATGCCCACGTCGGCACCGATCGCTTCTTCGATCCAAGTTTGTCGTTCTCCGCCGACTTCCAATCCTCCACGCTGGGTGATGCGCCGAAAGCCTCCGATTCGAATCGGGGTGGGCAGGCGACCAAATACGAAGGCACCATCTACATCGACGTAGCCCGTCTCGAGACCCACCCCCACGCGTAGGCTGTACTGGTAGTGCCCCGCGATGTCCGTCTGAGCAAGACTGACCCCAAAGCCGAAGCCCAGCGCCGTGGACTGATAGTCGAGCAAGTACGCCCTTGGCCAAAGAGTCCGCCACGCTTGGTAGCGGCGCGCAGGCCGAGACAGCTCTCCGTCCGGAGGAGGTCCACCTCGCTCCGTGGTCGCGAAGGGCGCCGGGCGTGCCTCCACACCCTCAAGTTCAAGCTGCCAGACGTCCCAGCCGTAGCTTGTGTATCCGAGGTAGGCGATTCGCTCCCCGTCAGGTGACACCGAGGGCGAGAACGCGCCGCTCACCACGTTCGTGACCTGCTCCAGATCTCCCGTCGCCACCGTGAAGCGGTAGATATTCGTGATGCCCGTCCGGTCGGACGCGAAGTAGAGCTGCCGCCCATCAGGCGTCCAGCTTGGGCCCGTGTCCATCGCGCGGTCCCGGGTGATGGCGCGAACGCGGCCGCTTGCCACATCGACGAGCTGAATGTCGCGGTAGCCGCCACGCGTCCAGCGACTGATGGCGACGGTTTGACCGTCGGGCGAAAAGCGCGGCGTATAGATTTGAGCAAAGCGGGGGTTCCGCAACAACAC
>JBLHKB010000374.1:0-7138 GCA_047619315.1 Polyangiales bacterium
CCTCGATGAAGCTCGTCTGAGCGCCAACATTCGGTCTCCGTATGTCGTCGCCACCTTGGACCTTGGCGAAGCCGAAGACGGCACTCTCTTTCTCGTGATGGACCTGGTCATCGGCTCGTCGTTGGCGGAGATATTGCGAGGCTGCATCAAGCAGGGGCGCGTGCTCCCAATCCCCGCCGTGGTGGAGATCATTCAGCAAGCGGCGCGCGGCTTGCACGACGCGCACGAGGCGACTTCGGCTCTCGGAGAGCCTCTGCACATCGTCCATCGCGACGTGAGTCCGCAGAATATTCTCGTCGGAATCGATGGGGCCTCGCGAATCACTGACTTCGGCGTGGCCCACGCGCTGGAACGGATCACGAAGACCAAGGGTCGCAACATCAAAGGCAAGCTCGCCTACTGCTCACCGGAGCAGGCGCGAGGGGATGCTCTCGATGCACGAAGCGATGTCTTCGCACTTGGCATCGTCCTTTGGGAATCGCTCACGCATCGGCGACTCTTCAAAGGGAAGTCGATGTCGGAGACGATCCAAGCCCTACTCGGCACTGATATCCCCGATCCGCGGACGCTTCGTCCGGAGATCCCGGAACGCCTCGCCGCCGTCGTCCACACGGCGCTTCAACGAGACCCAGCTCATCGCTTTCAAAGTGCCCTGGAGTTCGCGGAGGCCCTTCGCCGCGCCATCGAAGAGCATGTACGAACCGAAGACTTACGGGACCTGGTCAAGCTCATCGCGGGAGAGCAAATCGTCGAGCTCGTGTCCGATATTCGGGCCGCCATCGAGGCGGATGCGAAGGAGGCTAGTCGAAGCTGGGACGACAATCCGACGGAGCTCGACCCGATGCTTTTCGCGACGTCGCAAGACACAGGGCCCGCCCAAGCGGAGACGCTCGCGCGGCTCAAGCAGACGGGGCAGTTTCTAGCGCGACCTCCTTCACCCGCCATGGTGGCCGCCTCCGCGCCTTCGTTGGACACGGTTCCTGCGCTCGCCTCCTTCTCTTCGTCCTTTGAAGGTCCCGGACCGGTGCTCGCGCCGCCGGTGGCGACCACGTCATTTGCCGCCACTCCTTCGAAGTTCACGCCCGCACCTGCACCCGCACCCGCGCCCGCACGCGAATACTCACGCGTCAGGTGGGCGTTGGTTCTTTCTCTCGTGTTCATCGGTTCCGCAGCGGTCACGGCACCGCTGCTCTACATGATTCTAAAGCCGTCCACGTCGAGTGCCGTCGAAGGCGCTTCGGCCATGATCGGCGAGGCGTTGGTTCCCGCAAGCGAGGTCGTGGCCAGTGCGCCATCCGTGCCGGCACCTCCTCTTGGCCTGGACGCGCCCATCGACGACCAGGCGATCTTTTTCTTGCCCGGCTTCGCGCCACGCTTGTGGAGCGCCAAGGGGTTCGCTGGCGGCGATAACGATGCCCACGCGCTCTCGGCGGAGTGTGTCGGCTACATCGCTGAAAGTCCCCGGCTCGTCCTCATGCTCCAAGCCGACTTCTCGCGACTCCGCGTGTTCGTCCACGGTGAAACCAACACGAGTTTGGTGGTTCGTTCACCGAGTGGCGCCCTCTACTGCAACGATGACGCCGAGGGAATGAATCCCATCATCGACCAGGCGTTCGCCGCGGGTCGCTACGAGATCTTCGTCGCGAGCGTCGTCGAGACGCAGCGCCCCGAGTACACGCTGGGCATCAGTGAGCACGATGAGTTTTCGCCTCGCTCGTTTGAGACGTCCGTCGAGAGAGCGCCTCGCTCTTCCAGACGATCGCGCGCGGACGCTTCACGGCAGACTCGTTCGCAGATGAGCAGCCCATCCAACCCCTCGATGCCGGGCACTGAAGTCCACAATCCATGGGTGGGCGACATCGACGTCTCCTCCCCACAGGGCGTGAGTCTTGGGGACTCTCAGGACCCGAGCCCTCTCGGCGAGATGGTGGGCTCCGGTGGCGCACCCATTCTCCGTTAGCGGGCGGTTGACGCCCTGTATCATTCGGGACATAAGGCCCGCTCCACCGCGTAAAAAAGCCGCGGAAAGACGAGGAAAACCCCTATGAAGCCCGATATCCATCCAGTCTGCCATCCCGTCGTCTTCGTTGACGCCGAGTTTGAAGTAATCAGCAAGTCCACCATGAAGTCCCGCGAGACCCGCGAGATCGACGGCGTCGAGCATTACGTCATCAAGGTCGACATCAGCGCGTTCAGCCATCCTTTCTACACCGGAAAAGAGAAGGTCATGGACACCGAGGGACGCGTCGAGCGCTTCAAGAAGCGATACGGCAAGAAGAAGGCCGCAGCGCCTGGCGAAGAAGGCGAAGCAGCCGCGCCCGCCGAAGCAGCCGAAGCCGCGCCCGCCGCCGACTCCGCCGAGTAGCTCCCAAGAGCGACGAGAAGAAGAGCGACCTTTCGGGGTCGCTTTTTTCGATCCGTCTTACTTCGCGATACGAACAATGCGGTCGACGAGCCCCGGCAAGAGTCCATCCACGCGTCGCACAACCTTGCTCTTCGCGTCGACGAGGATGAGCCACTCATCGCGAGCCATGCCCTTGAGGGCCGCATCGACGATCTCTTCCGCGGTACAGACCGTCGACATCTTAAGTATGGCCGGCTTGTTTTCGATGTTGCGGAACATGGGCGTGTCCCCCGCCGGTGGACAGAGCACCTGGACTTGGACGCCGCTTCCGTAGAGCTCTTCGCGAAGGGCTTGGGAGTATCCGACAACGGCGAACTTACTTGCGCAGTAGCCAGCGAGTTCAGGGAAGCCCCGAAGGCCCGCCACGCTCGCGATAAAGAGCAGCGAACTCTTACCCTTCGCAGCCTGCAGCTGAGGCAAGAGCGCGAGCGCGACGTTCACGCTGCCCATGTAGTTGACGTCCATCATCAAGCGTGCGGCTTCAGCGCCGCTCTGCTCGGCGGAGCCGACGCGGAGGATGCCCGCAGAGTTGATGACGTGAGCGACGGGACCAAGCGTGCTCCGTGTGGCCTCTGCTGTCGCGGCGACCGCTGCAGCGTCTCTCACGTCGACGATGAACGTCTGGTTGCGAGTGGCCTGGACGAGGGACGCCGTCTCCGCGAGGCCCGCTCTATCGACATCCCAAAGCGCGAGAGTGGCCCCCTGCGCTGCAAGTCGCCGCGCGAACTCTCGCCCAAACCCACTGGCCGCTCCGGTGATGACGGTGACGCCTGACGCTGAGTTGGCCATGCCGCAGCTTAGCACCGCCGCTTCATCAGGGGCCTCGAATCCTCCCGCAGAGCGTGCAAAGCTCCTGCCATGAGCGCATTTCCTCGCACCCGAATGCGGCGCCTTCGCCGCGATGACTGGTCCCGTCGCCTCGTCCGTGAGAATCACCTGAGCGTCGATGATCTCATCTGGCCTGTCTTCGTTCATGAGGGCGATGATTCGCGTGAGGCGATCTCGTCCATGCCCGGCGTTGAGCGCCTGAGCATCGATCTCTTAGTCGCCGCGGCGAAAGAAGCGGAGGCCCTCGGTATCCCTGCGCTGGCCTTATTTCCCGTTGTGCCCCTTGAAAAGAAGTCCGACACAGCCGACGAAGCCTGGAATCCGGACAACCTTGTTTGTGAAGCCGTCCGCGCCATCAAGGCCGCGACGTCCAACCTGGGCATCATCTGCGATGTCGCCCTCGATCCATTCACCACCCACGGCCAAGACGGCCTCGTGAAGGACGACTACGTCGTCAACGATGAGAGCGTGGACGCCCTCGTGCAGCAGTCGCTGAACCAGGCCGCCGCCGGATGTGACGTCATCGCACCGTCGGACATGATGGATGGGCGCATCGGCGCGATTCGCGATGCCCTCGACGAAAACGGCCACGACAACGTCCGCATCATGTCCTACGCGGCCAAGTACGCGAGCGCGTTCTACGGACCGTTCCGCGATGCCGTCGGCTCTGCAGGGCAACTCGGCAAGGGCGACAAGCGCACCTATCAAATGGACCCAGCAAACGGAGATGAGGCGCTCCACGAAGTGGGACTCGACATCGCCGAAGGCGCCGACATGGTCATGGTCAAACCCGGCATGCCCTACCTCGACATCGTCCGTCGCGTTCACGAGACCTTCCAGGTGCCCACTTTTGCGTACCAAGTCAGCGGCGAGTACGCGATGCTACGTGGCGCCGCAGACCATGGCTGGCTTGATTGGGAGCGCGTCCTCCTCGAGAGCCTCATGTCCTTCAAACGAGCGGGCGCGGACGGAATCCTCACCTACGGTGCCGTCGAAGCCGCGAAGCTCCTGGGCTGAAAGCGCAGCCGTCGAGGCCGTCTCTTCCGAAACGGTGGGGCGCCTACAGTAAGCGTTTACGCCGCCGCGTAAGCCCGAATCCGCTTGATCATCGAATGCAGCCCATTGCTCCGCCCCGGGGTCAGATGCTTGTCGAGACCCAGCTTCGAGAGCAGCGCATCCATGTCGAAGTCGGTCACCTCGCTCGGTGTCTTGCCCTCGAAGGCTAAACGAACCAGCGCGACAAGGCCTTTGACGATATGCGCGTCGCTGTCCGCTTGAAAGTACATGTGCCCGTCGCGTGTTTCCGCGGCGAGCCAGACTTGGCTGAGGCAGCCCTTCACTTTGTGAGCTTTATCTCGCAACTCTTCGGGGTAGGGCGGGAGCTCGCGGCCCATCTCGATGAGAAACGCGTAGCGATCCGACCAATCGTCGATGAGTTCAAAGGTGTCGTGAACGTCGTTGAGGTTTGTACTCATGATGTCGGCTCAGCGGCGCGAGCGCCGGGTCCTGCGTAGCTGACGAATCGCGGCAGCTTCGTTGGCGATGCGACCGTTGAAGGGCTCAGCGATAGGGTCCGCGGTCTCGTGAATGATCTCGATGGCCGCTTGTGGTGTGAGGTTGGCATCGAGCGAGTAGAGCTTCGCTGCCAGGTTTGCGACGTTCGGCGACGCCATGGACGTTCCCGAGAGCGGCACGGTGCTGCCGTCGGGGATCAGGCTCGGCACGCTGACGCCAAAGTCGAAGACACGTACGCGATTCGGGTTTGAGTTAGTAAACGTCGCCCACTGCCCGTAGGTGTCGACGGCGCCAACAACGAGGACGTTGTCACGCTCCGTGCTCGCAGGGACGACGCCGTACTCAATGACGTCTTGGTTGCTGTTGCCCGCGGCCACCACGAAAAGCGTGTTGGGACAGAGCTCGAAAACGCGCTCCCAGGTCGCACCCCGGTGAGCCTGAACGATGTGTGCTCGGGCCATGACCTCCTCGTTGTTGCTGTAGGTCTCGCTCTCGTGGCGAAGCTCGTTGGCCACGTAATCAAGACTAAACCCAAGGCTCGCGTTGACGACTTTGACACCGTGGGCGTTGATGTACGCAGCGATTTGCTCGACGTTGGCGCGCTCGGCACCAAGCTCCTCATCGGTGGGTCCGCGGTGGTGGTAGAGCCGAGCCTCGCCGGCCCAAGCGCTACGGAACACAGAGAGGCGTGCCTGAGGAACCCCGGCGAGCATGATGCCCGCAACGTGCGTCCCGTGAGCCCACTCGCCCACGGCGCTGAGGTTCGTGTTGAGATCTTCAAGAGCCTCTTGGCTCGTCGCGCCGCGCATCAAGTTCAAAACCCGCTGAGCTGGCTCGCTTGTCGCGAGTCCCGCGCGAAGGTCCATGATGCCTTGAAGGAAAGGCGTGTACTGCGTGAGTGTTTCTTGCGACGGCTGAAAGAGCAGCGCCTGATGGGTGTAATCGCCGGTGTCTTGGACCACACCATGAATGTCGTCGACGAGACCATTGCCGTCATCGTCCTCTTGGTTCTCCTGCTCGTTCTCATTTGTGTAGAGCTGCTCCGAGAACAGCTCGATGTTCGTGCCCACATCCCAAACCGCCACATTCACCGTATTGGCGTCGCGAGCGCGGGTCAGATCTACGGTCGAGAAAGCGTACTCACTGGGAGGGCGCTGGCTCTCATGCTCGGTCCCGACGATCTCGATGGCGGCCAAAAAGTGCTCTCGGTTCGCAACGATGCCAGGAAGAATCTGCTCAAAGTAGAGCGCGCCTGAGGCCGTATCGAGAGAGACGAGCTGCTGATGGATTTGTCCAAGCTGCGCGTCGAGCTGCTCCTGCCCCTGGAAGATCTGAAAGATGACCGTCGATGAACCAAGACGCGTGCTCGGCAGCTCGCGGAAGACACTCGCGATAGCCTCGCGAGGGTCGGCGTCATTGCGTCGCCGCGCGATTTCAGAGAGCAGCGTGTTGCCCATGAAGGCTTGGTTGCGGTTGGCGGCCTTGGCCCGAACGAGGCGAATGATTCCCTCACCGCGATCGAAGTCACCCTTCGCCACAGCGACGGCGGCCAGCTCCGAGAGGCGTTCGCTCGCGCGGCCTCCAATGCTGGGTGCCGACTCGGGCGCGGCGAGCCACGCGTCAAGAGCTGCTGCGGTAGCGCCGTCCTGAACTTCGCTGAGCCCGGCCATCGCTCCAGCCTCGACGTAGTCGCGAAGCGCCTCGCCGGTCATGGCCACCCAGGGGTCAACGGGCGTCTCGGCGGTTGAGGTCTCGGTGGTCGCTTCGGTCGCTTCGGTCGTTTCAGTGCGATCACCGCTGTGCTGAATGGGCGCAGCGGACGACCCGCAGGCCATCACTCCAGCCAAGACAAACGGGTGTGCCTTCGCAAGCAGGGCTCGTAGCGACTCAGACGTGTTCTTCATGACAGCAAGCTTGGGTCAACTCTTCGACGCCATCAACCCGCCACCAGGCTCATGGCCTCCGCGGGTACGCGCGGTGGTGCCATCGACGAGCGACCGCTAAGTTCCGGGAGCGGTGGTGACTCGACCGGTGGCATCTTCAAGCGCCCGCATCATCGCGTGGGCGCTGTCGAAGCGGTACTCGGGGTCTTTGGCCAGCGCTTGCGCAATGACCACGTCCACTTGAGCTGGAAGCGTCTCTGAGTAGTGCAGCAAAGAGCGTGGTGTCTCTTCCATGATCGCCGCCCCGAGCTCCGCGAGCGTGTTGCCGCTGAATGGAGGAGCGCCAGCCAGGAGTTGGTACAGAACGGCGCCGCTCGCGTAAAGATCGACACGATGGTCGGCTTCGTCAGGCCGCAGAATCTGTTCAGGCGCCACGTGCGTCAGGCTTGCGACCATGGATCGCTTTTCGCTCATCGTGCTGCTTCGCGAGGCCCCAAGGTCCTTTGCA
>JBLHKB010000375.1:0-7131 GCA_047619315.1 Polyangiales bacterium
AGCCGACAGGACCGTGAGCGGCGCTCTCGCCGAGCCATCCGTCGTGACTATTCCTGTGGTGGGGCAGCACCATAAATAGGCGCCGGAGCGCCGGACTCGATCCCCTCTTCCGCCCCCTCTTCCGCCTCGTCTTCCGCCTCGACGTCCTCGGACGTTGAGTCGCTCTCTTCGTCGCTGGGCGGAGCGGTCTCTGGAGGCGGCCCCCCGTAAACAGGTGCCGTACCTCCGCAGCCACCGGCAAGGGCCATCGCAACCATGGCGACACGTGCGACGTGTGGACGCCGCAGTGTTAGGGAGCGCGCGTTGCGTTCCGTGCCGCAGAAAGGGCACTCACTATCGGACGCGCGGACGAAGCGCTCACACCCAGCGCAGGAAACGACGGTGATCATAGAGCGAGTCTACTGCGGATCGCCCGAAATGGGCCAGTCTTCCAAGACCAACTCAAACTTGCCGGCATCAAATGGCAGGTTTGGCGCCGCCTCCGCTTTAACGACACGCTCGCGCTTGCCTTGCTTCTTGAGCTCAAGGGAACGGTGATGGCAATAGGGGTTGTTGCCCGGCTTTCCGAAGAGCACCGACGAGGTCCACGTGCAGCCCGCCTTGCAGACGTCGGCGTAGTAGCAATCGCGACAGAAGCCCCAGAGATCGTCCACCGTGCGGTCGCGGGTAAAACGCAGCGGCTCCGTGCCTTCCCAGATCTCTTTGAGGGTGTGCTCGCGAACGGTGCCGCCCACCCAGTCCTTCGTGGGAAGCGACGGGCAGCCTTTGATAGCGCCGTCGGCCTCGATACCGAGGACATAACGGCCTGCGGTGCACGAAGCCATCTCACCTCGAGGTGCGCCACCACGAAGCTTGCGCTCAAGGGGGCCGAAGTAGCCGATGTTGTTTCCGGGCCACAGCGCGATGCCGTTCTCAGTGCAGCGGTCTTTGAGCTCGCCGAGCAGCGGAAAGAGCTCGACCAAATCGTAGGGCTGCAGCAGCACCTCCGGCTCGTCGACGGCGCGTCCCATCGCGACGGTGAGCTGCAGCTGCCAGGCCTTTGATCCTTTTTCGATCATCATGTCGAGGACGTGGTGAAGCGTAGGCATCGACAAGCGGTTGATCTGCGTGTTCGTAGACAGACGAATGCCCGCGTCCACCATGTGCTGCATCGTCTTCTGCGCCGAGGCGTAGCTGCCCTTGGCCGAGCGCAGGCGGTCATGCACCTCTTCGTCGCCGTCGATGCTCACGCTGACCGCCTGGAGCCCCGCCGCCTTTGCCGCTCGGGCCATCTCCGCCGTCACGCCGCGTCCACCCGTGGTCATGTTGGTGATCATACCGTGGTCTCGGATCGCTTCGATGAGCGTGAGCCAGTCGGGCCTTAGGTAGGCTTCGCCGCCGATCAGCGAAACTTCTTTCACGCCGAGCTCCGTCATCTGCCGAACCAAGTCGAGACATTCCTCCGTCGTCAGTTCGTCGGGTCGAGCTTTACCGGCGCGCGAACCGCAGTGTCGGCAAGCGAGATCACAGGCAAGAGTGACCTCCCAAACGGCGTAGATGGGTTTGTGCTGCTCATCGATGGGTCGCGCGCCAAGGATAGGCAGCTTACGGTGCTGTCGGCCGGTGTGAACCGGCAACGCGCGCTGTGGTCGCTTCTCTCGGAGCAGAGTCTCACGTGCCTTGGGCGCAAGCGGATCGTGAGCGACGCGTTCATGGGCCATGGCGCATCCTCGCGCGAAATCCATGGAAACACCACAGACTCGGTCCCCCTCGCTACCCGGCCTTCATGTGGGTCACGGCACCGCCAAGCTCTGCGCCTTGATGATCATATAGCGAAGCGGCTCTGCGCCGGAGCGATTGCGTATGCTCAGCGTTTGCCCATGTGCGAGGTAGATCACAGCACCCGTGACGAGGGGATGCGCCGCGCCATCCACCTCCGCCTCTCCATCGCCGCCAAGTCCGATGAGGATCTCCGGGTCTCGCTGCTGAAGGTGTTTGCCAACGACGCCCATCGGCTCGAGTTCGCAACTCAGCACGGCGGAAAAAGGGGGGGCACTGAGCCGGCCTAGGAGGTCCCACACAGCGACTGTTCCGACTCCGCCAAAAAGCGCCTCTTGTTCATGGGGTGTTGATTTCATTTCGCGCATGCTCGCTCCTTTTGCCAGCCATATCCCGACTCCGCTAGTGGTTCGCGGCAACGGTCGTCCATCAGCGTTCCATCGACCCGGGCACCCCGCATCGCTGAGTTCAGCCTACGCATCCCAATAGGGCTGATCACCGCCGAAGTGCTCGATGGCGAAATCCAGGAACGTTCGCACTTTCGCGGGCATGTACTCCCGCTCTGGAAAGACAGCGTAGAACATGTGATCGGGGATGTGGTGGGATTCACAGACCTGCACCAAGCGTCCCGTCTTTAAGTCAGGACCTGCAACAAACGTTGGCAGCCGACCAATGCCGATCCCTTCGCGGAGTGCCTCGAGTAACGCCTCGCTATTGTTGACCTTGTAGTTACCCGACACGGAAACAATTTCAGTAACGTCGCCAGCGACCAACGTCCACTCGTTCGCATCGCTGGAGAGGCTGAAGAGCACACAGTTGTGTTTGGCTAGCTCGGCGGGTGTGCCCGGTAGACCGTGGACATCGATATAGTCAGGGGACGCGCATAAGACTTGGCGCAGCGGCGCCAGCTTGCGAGCCACGAGCGACGACGCCGGCAAGTTGCCAGGCCGGCAAGATCGGATGGCCACATCGAGTCCGAGCGCGACGAGATCCACGGCTCGGTCGTCCATCAGCAGGTCGATGTCGAGCTTGGGATAGCGCTTCAAGAACTTCGAGATCAGCGGTGCCACGTGCAAACGGCATTGGACTACTGATTCTCAGTTTCCCCTGTGGCTCGCCTTGCAACTCCATGACCGCATCTTCGGTTTGGCCAGCCGCGGTCATCGCCTGCACTGCATGCTCGAAATACCGCTCCCCGGCTTCCGTGAGACTGAGCTTGCGAGTCGTGCAGTGCAGCAAGCGAACGCCGAGGTGCGCCTCAAGCTGATTGATGCGCTTGCTCACCGCCGATTTCGAAATCCCAAGCGCGGGACCTGCCGCCGAAAACCCACGCTTCTCAACGACCGCCACGAACACCGGCATCGCACCGAACATCAACATCTTCATCATCACCCCTACTGTCGACCTGTGCTCAACAGTCATGTTTCTAAAAACAGGATTATCAGTCAACGGGAAACAGATTAGACATGATCCGTGGCTCGACTACCGGCTGGGGACCGACGAACTGCTGCTCGACAGCGAAGGTACCTCGAGGATCTCGATGGTAGACCTTGCGGTTGCGCTCCTTGACGAGGCCGAGCGACCCAAGCACCACCGTATGCGATTCACCGCCGCATACTGAGCTCGCCGGCGCCGTCGCCGATCGGGGCCTCTCCCAATCAAACCATCTGCGTCAGGTATCTCGGCGCCGAACTTAAAGCTGCCTAATGCCGGGCCTCCACGGTCTCGCGAAACGGGGCGAGAAGCGGCTTCACCGTCTTTTTCAACATCATGCCGATGAAGGGGGCGAACAGAATGGCCCACCACTTTAGTCGATAGCTGAGTGTGCTTTTGGCCGTGCTCGAGCTCGCATCACGAGCTTCGAGGGTCCAACGATTCTGCATGTGCGAGAGGAATGGCTGACCGGAAACTCGTCGCCACTTGGAATCTCGCTTCGACCCATCTCGCTGACGGCTGAAGACTCCGTCGGTTGGGCGTACGAATCGATCAAGCGCCCGCGAAGCGAGCAGATGTCGGTTGATCCATCGGCGAAGCGCCCCTCGCCCCGCTGCCAGATGGGCAAAAGCAACGAGCCGTCCACGGGTGGCAGCCCCGGGTCGAGTCGAACAGCCGCGCTATCTTCGCGTGCGTCGATGACCCCCTGATCGCCATCGAAGGGGAGCTCACTTCCTCCGTTCCAGTACAGATTGTTGTCCAGTACGAAGGCGCCGACATCTTCGTCATCGGACTTTAAAAAGCGGCTCGCGCGAACGCCTTCGCCCGCCCACACGTTGTTGTAGATGAAGATATCTTCGGTGAGGATCCTCGACGGTTCAGAGATCTCCCACGCCAGGAAGCCCCAGCTGCGCGCGCCGGCGAAGGGGCCGGTGAAGGTGTTGTGCCGCACCGTGACGCCACGAACACCTCGCATCGAGATCGGCGCGACAAACCCTTCGAGAGCGCCATCGCCGATGAACACATTGTTCTCGACGAGCGCATGTTGCACGGCGTAGGCGTCGCGGTCGTTGTCTTCGCCGAGGGCCAACATCGCCGAGTTGCCACCTCCATGCCATCCGAAGAACACGTTGCCGCGAACGATGGCGTTTCGTGTGCTTTCGTAGAAGTCCGGCGCGCCCACCGGCGTCGAGTCCTTGATCACCAAGAGGTTTCGGTGTCGCTCTGCGAGGAGGTCGAAGAAGACGTTGTTTTCTACGAAGACGTTCTCAACGCTGTTGAGGTCGACGGTGTCATCGTTGTGCCCATAGAGGACGTTCCATTCGAGGCGAATTTCGTTGGAGCCGGCGTTGATCTTGACGACATCGCTGCTGCCCGACTCGTGGATGATGTTGTTGCGGAACGTGACGTGATGCACGTTTTCGTTCGTGGTCCGACCCCCGTCCATCTTGATCACGATCCCGGGAGCCGGCCCGATCTCGAACCCTTCGAAGGTGATGTGCTGGACGACGTCGCCGCTTCCGATGTCGATGTCGGCAATTCGCGCAGCGTAGGGCTCTTCCGACGTGATGAGGACGTCCTCGTACGCGCCAAGGCTACCTCCAAGTGAGCCTTCGCGGCCATGCACTTTCGTTCGTCTCCTACGCAACCCTGCCCGGGCAATGGTTTTGCACAGAGGTAGAAGCGGGGTATTATCCCGCTCATGTCGAAAGAACTCTATGCGCTCGCCGCCGGAGGCGATCTCGAAACCCTTTGCGGAGCTGCGTTTGCGGCCGAAGAGGAAGAAGGCGAGTTGGCGGTCTTCCAGTAGCTCAACGTCGCCGCGTCCTTGGGGCACGAAGCGGCGGATGAAATGGCCGACGGCCTCTACGAGGCAGCCCTCAGTCGCGGTGGAGACGAAACCGTCGGGTTTCTTCACTACGAGGTTGCAACATGGTTCGCTCGCGGAGAACAAGGAGTGACCGCGAACCTCGAGCACGCGTTGACGCAGCTGGCACGCGCCCAGGAGTTGCAACTACGCGAGTCCGTCGATCTGGATGATGCCCTAAGAAAGCTCCGCAGCTCGTTCCACGGAGATGACGAGGGGCGATTTGATGCGATCTTTCCAGACCTGCTCCGCGAGCCGCCGAAGTCATAGCCTCCCAAAGGCCGGAGCCCATGACGGGGCAACGTCGTCGTCTCCCTAGGGGTTCAATGCAGCGAAGAGCTCCCCGTTTGTTCTGGTGAAGTGCCCCTCGACGATGCGAGTGTGTAGGACCACTCGCCGTCAGCGGCGGCAGCCGATTCGTTCGGTGGCAACGACCACGTCGTCGTAGAACACCGTCTGTTCGTCGGAGACCGTGAGTCCCCGTTCTTCAAGCCTGGTGCGCTTTCGCGCCGAGGAATCGCGCTCGTAGTAAGCGTCCATGAAGATCCCCTTGAAGCCCACGTCCGCCTCGGTTCGAAAATTGAAGCCCTCGAAGGGCGCGGGGTCCGTGCACGCCGAGAACTCACAGCCACCTTCGTGGAACTGATCGCGCAGCCAGGTGCCGTCGGGCTCGCCGGACGCGTACCGTCCGACTTCGACGTCGTCGATGTAGTAGGCGAGCCAACCGTCTTGTTCACCGACGGTGTTCGCGCCGGCGCCGATCTCGATGCAGAACCACTCGTCCCGCGGATAGGCCGACTGACCGGCTGGGCGGAACGTGTTGCCGTAGTGATAGTCACTCCCTTGGTCTCCCGCGCAGCCCGGCGTGGTGCTGCCGTCGTTGCAGCGGCCGGAGCGCATCGCGTGCCAGTAGACGTAAAAGTTGAACTCGTCGTTGTTGGATGCGTCGAAGTCGAACCAGAATCCGTCGCCGCCGCCGGGTACCGTGTTAGCGAGGCCGGAGCTGTTGAACCCATCGTCACCCGCCGCCATCCGCACCCAGTGATGCGGGTTCGGCGCGACATTCGGGAAGCGCGCATAGAAGCGCCAGAATACGGTCTCGACCTGGTCGAAGGCGACGCGAGACTGAGACGAGATGTACATCGTCTCCTGCAAGTCGGCGGTGGTCACCGTGGAGCGCATATAACCCTCGCCGGCGTTCGCCTCGGGGCCCTCTCGAATCGTCAGGTAGCGAGTGTCCGCGTCAGGAGCGTCCCAACGGCCCCAGCCGGTCTCAAAGTCATCGTGGAAGAGCACCGCCGGGTCGCCCGAGATGCCTTCATCGCCCGGGTAGCGCTCGCTGAGCCCGACGCCGGCGCCGCTGTCACCGACGAACCCATCCAGAGTCGCTCCGTCGGAAAGGTCCATCGCCACGTCGGACGACGAGGCGTCGGCGCGACGCGTGTCCACGGGCGCGCCGTCGGTCCCCGTCGAAGCGTCCGTCGAGGCGTCGTCGTCGCCGCATGCCCCCAGCGCAACGATCGCAGCGAGGAGAATTAAGTGCGCAGCTCTCAGCATGTTGATCCCTCGTCGTGTCCAATGGCCGAATCAACTCTACGCGAAGATACGCAACCTTTACACCGAGCCCTGCACCTAGACGCGGTTGGCTGCTTCCAAGCTCTCGATATTCCTCGCTCTGTGCAGGTGGCAAGCGTCTTCGGTGGAGGGCGCCGACGTAACCTAGACGGATTAGAACCGGGGATACCAAGGACACAACCCCAACCTACGACACACCACGATCGCGTGACAGCAAACACGTCGCGGAACCGTGATGTCGGCGGAACGAACTGTCGCTTCGTCGTGTACGAACCACCTCATACATCGGGGGGAGGTATGCGGGGACGCGCCAGGATCAGCGACGGAATGCGAGAAATCTTTGAGGGACGGTGCTAGGCTCAGCCTTCAAAAGGGGAGAACGCGGGGACACATGCTCCAACCGATCGAGACATCCAACATTACGGAGAAAGCCTGGAAGTCTGACCACGGAACTCTTCGTATACACAGACCATTTCCGGAGGTCCTGGTGTTCATTG
>JBLHKB010000376.1:0-7124 GCA_047619315.1 Polyangiales bacterium
CGGGGCGGATCGAAGGCGCCGAGTTCGTTGAGGACGACTTTCGGAACGTTTTACGTGACGACGGCTCAAGCGATATCGGCGCCATCGAATACTCCGCCTTGGAGTGAGTCCGATCTTGGCACCGGCGTTGAGAATCCGAACAAGGTCTTCGACGATCATTGGTGGCTCTTGGCGTGCGGTGGAGTTCAGGCTACTTCGCGCAGCAACATTGGGTGTCGGTGGCTGCAGGAGACCGAGCGCGCCCCGTTCGAATGTTGCGGCTCAGTACGTCGTCAACCGACGCGCAGCAGCTCTTGTTCGAGCCCGCGCCTCCACTTCAACCTCCGCCGCCCTCACGGTGTTCACTGTGTCACGGTGTTCACCCCGCCCTCGTCATCCATGGCTGTTCATCCAGTGGATGTGTACTCAGAACGACTCGCCCGGGCGAACGCCAGGAGCGACGGCGGATCCGCGGTCGCGCGCAGAACCCTGCGCTGAGTCTCTTCATTGAGACTTCGGTAGTCTTCGACGCGTTCGTCCATCGCGCGATCGACACGCAGCGCTACAGGCAGGCCCAGTCCTTCATTGTACCAGTAGCTCCCAGCGACTCGGTAGCTGCTGGGACTCAGCATATATGGCGTCTTCCCGTCGAGGGCCCATCGCATACGACGCCTTGCTTGTTCGGCGATTTGCGAGGCCCCATCGCCCCGAAACCACCACTTTTTCCCGTCGCAAAAGCTCACCGTGACGACGTGGTCCTGGAACGACACCGATCGGACGCGAAACCAAGGCTGGAACATGCCCGTCACGCAAAGACCATCGGCGCCAAGAGTGAGCAGGACACCCTGTGACGGAGCAGGAAGAGCCTTGGGTGGCGAAGGTGACCCATCCCGCCGCCAATGTCCGGACAAGTGAAGGATCGCCGCGGTGCCTGCAACTCCAGCCACCAGGCCCACAGCTGGAGCCCCGGCAATGAACCCACCGAGCATGGTCGCCCCGAGGACGCGAATGAGATCGTGGACCGCGAAGCTTGACGCTTTTCGAGGCATCTTTTTGACAGCGAGCTTTGACCGCTTCCTCGTCAGTTCCGTCGTTGTAAACGTGCAGGTCCAGTTTTGGCAGTGAGAAAGAGGCATTCGATCAACGTGCGCACACCACGCACGGTTCCAAGTGGGATCCGGCGCGGACACATCCCGTCGAAGCGCTACTCGTGGGACATGGGTCGTCTCATCCAGCGTTTACAAACCGATTTCGACATCCTTCCGCGGACTTCTGAAGTTTCTTTTGCAGCACGCCAATAGTCCCAGGAACTCTGGGCAAAACCCATTAGGGTGGCCACGGCGTCCGACTTTCTCTAGAACGACGCGGGTGAAAAACGTGTTGAACCGGCGACGTTTTGCCCTGGGTCCCGCCATCTATGGGCGCACCTGCTGCCCCGTGTCTTCGCCATCGACATCATGACATGACCCAAGTGCCAGAGCGCGATGCGGGTCATCACCACCGAGGCGAACGACATTTGTGCAACCCTAAACATCACCTCACGGGCTCGAGCGCCGCCGCCCGTTTTGCGACAGCTTGAACTCGATTTCCCGTCCGCTTGAGCACTGGTTTGACTTCGGATCCCTTACTCGCAATCCTTTACCCGCGCACTTGGCGTCGGGGGTTACGCATGTCGTGTCGAACAGTTCAGGCCACCTTGGCCATTCTCCTCGCCGGCTGTGGCGGGAACGCCCCGGTGGAGAGCGCCCAAGGACCCGACAACTCAAGTGGCGCCGTCAGCATCACTCTTCCAGTCATCTCGGAGAACGCCGGAAGCACCGAGGGAACAGAGCCCGAGGTGAGAACCGAGAGCCGTTATGTGGTGACGGTTCCGATGACTACGGACCCCGTCGTCATGCAGCAAGCGGCGGCTGAATTCCAAAGAGCCGACGCGGGCTTTGCCCAGTTTGCTCGGCTCAGTTTCCAGGTCGGTCAACCAGCGAATCTGTCAGCCTACATTCAATCGCTCGGCAACCAGATCAACCAAGGCTCCCAGCAGGCGCAGGCTCTTTTCACTGCCTATGAGGAGGTCCGAGGCTTTCAGACAGCCCACTGGAGTGTCGCCGCACTCAGCCAACAAGGCCGAGTCCAAGAGACCTTGGCGGCCGCCATCCGCAACACGAACGTACCCTTCGTTTTGCCCGCTGCGGTTCAACAACAACTCGCGGGGCAAGCACCCAATACAGCGACTCAAACGCAACTCCACGCGCAGGTCGTGTCTACGGTTCAACAAGTTCTCGACGCTCGGAGCCAGCCCATCCAGTGCCTGGCGCTGGTGCGCTACGTGAAAGCCGTTCGTCTGGCGCGCCTGGCATCATCCGGCGGTCCGATGATCAACGCACCTCACTCCGATTTTGCCTTGGCGCGCCTGCGTCCAGTTCCAGATTCGACGCTCGCAGAGTGCATCCGGAGTACTCAACCAAACGACCCCGCCCTGAGCGCCTTAGTCCCCGGCGAGTTCCGCCTGTGATGCCGTCCGGCCCCCAGGAATGTGTCGTAGAGTTCTAGCGCGTCAATAGCCCGCGCGTTCGCACCACTCACTCCGAGCTGTTTCGAGGAGGTCGGGTTCGTCGGTGATGATCATATCCACTCCCCACGTCATGAAGTCGGCCATGTTGGCGGGCTCGTTCTCGGTCCAAACAATAACGTCGAGACCCATGTCTTGGATGCGACGCACCTCTTCAACATCGCTGAGTATGAAAGATATTACGTTGAGGCTTGAAAAGCCCGCAGCAGCCGCGACCTCAGCGTCATCGAGAAGGATGGTCAGCAATCCGAGGTAGATACTTGGGTCCACGTTCTGCACTGCGACGAGCATCTCGGCATCGAAAGAGCTGACGATGATGCGGCGCTCTTTGGTGTCGGAAGCGATGGCACTCGCGATGTCCTGGGCCACGCGAGGGACGTCTATCGTGGGGCATGAATCGTGGATCTTGACCTCGATATTGATGTCCACGTCTACGGCATCAAGGACTTGGGCAAGCGTCGGGATGACGACTCCCGTACCTTCCATCGCGGTGCCAAAGCCCGCGTCGAGGGACTGCAAATCGCTCAGGCTCATCTCCGCCACGCAGCCCGAGCCGTCCGTCGTGCGGTCCACGCGTGCGTCGTGGATGACGACCAGTACTCCGTCGGCAGAGTGGGTGACATCGAGCTCCACCATTTGGGCTCCTTCAGTCGCCGCCTGCAAGAAGGATTCGATGGTGTTCTCGGGAAAGGGATTGCCCGAAGAGGTGTTCCCCGTGCCCCGATGTCCGATGTTGCCGACCTGCAGCGCGGGGCATCCTTCGTCTAGCTCGGCAGCGCAGGCGCTTGCCATAACGGCGGTCAAGATGATCGCCCGCTGCGTGATGAAGCGCGTGATGAAGCGCGTGATGAAGCCGTTGGAAACGGGCACTCTAAAGAGACGCATGTTTATTCCTTCGCCGTCGTTGTGATCTGGAGCAACTTGGCCATGGCCAGCGCAGCGGCGGGCACGTCCGCGAGTTTGCCATCGAGCTCGAGCATGGTTTGGGCTCCAATGATGATCGCCATCAAGATCTCCGCGATGGTCTTCGCATCGACATCACTTCGAAGCGCGGACTCTTCTTGAGCAACCTCGATTTTGCGCGCGAGCCGCTGAGTCGCATCGGCTACGAAGCTCACATACAGAGAAGAGATCTCTGGTGATCGGGCACACGCCTCGATCAACTGCGCGGGCTCGATCATGCCAGTCGGGCCAAGGGGATATCCCCCGCCAATAAAGGCACGCGTGAATCGCTCCACGACGGTGTTGAACCCCGCGCTCTCGTCACCAAAGACGTAGTCGAGGAGTGGTTTTCCAACCTGCTCCATGCAGCAAAGAATGAAGTGGTCACGGTCGCGGAAGTGAACGTAAAACGCCCCGCGGGTGAACTTCGCGTTCCCGCAAATTTGGTCGAGGCTTGGCGCGTTCAGGCCGAGCTCGGCGAAGAGTTCCAAACCGGAGTCGATGAGCGCTTGCCGGGTGCGCTCCTTGGTTTCTTTGCGAGTTGCCACTCTTATTGACATACCATATCGTATGTGAAAGCTTTGACATACCACACCGTATGTCAAATCATTTGAAAAAGGCAGCCCCATGACTCCATCCATCGTTTCCGCCACTGAGCTAAAACCACAAGAACAACAGCCACTTAGACTGGATGACCTCCTCGCCCTGGACGCAGGGCGACTGCACCGACTCTATTGTGAGGCGAAGGTCCCATCGCTCCAGTCGCTCAGCGGTGACCTCCGCGGCCGGGTACTCACCCCCGTCGTTCTGTCCCCCGCTTGGAACGCGTTCATGGTGACGTGGAGTGGGACGAACTGGTTTCCGTGGCGCGGCAAGAGTTTTTCGCCCGTGAGTGAGAGCGACGGGCGGGGCATCAATCGCGTTTTCGGCGCTCGCATGTACCCCTTCGAAACGTTTATTGGCCCCTCTCGAGCGGGCGACTTCGATGCGGTCCAGCTCAACTACGATCTTCCGGAGAATCCCATTTTCTTACGGCCGACGAAGGATGAGATCCGCGAGCTGTCGCCGGGGCTCTACCTTGGCCAGGCGTACGTCGCGCTGAAAAAAGGCGACAAGTTCGTACTCTACTTTGCCCTCACGAGTATCCAATGAGAGCCGTCATTACCGGCGCGGCATCGGGGATTGGACGGGAGTTCGCGATCTCCCTCGCGCGCGAGCGAGCGAGCATCGTCGTGGCGGATATCGACGTCGACGGCGCGAAGGAGACGGAGCGTCTCATCGTTCAACATGGCGGTGAGGCGATCACTGTTCAGTGCGACGTGAGTTCCGCCGAACAGGTGGATGCTCTGGCGGACAGAGCCGACGCGTGGTCCGGCGGCGTAGACTTGCTCATCAACAACGCCGGCGTCCTCGTGGCCGGCGAACTGGATCGACTGTCGCTTGCCGATTACAAACGGGTCATCGATATCAACTTGTGGGGCGTGGTGCATGGCTGCCGTTCTTTCGTTCCTGCCATGTGCACGCGCGGCCGTGGAAAAGTAATCAACGTGGCATCCCTCGCCGGGGCGATCCCAATCCCGTTCATGGGTGCGTACAACGCGACGAAGGCCGCGGTCATCGCGTTGTCCGAGACGATGCACGCGGAGCTGCGCGGGCAGGGTGTTGACGTCACGGTGTTGTGTCCGTCGTTTACGCGCAGCAAGTTTCTCGGCGCATCGACGGGGCCTATGGGCGATTCGACGAGATCCGTCGCAAAGAAGCTCATGCACTTCCTCGGCTCCGAACCCGTGGACGTCGCGCGCCTTGGACTTGAGGCGTCCCGTCGCGGCCAGCTCTATGCCGTGCCCACGGTGCACGGGCGGCTTGCTTGGTGGGCCAAGCGACTCAGCCCCCTCGGGACGAACAGAGCCTTGGAGTTCGGGTTTCGGCACCTGCAGCGGGACACTCGATGATGTGCCCAGCGAGTCCGCGCGCTGTCTCCGTGTACTTCGTTATCATGTCGGTGCCGGTCTGACGCATGGTCTGCTGCGCCGTGTCTTCGCCATCGACATCATGACGTGTCCTCACTGCCAAGGCGCCATGCGCGTGAAGTCCATCGCTACCGAGGCGAGCGAAATTCAGGCCATCCTTGGAGCCGTCCCGCGTGCGCGACCGCCGCCGCCGTTGCGACAGCTTGAGCTCGACTTCGCCGCCGCTTGAGGACGGCCAGTGCACCCTTGCGTCCGCTGGAGTCGGATGGAGCCGCTTGAAGCGCAATTCAGGCGTGAATTCTCGACTTTGGAGTTGAGCGGGAGTTCTTGGGGAGGAATTTGACGCCTGGGGAGGGTTCGAAGACGAGGTGTTGGTGGTCGACGAAAGAGGAGAACTGTCTGAATTGGCCCTTGGGATGTCCAATGCGCCGGATCGGAACCTCGGGCAAGACGGGACTCTCCGGTCCATGTGCTTCGAACCCATGCACCTCCACTCGGAGGGCCCACCCAGAAGGCTACATCGCCTCTTCCGCCAACCCGTACACGTCGGAGCGCGCCATCCCAAGCGCCTCTCCCACGTCAGCGCCGATGTTCGCAATCTCATCCCGGTATTCAGCGCTCTGACGGTGCGCGTACACCTTGACGAAGAAAGCCTCGAGCGCGACGGTTACCGTCTCCACGCTGCTCTTGGGTCCCAGCGCCGCGATGAGCTCGGCATAGGCTGCTCGAATGCAGCGGTTGAGCTCCGGACCACCCGACGTGGGAGTCGCGCCCCGGATCGCGCGCCAGGTCGGCTTCTTGACTTTGGCCTTGGCCTTGGCCTTTCGTGCCTCCCGCGCAGCCTTCTCGGCGAGGACCTCATCCAGCGCAAACCGCATGCGCCATTCGATGGACAGACCGCTCTCCAGTCCATCCAAGCCTTCGCTGCAGCCGGTAGGCGTCAAGGTAGTTGCCGCGTCAACGGTCACGCAGCCATCGCGTGATCGTGTAGTTCGATTCGTGTTTCCTTCCCAGGATTCAGAAAGACTTCACCAGGCGCGGACCAGTCACGCGTTGCGCCGGACCAGCGCTCAGGATGAAGACGGCGGGCAGCGTCGTAGACGCGGCTTCGCTTCTTCAGGATCGAGTCTGCTCGGCCGGCATGTCGGTCCGCCGGCGCGACGAAGCCAATGCCGCTGTGAAGATGTTCGTTGTTGTACCAGCTCTCGAACTTCGCGACCCAAGACCGCGCGTGCTCAAGACTTTCGAATGGGCCCTTCGGGTAGCTCGGCACGTACTTGAGCGTTCGGAAGAGTGACTCTGAGAACGGGTTGTCGTCGCTCACGCGTGGCCGACTGAAGGAGGGCGTGACGCCGAGCCGGTCCATCGTCGCCTTGAAGGTCGCGCCCTTCATCGGCGCCCCGTTGTCCATGTGCACCACGAGTTGTTTCGGGTCGACGTCCTGCGCCGTACAGAGCTTGTTCAGCAAGTCGGCGGCGAGCTCTGAGTTTTCCGTTTCCTCGATGCGCCAGCCGACGATCTTCCGGCTCCATACATCGACGTAGAGGAAGAGGTAGTAGAACGTGCCGCGCACAGACGCGCGTAGATAGGTGATGTCCCAGGACCAGACTTGGTTCGGCCCCGTCGCGCATTGTTCGCGTGGTGGTTGCGCGACAGGCGGCTTCGCC
>JBLHKB010000377.1:0-7123 GCA_047619315.1 Polyangiales bacterium
CGCCACTTCTTGGACTGCTTGCCCGTCTCGGCGAGATGCGCTTCGGTGGAGTAGGGGCTGTACACCAGCTCCGGCACGACGCGGAGGATGTTGCCCTCGTACATGGCGAGCGTGTCCGGGTTCAGCGAGTGCTCGGGCTTGAACTGGCAAAGCTTGAAGCGTGCGGACTTGTCTCGCAGCTCGTGGCGCAGAACACCGAGGGTGCCGAAACTGCGCAGGTGCTTGTCGCTAGCTTGGGGGTCCGTCTTGTTGAGCTGGGCGGCGAGCTTTGTGATGAACGCCTTTTCGGGGTCACTTGGGTAGAGGTTCTTGTACTTGGCCCACATCTTCGGCTGCGTGGTCTTCACGTAGGCGAGGCAGTCGGGCTCGTAGAGCGCTCGCTCGCGGTTGTAGGCAGCGGGCGTACCGAGGACCCAACCGCCGGCGATCATTTGGTCGATGATGTCCTGCTGGAAGGCGACCTCTCGGGAGTCGGCGCTCATGGGGTCTCCTGTGTTGCGGCGGTTTCCGCGGGTGGGGTCCAGTCGCGGATGTCGATCTTGCCGGTGACGGCGGCGGAGATGAGGGCGGTGCGACGTTCTTTGAGAAGTTCGGCGACCTGGGCAGCGTTCTTATTCAGTGTGTCTATTCGGAACAACCGAGCCTTCAACCTGGAGATCAACTCCCCCTGTTCCTCAACAGGTGGCAAAGCAATGGTCGTCCTTTCGAGGCGCCCGGTCGCCAAGCACTTAGTTCCATGCGCCGAACTGTCTGTGTGACTCAGCAGGTAGTCCCGAAGACCCTGGAGCAGAAAAAGCAAGAACTCGCCGTTGATGCATTTCAACGGAATGAGGGCTTTCATATCTTGATTGATTGTCACTACTGAAGTCGTGAGTGCGGTTGGAACCGAATGATCGAGAATCATTCCGCGAACGACCACTAGAACGCTACCAACCGGGATCAGCTTGGCGGCCGACCAAGCGACAGCGGCTTCCGTTACCGTATCCTGGGATTTCGAGATGTAGTCGACCTTCATATCCTTCGGCGAGACCCATGGAATCACACCACCCCAAAAGCTCTCATTGTCTTTTGCAGGCGTTCCACCACCCATTTGTCTCGTGAGATGTCGAACTTGTTTCGTCTCCCAATGTGCCGGGATCTCCCCCAGCCACTCGATCCCCGAGTCGCGCATCGGTGCGTTGGGGTTCAGCCCTTTGGTGACCGCGTGGTTGATGACCGCCTGCCGCTTCTCTTTGAGCAACGCGATGAGCTGCTGCTGCTTGTCGATGAGCGCATCGATGCGTGAAGTCTCGTAGTCGAGGAACTTCGCGATTTGCGTTTGTTCCTTCAGAGACGGAAGGGCAATCCGCAAACGTCCCACCTTCGTCTCGTTAATCGACGGGACTGCTCCGGGGTTTGCCACATAGCTCATGGGGATAATGCTCAGTGCGTACTTCACGTACGCAGATGCGTGCCCTGGTCGAGTGACCAGTCCCATCATGTTGTTGTCCAGACAGGCCCATCGCCTCAGCCAACGAAATCTGGAAAGCAACAGAGCGGCGCCGACCTTCGCAAAGACAATGCTCTTGGGCGGAAAGACGTATGCCCGAAGGCGAGCTGCGGTCTTTTCAGATATCGTGTTCGACGATTCAGTGAGGAAGTCGTATCGATCAGCACGACCGAGTGCGTTGACCTTGTGGAACTCGATCTTCTGGTCTTCCTTTCCTTGTTCGTCATGCGGAAACCCCGCCCCACCATGCAGTTCGCCAACGACTTTGATCGGGGTCGCAACCCACCCAGCAGGGATCGCATCGACGAGCTGGATTCCAGAACGCAAATATTCAGGATAGGTCCTATGTGCACTCACGCTCTCATCTCCCGGAGCATCTGCATGATCTCCCCGCTCAGCACATCCAAGTCCACGTCGATCTCCGCCAAGTCCCGCGGCGGCTCGTACTCATAGAAGTGCCGGTTGAAGGGAATCTCGTAGCCAACGATGCCCACCTCGCCGTCCTTGGCGTCGCGCTTCGCCGCGTCGATCCATGCGTCGGCGACGTGGGGCGCGACCTCTTTGTTGAAGTACGCTTCGTTCACGGCGTCGACATCTGAACCGAGGGCCGTCTCCGGCGTCAGTGGCACGTCTTCGTTGTCGCGGAGGCTGCTGTCGGGGGCGAAGTTCACGACCTGTGCTTTGGAACCGCTGCCGTAGACGAACTCGCCGTAGAGCGGGTTCGCGTTGCTGGCCGCAATCTTGAGCACCTTCTTGATGACGGGCTCGGCGTCGGAGTCCGTCCAGGTGATGGCGCCGAGAAGCTCTTTCTTTTGCTTGGAGTCGAGCTTGATGTCGGTGTCGGCGGCGAGGGTCTTCAGAGCCTTGTTGAACTTCGTCTCGAACGCGTTGAAGTCGGACGATCTCTCGGTGCCCAGCTGCCCTTGGAGCGCCTTGGCGTGGTCCATGAGCCCGCGCTGCTGCTCCCACGTGGCGCGCTCGAGCAAATCCTTGATGTGCTTTTCTTTGAGCTCGGGGTGCTCGGCTTTGCACAGGGCTCGAACATCTGGCTCGACGTCGTTAAGGTCTCCATAATCTGCGGCGCTCCAGTCGCCGGCGAACTTCTCGTAGACGCTCTGCATCGGCGCGTTGAGGCGACCGGTGGCGAAGCGCAGGGTTTCGATTCGTTCGTCCGAGAGCTGCGCGGAGAGGTGGAGGGGTCGTTCGATTTGAATGCGGCGGTAGCCGAAGGCGTGGCTTGCGAAGATCTTGCTGGCGAAGGTCTTCTTCTCGGCTTTCTTCGAAGACTTCCGACCGCGGGTGGCGCTGGCTTCGCTCTTTGCTTTCGCGCCGTCGCTCTCGTCGAGGGCGCGCGTGGGGACGACTTCGAACTCGCCGAAGGTGCGGGTGATGAGGCGGATGCCTTTGTCGCCGATCTCGTGACGCTTGCTCCCCAAAGACTTGCGCATCTTGGTGTGAAGATGGACGCCGTTGATGAGCTGGACCTTGCCCTTGCGCGCGGCCTTCTTTTTGTTGGAGAGGATCCAAACGTAGGTGGCGATGCCGGTGTTGTAGAACATGTCCGTGGGCAAGGCGACGATGGCTTCGAGCAAGTCGGACTCGAGAATGTAGCGGCGGATCTCACTCTCGCCGCTGCCGGCGCCGCCGGTGAAGAGTGGCGAGCCGTTGAGGATGATGCCGATGCGGCCGCCGGGCTTGTTCTCATCGTCGTTGATGTCGTAGTCGCGCATCTTGGTGATGAGGTGCATCAAAAAGAGCAAAGACCCATCGCTGACGCGGGGGACGCCGGGGCCGAAGCGACCGTCGAAGCCCTTCACTTTGTGCTCGGTCTTGATGTCCGCTTCGATCTTCTTCCAGTCCACGCCGAAGGGGGGATTGGAGAGCATGTAGTCGAAGCGCTCGTGACGTAGCTGGTCTTCGCTGAGGGTGTTGCCACGCTTGATGTTGGCGACCTCCTGCCCTTTGATGAGCATGTCGCCTTTGCAGATGGCGTAGCTCTCGGGGTTGAGCTCTTGGCCGTAGGCGACGACTTTTGCGTTGGCGTTCAGCTCGTGGACGTACTCCATGCCGCTAGAGAGGAAGCCACCGGTGCCCGCCGTAGGGTCGTAGATGGTGCGGATGATGCCCTTGCCGCTGAGGGCCTCGTCGTCTTCCATGAACACGAGGGAGGTGGTGAGGCGGACGATGTCGCGGGGCGTGAAGTGCTCACCAGCGGTCTCGTTCGAGCTCTCGGCGAAACGCCGAATCAGCTCTTCGAAGATGAGGCCCATCTCGTGGTTGGACAGCACTTCAGGGCTCAGGTCCATGGAGGCGACCTTCTGCACCACCTTGGTGTTCAAGTGAGTGACGATCAGGTCTTCGTTCTTGAGCGAACAAGCGACAGCCGTTACGGCTCGCACCTTCTCTGGAAGGGCAAACACATTTACAAGGACGAAGCGTCAAGCCTTGAACTTATTGGGGAGTCGCTGGTGGACCGACTTCGCGATGACTTGCACTTGCAGGAGGCGGTGGACCAGAGCGGCATCAAGCCTCTGGGGATTGTCTATACCCCCACGCATCCGAACGGGCGGGGAGAGCCCAAGCATGTGGGGGTCGTCTTTGAGGTTCCGATCGATCCGAAACTGCAATCGCACCTAGTGGGCAAGAAGTTCAAGACGCGAGGCCGCATCGACCCTGCCCGCATGGCGATGCACGGGAAGACAGAACTGGCAGCAACATGGACAGAGCTGGACCTCGAGCCTTGGTCGGTCCATATTTTGGAGGAGGGTTGGCTCACTGAATGACACGCATCTCCGATATTGTTTACGTCGTCGCTCGTCTCAAGAGCGCCGAGCGCACGTACTTTTTGCTGCACGCGCATGCAAAGTGGGGCGACTGGAGTCTGGTTGGCGGCCATGTGGAATCGCACGAGCGGGACGACTGGGATGCCGCTGCTCGACGCGAGACGAACGAAGAAATGACCCCCTTGGTTGTGGGTCGAGACATGAGCGTGGAGCCCCTGATTCGCGAGACGATCGAGTGGGGACCGGAGCCTTCCCGCTCTGCTGGCGGCGAGCCGACGGTGTACCGCTCTCGTTGGTATTCGCTGCGATTTCTTCGTGACCCAATGGACTGCCTTGCTCAGCTTGCAGGGGATGATTTTCTCTTGATCGAGGAGGAGCGGCTCGAAGCAGGGACCGACACGGACATCACCGGTCTGTTTCGTCGTCTCTCGGAGGGGCGTTCGTCGGGCCTACGCGATTTGCCTTTTGCGTGGCCAGAGGTGCTGGACCTGGAAACGCTTCCGTTGGAACGCCGTGAGTGTGAAGTGCGGCCGTCTATTCGAATGATGGGGTAGCCGCCACTCAGCCGCAGTTGTTTCCAAAATGGAAACAACTCGGGGAGAACGAACATTTTCCAAATTGGAAAGAGTTGAGAGGTCCGGGACGGCGATTTCAGTTGTTTCAATAAGTGTAACAACTCGAAGTTGGGTTCCACATCAACACTCAACCCGCTGGCACCGCCCAGGCGTTCGGACTAACCCACCGCTGTGACCAAGCAACAGAGCAACACGCCAAGCGAGCCGCCGCAAAACCAGCGCCCTCCCCTTGAATGGGTCGGCGGCATTGCCTCCCTGCCCGCGGAGCTGACGGCGGAAGGCGAGTCCTATCACCCGCAGGTGCTGGTGTGGATGGAGGACGGGCTGGTGCTGGGCTCTCAGGTGACGACGGCGGAGGAGGTTCTGTTCGTCGCCTGCGCGAGTCTGCTGGAGACGATGGTGGCGCCGTTGGTGGGCGACGCGCGTGAGCCGGCGCGTGTACGGGTGGCATCGAAGGAGCTGGCGGAGGCGCTGCGTGCTGGGCATCCGAGTCTTGAGGTTGTCGTCGCGGCGACGCCGGCGTTGGACGAGGTGTTTGCTCAGATTGCCGACCATGGGGAGGCGCCGGAATATGAACTTCCGCGGCTCACGGGCGGCTTGGACGCCGCGGCTGTGGGGTCGTTCTTCCAAGCCGCCGCGGCGCTATTTCGCCTGGAGCCGTGGAAGCTGTTGCCTAGTAATGGCGCGCTCTTCGCGTTGAGCGTTCCAGGGCTCGGCCTAAACGACGGCGTGCTGTCGGTGATGAGCCGCGGGGAAGAAAGTGGACCGGGGGAACAGAGCGTGCAGTTCTCACTCTTCTCCACGCTGGACAGCTTCGTTCGTTTCCTCAACGGCGCTGACGACGACGTGCAGCTTGGCGGGACCCCGAAGGCCGCGTCGCACCTCATGCTGACCTTCGAACGCAGAAGCGAGATCCTCCCGGAGCTTCTCGACGAGATCACTTCGCAGGGCTGGGAGGTCGCGGGTCCACTCGCGTACCCGGAGGTGGTGAGCGTCGACGGCGGTCTCGCGACGAGTTCAGCCACGGCGCAGGAGATCACGATGGCGGAGGTGGTGTCACGTGGGCTCGTCGAGATCATGGCAGTCGGTGACGCACTTCAAGCGGCTTGGGAGAGCGAGTCGCCGGTGTCGGGGCTCTTCTCCGTGAGCACGCATCAGGCTGACGTACAGATCAGTCTGAGCACTCCCTTCATGCCGGACCTCGCGTCGGACCTCTCGTCTGGTGTCGCGTCCGGTATCGCTCCACCGCGGCTCGGCCTTGTCTCTGAGGTGGCGACGCCGGTGAAAGGCGCGTCGAAGGTGAGCAAAGCGCAAGAGGCGAAGCGAAGGTCGAAGCGCAAGGCGGCGCGTAAGGCTCGCCGGAAGAAACGCTGAGGCTTGCGCCATTTGCTTGGTCCTTGATACTGCGGCGACGCGATGGAAGAACAGCAATCGAGCCCCCACGAGAAGCGCACCGTCCTGGAGCGAGATCTGCTCGTGCTCTTGGCGCTGTGGAATACGGACGTCACGAGGAGTCAGTGGGCAAAAGGCGCAGCGGCCGCTGGCCTCATGGTGCGTGGGCGGGCCCCGAGTGCGACGGACCTGCTCCCCATTTGCGAACGCCTCGTCGCGGAGGAGGCCGTCGAGGAGGACGAGATCTCTGCAGCTCGGTTTCGCTACCGAGCGCCGAGTGCGCTGGCCATCGAGTACTTGCGTGATGGGATGTCGCGGGGAGTGCTCGATTCACTGGAGCAGGTCGCTTCACAGATCCCATACCCGCGGAACAACCCTCACTATCTAGCGGGGCGAGAAGATCTCGCTTGGTTCGCGACGATGCTCCGGATCGCGCTTCTCAAAGAGAACGAAGAGAACGCGAAGACTATCCTCGAACGGCGCCGCGGCTTTCGCGGTAGCCGCGGACAGGGCGAGGATTTTGCGGTGTGGCTTTCCAACGCGTTTGGGCCAGCGCCGCCGAAGTCTTGGCTGCAGGTTCTCACCCCGAAAGACGCGGCGGCGCTCGCCGACCATCATTTTGATATGCAGCTAGACTACCTGGTCCACCCTCCCCGCCAACTACTCGCGGCGATGCCCGATTCCGTCACCCAGCTCGCCCGTCACGATGCGCTGCGTGGCGGTGGAGACGAAGCGCTCGCGCAGCTTCCTGCAAAACAGGGTGCGCCGCTTCGTATGCTGAGCGCGCTGTGCCGCGGTGAGTTTGAACTGGCCACGGACTTTGGCGAAGAGGCCATCAAGTCGCTGGGAAAGCGTAAGTACAAGCTGCTTCGTGGGGCCGATGG
>JBLHKB010000378.1:0-7103 GCA_047619315.1 Polyangiales bacterium
CCTCATCGGTAAGAACGCGCGTATGCGCGAGATCTACGCGATCCTCGAGAAGATCGCGCCAACGGACGCGACGGTAGTCATCGAAGGCGAGACGGGCACTGGTAAAGAGGTCGTGGCACGCGCGACGCATGGAGCATCACGCCGCAAGAACGGCCCCTTCATGATCTTCGACTGTGGCGCCGTGCCGGAGAACCTCATCGAGAGCGAACTCTTCGGTCACGAGAAGGGGTCCTTCACGGGCGCTATCGCCGCACGCCAAGGCGTCTTCGAGATGGCCAACGGCGGCACGGTGTTCCTCGACGAGCTCGGCGAACTGCAGCTCGACCTTCAGCCGAAGCTGCTTCGCGTACTCGAGCAACGCGAGGTCAAACGTGTCGGCGGCACCAAACCGATCAAGGTCGATGTGCGTGTAATCGCCGCCACCAATCGCGACCTCGAAGCAGAAGTTCGCGCCGGACGTTTTCGCGAAGATCTCTTCTACCGTCTGAGCGTCGTCCGAATGATGTTGCCGCCTCTCAAAGAGCGCAAAGACGACGTCCCCTTGCTCATCCAGCAGTTTCTCAAAGTCGGACGCTTCAATCAAACCGCAGAAGGGGAGCGCAAGGTGCAACAGATCAGTCGCGCCGCCCTCGACCGCATCCTCGACTACGACTGGCCAGGCAATGTGCGTGAGCTGCACAATATGGTGGAGCGTGCTGTTAGCTTTGCCGAGAGCGACACCATCGAAGTGCGCGACTTGCCCGACCACATCGCGATGATTCGACAGCTCGCAGGCGTTATGCCGGGTGTTTTGAATCCGCCACCGACTGCGCCAGCGGCGGAAGAGACGCCGGGCCCCGACAGTCCAGGGCTCGTTCCACCGACAGACGGTCACTTCAAAGACGCCAAAGAACAGTGGGTCGCCGCCTTCGAGAAGGACTACATCGAAGAACTCCTCAAGCGGAACGACGGCAATATCTCCCACGCCGCGCGGGAAGCCGACATCGACCGCAAGTACTTCCGCAAACTGATGAAGAAGTACTCACTGAACGCTCGCTAGCGCTTAACAACGCTTCCTCCGCCGGAGCCACAACGCTTAGGGACGAGCGGAGAATCAGGGGTAGAAGACGAGGTAGGAGCTCAGCTCAATACTCCCGCCGCGGGGCTCGCCGCCCCCGATCGAGCCTACGTACTCGATGGTGTTCTCTCCGCCGAGGACGACTTGGTCTGTGACGTCGAAGACGTGGGGATGAACGGGTTCGCCAGGGCACCAACCGGCACGAAGCGGCGCCCAGTTGCCGTACTGGCCGGGGATGACGCCTTCGCTGGATCGTTCGGCGCAGCCGAGTGGACTACCGATGCCGCTTGGGAAGCTGACTTCGTGGGTTTCGCCAGCTGCGTTAAGGGTGAAGCGATGGGTGTGGTTGCACCACTCGGCGCAGTTATCACCGCCGGTTTGGCCGTGGCCTGAGATGAGCACGACAAGTTCTACGCGAGAGGCGCTCGGAGGCGCGGCGACGTTCACCGGAGGATGAGTTCCGTTATACTCCGCGTCGAAGTTGCCGCCGCGAAAGAGCGGCAGGACCGTCGTGGCTCCTGCGACATCCGGATGGGATCGGAGAGCGATGCGAACATCGCGTGGGGTGGCGCGTTCCCAAGTGGGGCCGAGGACGAGGCGGAAGGTGGTCAGGCCCGCCTGGAGCAAACCTGCACGGTCCGTCGCGTCGATGAGCCAGCGGCGCTCGCCGGGTCGTGAGTAGGGTGTGATCCAGCGGACCAGCTCGTCGGACGCTTCGCAGGCCTCGTCGCGGCACACATGGAGCGCGGCGATTCGGTCCCACTCGGAGCACTCGGCGGGGTTCTCGTGGCACACGAGCTGGACGTCGACCTCGACTTGGTGCGTGCCGATGTCTTCCGGGAGCTCGATCGTGATGAGATGCTCGCGCGCTGTGACGTCGGCTTCATCGAAGAGCACGGTGGTGGTGACGCCGGCGGCGTCTTCTTCCGCGACGCGCTCTTCGAGGCTCGCTTTGTAGTTGTAGTAGTGCGACGCGTAGCCGGCCATGGGGAGTCGCGACACGAAGCCCGCGCCGGTGATGGCGGCGAGAGAACCGACGGGGTCGAAACGTTGGCCGCGATCGATGGCAAAGGCTCGCTCGCGGGTTCCGATGGCGCGAAGGAATGCGCCCGCGCTTCCGTCGATGCCCTGCACGGTGCCGGCGACGACGTGTAGACGTGGCGTCCAATGCTCGCGTTCATCGGCGCTGATGCGAGCGAGCGTTTCGTCGATGCTGGCGCGTATTCCTTCGAGCAAAGGAATACGGACTTCGTCGTCGCGTTCGTAGCTCGAGAAGAAGTAGTGGACGTTGCGTGCCGAAGCCTCGAGGAGTTGGTCCACGAATCCGTTAAAAACCTGCGTCGATGAAGCGTCGCCGGCGTGATTGATGAAGACGTAGCTGTCGCAGCCGCTGAAGGATTCGGCGAAGCCAAAGTTGCCGCCGCCCACTTCGCTCAGCCGAAAGTCGCCAGCGATTTCTCCGTAGGCCAGGCTCCCCTCGCCTGCCTGAAACGCACGATAGGTGTGAGCCGGATCGTCGCACGTGGGCACGAGGGGGACGTCAGGGGTGTCTGCAGCTGCGTCCGTGCCGACGTCCATCACGAGGACATCGCGCCCCGCATCGAAGGCATCTGGTGCACCCGCGTCAAACACAGGGAGCGTGGAGTCGTCACCGCAGGCGAGCGCTAGGAGACAGAGACAGTAGGCGGAGTTGCGCATTTATTCCGCCGCCTGCGCTTCGGCGGGAGGTGATACGGGCTGCGCTTCCATCGCGCTGCTCATGGCGCTGGCCCGCTGGCGCATCATCTCCCCGTGGGCTGGAAAAGCAGGCGCTGCGTCGACGGGATCGAGGTGAATCACTCGCAGTAGGTCCGCTTGAATCTCCACCGCGGCGTTCTGCCGAAGCTCGCTGGCGAACTCGCTCATCGCTTCGCTGCGTCGCTCACGCCAGAGCTTCACGCGAATGCCATCGGCTGCGCTCGCGAGGGTGCGCTGCTCTTCAAGGCGGCGGCCAGTCAGCTTGATGATGGTGAAGTACTCACCGGTCTGAATGATGTCGCTCACGTCACCAACGGTTTCGAGGGCAAAGGCCGCCTCCACGATGACGGAGTCGACCGGAGGGTCCGGTTCGCGCGTCGCGGGACCGTCTTCGCGCACCGGGGCGGTGGCGCTGGGCGAGCGCCCGTTACGCATGAAATAGCGAAGGTCTCCGCCGCGAAACTTGGTCTCCGTGTCGATGGAGTGTTGCCGCACAAGGTTGCGAAAGTCGCGGGCGTCGGCGGCGCGGGCTTCTTCGAGAATCGCTTCGGCGGCTTCACGGCTGTCGAAAAGAATGTGCGCGGCACGCGACATGGCGGGACGACGGAACTCTTCAGCGTGCGCTTCGAAGTAAGCTCCGATGGCCTCGGTGGTGATGCTCTCTCGCGTGTTCTGCTCGTCGATCTGGATGCGAATGATGTTCTGCACCAACGACTCTTTGTAGGAGCGCTGCACGGCGGCGTTTTCGCCGTACCCACGACGCTCCGCTTCTTTGGCGAGGAGCATTGAGCGCACGAGGCCGTCGGCGAACTCTTGGAGGCGGCGAGGCTGTCTTAGCTGCTCACGCATGATCGGCGCCTGAAGCGCGATCTGGTCTTCGAGGTCGCCCACCGTGAGGCGTTCGTCGCCCATGCGGGCATACGTACGAGCGCGGCGCGCTTCGTCTTGTTCCGACGGGCCTTCATCAGAAGCCTCGGCGACCTCCGGTGTCGGGGTTTGTGCCTGAGCAAGTCCCGCGAAAGCCAGAACAAGAGCAATAAGCGTAAAAAAGCGCGTCATCGGCTACAGCGTACACTGAGCCGGACGCGCTGCAATACGGTCCCTAAAACGAAGTCGGCTAGACGCCGGCTAGAAGCTGCAGGTTAGAAGACTAAAAACCGTAGTTGGCGTTGATGCCGGTGAAGAAGCCGCTGAAGAGGTCGAAGCCACCGTCGATGCGGATCAAGAGCTGCTTGATAGGCTTGATGCGAATGGCCAGGTTGGGAACGGCGAAGCGGAAGTAGATGTTGGGAACGCTGCCGCCGTCGAACCACTTGGAGGCGATGCCAGTGTGGCCCGTGAGATCGCCGTCCCCGTCGACGTCGTCGCAGTACCTTGCCTGCTCGCCTGGCCCGCCGGTGCCGGTGCATGTGCCGTAGCTACCAGCAACACTTGCATCAGGATAGGCTTCCGTCCGACGTAGGTCGCCGAGCAGTGCGCCGACGCCGATGCCAAGACCGTACTGAATCCCGATGATGTCGTTGAACTGGGTGCCCCACATCATGTCGACGCTGAGCATCACGGCGAAGAGGTCGCTGTTGATGATCTCGGTTTCCGTGTCCGCGTCGCCGCTGCCCAGGAAAGGACCGTCGACGCCGTAGCCCTGGTAGTAGACGCTCGTGATGAGGTCGAAGCTGTCTTTGCGGTAGGTGAACGACAGGCCGAAGGACGAGTTGTTCGTCGGGGTCGACTCATCGAGGAAGAGGTTGAGCATGAAGCCCGGCGTCCAGGTGTGACGGTAGAACGCGCCGAGGAACATGTAGGTCTCGGACGGGTCTTCGAAGGGGTCGGTGCTCGAGCGCCGCTCGTCCACGCCGAGCTCGTTCTCTGCGACAACCTGCTCGTCGCTGAGAAGTCCGGACTGCGTCGGGTCTCCGGGGTCGGCCATCGCCGCGTCGTCGGCTTCGGCGCTAGCGACGGCGTCTACGGCCACCTCTTCAGAGGGCGGCGCCATGGCGGCGGGCGACGCGATGCCGACTCCACCCTCGCCTTGAGCAGAGAGCACTGGCTCTTCGTCGAAGCTCTCCTGGGCCGAAACGTCTACGGAGACGCCAGCGAGGGCGAGCAAGAGAGAGAGTGAAATAAGTTTTCGAACTGTAAGCATAAGAAGAAAGCCTCCGCCCCTAGATGTAGCCGGGACGGCGCCTTCTTACCAGTTTTACGCTCTCGAGAAAGGCTTTGCAGCCAAAGCTGACTAAGAGTTGCGAGTGACGAAACTCATCCAGGCATCCGCCAGCGCGGGCGCCTCAAACCAGTGGACCATGTGGCCAACGCCCGGGATCTCCACGAACTCATGGTTCGGAATTTGGCCGTAGCGCTCTTCTTCGTCCGGCAAGCGGTAACCCTTCTGGCCCGCCACCACCAGAGTGGGACAGGGAATGCGCTTGAGGAAGGCCCCGAAGACCTCGGTGCGAAAGGGCATGGGCGAGGTGCTGCGGTGGAGCGGGTCAAAACGCCAATGGCGTTCGTCGTCCACGTCCGTGGGGCGCGTGGACTTCTCCGCGAGGAAAAGACCGAGTTCGTCGTCGAGGGTGGGGTTCTGGACGCGCATGCGCTGAAGCGCTGCTTGGACTGACAGCGGACGAGGGTCGCGGCTAGCGGCTTTGGCCACGCTGTCGAACCAAGCGCGCATCTTACCGGGGGTGCGCTCAAGCTTGTAGGCCGGCGGTCCGAGGCCTTCGATGAGGCTGAGCGTGTGCAGCTTCTCGCCGCGGACGCCTGCGAACATCGTACCGACGGTGCCGCCCATCGAATGGGCGATGAGATGCGCCTTTGTTCCTTCTGGCCCGGGCACGAGCTGAGGAAAGAGCCGCTCGAGATCGAGGACGTAGTCGGGGAAGTGGTAGTAGCCACCTTTGCCGACCCACTCACTCTCGCCATGGCCGCGCCAGTCCCAGGCGACGACGCGATAGCCAGCCGCGGCGAGGCGCTGGGCGAAAGCACGAAAGCTCCAGGCGAGGTCTAAAAAGCCGTGGGCGAGAAGCACCGTTTCTTTGGCGTCCTTCGTCGAGTTGAGTGCGGGGTCGTCCCAAGTGAGGACGTGGTGGCGAAGGCCGTTCGCGACGACGAAGGACTCCTCGGCATGAATCGCGGAGGTCGTGGGCTGCGTCATCGAAAGCGTCCTGGGTCGACGAGGGAGGCGAAGCGCGAAGGCTCCTTGCCAAGAATCGCGCGCGTGAGAATATCGGCGCTGATGGGTGCTTGAAGGATTCCGTTTCGGAAGTGACCCGTGGAGAGCCAGACGCCCTTTGGCCCCGCTGCGCCGACGAGTGGGAGCTCATCTCCGGTGGCCGGACGAAAGCTCGCCCACTGGTTGAGGATGGGCGCATTTCGAAGCCGCGGTGCCACCCGAACGGCCATGGCCAAGATCGCGCTCATGCCTTCGAAGCTTACTTCCTTTCGGAAACCCACGCGCTCCTCGGTGGAGCCGCAGAGGACCTCTCCGCTCGGACGCGTAACGATATAGCCGCCGGCGCCAAAGACGACGCGGCGGAAGAGTGGCGGCCTGGAGCGCGTCTCCACGATCTGCCCGCGCACCGGATGCACGCGCGCGCTCTCGATACCGAGACCCGGCACCAGACCTGTCCAGCTGCCAGCGGCGACGACGACATGGTCGGCGTGAAGCGTGTCGTCACCCACGAGAACCCGTGGAGATCCTTCTCCGTGCTCGACACCACGGACGAATGCGCCGGAGCGGAAAACGGCGCCGGCGCGTTCAGCGGCGATGGCGAGCGCGGGCAGGAAACGCTTGGGCTCAAGCTGCGCGGCGAGTTTGAAGTCGAGGCCGCCGAGAGCTTCGTCGCTGAGAGCGGGCTCACGCCGACGCGCTTCGGCGCCGTCGATGGACTCCGAGGTGCTGCCCGCGATGCCATAGTTTTTTAGCTTTTCGTGAAAACTCTCAAGGTGGGCTCGTTCCTGGGCGGAGAATGCAGCCGCGAGAACACCGCAGCGGCGAAAGCCCACATCGATGCCGTGCTCTTGTTGTAGCTCGTCCGCGAGCTTTTCATGGAGGTCACGGCTGGCCACGCCGAGGGGCAAGATCTGTTCGGGGAGAGGAACGTGAGCAGCCTCGAAGCTCGGCGCGAGAATGCCTGCCGCCGCGCTGGAAGCCTCCGCGCCCGGAACGCTGCGCTCCAGGACAAGGACATCAGCTCCGCCTTGGGCAAGTCGAAGGGCGCTCATACAGCCCATGACGCCCCCACCGATCACGATCACCTTCATGGACACCATCTACTTGAGTCTTCTGGGCAGACAAGGCGGAGCGGCCACG
>JBLHKB010000379.1:0-7103 GCA_047619315.1 Polyangiales bacterium
AAGACCAGTGAATCGATGAAGAACCTATTCGGCGCCGGGGAACTGGGACAGACAGTCCATGTAGCCGAGAGCCACGAGCTGACGACAGAGCTCTTCGGTCATCGCTTCCCCCGCATTGTGCATCGTGCCTACGGCATCAGCGGTTCCCTCGAGCCAGCGTGTCCGATTGGTGGCACCGAGCTGCTGTCCTGAAAGGATGCGCAGGTAACGCATGGCGATGGGGTTACGACGGCCATCGAGTTCATTGCGCTCGCGTGGGTCGTTGTTCAGGTCGAAGAGAACGTAGGTCAGGCTGCTTCGAAGGATGAGCTTCCAGCCGCCGCCCGTGATGACTCGGCGATTCTCCTGGAAGTCACTGAAGGCCACCGCGGGACCAGGCCGGACGCCGCCTCGTAGGTAGTCAGTCAGGCTTCGCCCCTCGAAGACCTCGGGGATCGCGACGCCGGCGGCATCAAGAATGGTCGGGCCGATGTCCATCGTCGAGACAACCTGAGGGATGCTACGTCCGGCATCGGTGACACCAGGCCAGCGCATCGCGAGAGGAACATGGAGCAGCTCCTGAAACACGGAATGGCCGTGTCCCCAGCTTCCGTGCTCATTGAACTCTTCGCCGTGGTCGCTCGTGACGACGACGATGGTGTTCTCACTGAGACCGAGCTCGTCGAGCTTTGCCAGGAAAGTCGCGAAGTGACGGTCGTGCTGAGTGATCTCTCCGTCGTGAAGGGCCGTCAGTCGGCGAACATCGCTCTCGTCGAAGTAGGGAGTGTCGGAGTTACGCTGGCGTTTCGCTTCCGACAACTGGTCCGCCGTGGAGCGGTTTCGTACGCGTCCGCTGTAGTCGGTCCGCGCATCGTACATGTGCAGGAAGTCGTCCGGCGGATCGTAAGGCACGTGTGGATCGATGGTCTGGATGTACGCGAAGAATCGCCCGTCTTTGTTTGCTTCGATCCACGTCGCCGCCTCGCCGAAGACGTTCTCGGCTTCTGTGTTGCGGTTCTCGCGAATGTAATTCGTGTAGTGGTCCCAGCCCTGGTCGAAACCAAAGGCGCGTGACACGTGGCCATTGGCCAGGAAACTCCCGGTCTCGAAGTCCGCAGCCTGGAAGACCTCACCGAGCGTCGTGACCGTCGAAGGTAGAATCGACCCGTCGTTCTTTGCCGTATGAGTCACAGGAAAGAGGCTGGTCAAGATCGAAGCGACGGCTGGCTTCGTCCAGTTCTCGGACGTCTGCGCGACCTGGAAATTCGCGTTCTCGTTGGCGAAGGCTGAGAACGCTGGCGTCTGAACGCGCGTGCGCGGGTTGTAGGGCTGAAGTTTGCTCGCTCGAAGGGTGTCGATGGTCAGAACGATCACATTGCGCATCTCTCTCGCCGCGATCATTTCCGGGTCCGGGATCGCGACGATCACGCGTGAAAGAGCGATACGTCCATTGCCGGACGCTTCGAGGCTGAGACGAACGATCTTGCCGGCGAGTGGTCCAAGGTCGATGGTCGTCGAGCCCCAGTTCTCGCCAACTGCGATGTCACCGAGGTTCTGTGTGTCGCCGCCTTCGGGCGTTGCGCGTACGCGGATGCTCGCGTCGCCGTCGCTCACATGCCCATGGCTCAAAAGTAGCTTGCCGTTCTCGGGTACTTCGATGAACCAGCTCAGTGTGGTTGGTGCGTCGACGGCGAGACCATCGCGTGCGTTTCCTCCGACGCTCTCACGGGATGTGATGGGTGGCGGCGCCTGAGCGTCCGTTGCCCCTGCGGAGCGCACCCAGAGGGACGCGACCTCGAAGCTGACGGCTTCGCCTTCGACCTGCGTCGACTCAGTCGAACGAAGGAGCAAGTAGTTCTCGCCGCGTCGCACCAGGTTCGCAGGCACCTCAATGTTCACGGTCTCAAAACCATCGCCGACACGTGGCTCACCAACGTTGGTGCCATTCACGAAGGCGATGAGCTGGTTTGAGCCCACCCCACGCATGTGAATGCGAATGGTTAGCGCGCCGTCTTCCCACGCCGGGAAGTACACGCGGCCCTTGTCGCCGAACCGGCTGACGGTCTGGCCATCTACGATGCGGTCGGCGCCCCAGCCGCTGTTCCAGGTGCCGCTCGTATATTTCATACGCGCGGCGGTGCCGAAGTCGATGTAGAGCCCGCCGTGGTCGACGTCGGCCAAATGAGCCAATTCGATGAGGTCCAGGTGCGTTTCCATGCCTTCGGCCGGTGGCTCTTCGCCACCGCCCGGGGCGTTTTCGCCACTTTCGCCGCCTTCGCCGCCCTGGCTGGCTTCACCGCTCTCTTCACCGTTTTCCTCGTCATCGTCGCTGCACGCAACAACGCCCAAGGCCAAAGCTGAAGAGCACGCCAACGCGCACAACAGCTTGAGAGGCAATTCGAATCGAGACCTACGCATCGTTACTCCTTTAGCGCGTCCTTTCGCCCAGGACTGCATCGGCTGAGTTAACACGGCCGATCCGCGCCTTCAACCGCAGTGAGCGGCCGCTTGTTCCCTCTCCGTGAAGAAGTGCAGAAACACCGTGCTTTCCGGGTGAACGTCAGCGGTATGAGAAGAACGAGACTCCTAGCGCCACTTTTCGACGGATCGCGCCTTCTTATCAATCGCGATCCCCACCGCCTCATGCATGGCGCGCACAAACCGCACATCGTTTGCATGCTCAGCGACCCAGCGTCGACCATCGCCGCCGTTTCGCTCTTCGTCCAAGCTGGCCTTCGCAAGAGTTTCACCGACGCTCACGCCATCCGGAGCGAGCCCGGCGAGCGCGACCTGAGAAGCGACAACAGGAACGCCTCTTGAAAGCGCGTCGATTAGCTTGATCGGCAACCCTCCCGCTGCCCCTCGAGGAACAAGCGCCACATCCGCCAGCGCATGAATGCGCCTGCGATCGCTCTCATCATTGAGCGGCAACACATGTTTCACTTGGCCGTCGAGCACGGATGCGTCCGAGGTGGTGGCCACGACGAGGGTCATCCTCCGTCGAAGCGCCAGAATTTGGCGCCAATCTTGGTAGGCATCGAGGTTGCCAGCATACACGCCGACCATCCCTTGGAGACCAAGCTCACGTCGAGCAGCGTCACGCTCTGCCGCTTCGATGGAGGCCGGGATCTCCCACGGTGGCGGCACGTAGGTACCGTCAAAAAGTTCCGCCAGCCACGGCGAGACAGCCGCTACGTGATCTGCTCGCGCCCCCATCATGTCCAGCGCTCGTCCCAGCAAACCTGCGGCACCTCGTAGGCGCGCGCCAAAGTACGTGGGGAGTTCCGTGTCCATGCGTGTGTGAGCCATATACAGGCGAGGCACATCAAGCTGGGCCAGATGAGCCACCGCTGCCCCTTCGACGTTGTGTCCCACGACGACGTTCGGTTTGAACTTCCTGACCGCTTCGCGAAGCGGACGGATCATCCCCAGATCGGCCAACGCTTTTGCCACGCTCGGGCCTGAACGCAGCGACACATTCGCGCCGCCACATCCTTGGTGTGAGTACAGGCTGCCCTTGTCGCGGTTTCCACTGCTGTACGTCAGCAGGTGTACGTCATCGCCCGCCAACGCCAGCGCGCTCAGCTGCCTGTGAATGAGCGCCTGTGTCCCCTGGGGACTGGGGTAGGGCAGACAGGCTATGTGCAAACTGCGCATCTTAGGGACCAAGGCTAGCAAAACTTAGGAAGCAGAGGAGGTTGGCGAGAACCACACCGACCAAGATCGTCGGGCTGGCTTTCGACTTCACTGCTCGAATCGCACCCACGAAAAAAGGCACACCCTTTCGGATGTGCCCTCGTTCAGATTCCCTACGAATAGGGACAATCGGGCGAGCTAGTCGCCAATCTTGTTTACCGCGAAGCTGATGTTCGCGTAGCCAGCCTGAGCGGCTGAGAACATCACCTTCTTGATAGCGCGGAAGTCCACGTTGACATCGGCCTGCATGATGATCGCGCCTGGGAAGGGATCGTTGGGGTGGAGCAAGCTCCAGTTTCGCTTGGCTTGCTCGAGGCTCTGAATGAGCGACTCGATGCGGTCCATGCGTGCGTCCTGAAGAAGCGTTTGGGTGTCGGCGACACGGGTGCCGTCGAGGGTCACGACGCGATCGTCGATGGCGACGATGGGCGAAGGGTCAATGGGATCGGTGTTTGCTGCACTCGGCATCATGATCGAGGCCTTCTGCGCCACGAGCTCGCCGGATGCGGCGAAGTTCATGATGAGAAAGACGACGAGAACGATGAGGAAGTCGATGAAAGGAACGAGGGGAAGACTCTGGTCAACCGCCTTCTTTCCGCCACCGGCGACCTTGTCCCGCACAAATTTGAGCGGGATGTGGTGAAGCAGAACCTTGCCTGGAACATGTACTGGCATTTCAGTCCTAACTCGCTGCTAAAGCAGCGAAGCTCCATCGCCAAGGGACATCTGGGAGAACCCCTCGCCCACAACCATATCCATGGCTGCGATGACATCTTCGTAACGAACGCCGTCTTCCGGCGCGACGATGATGTCCTGACGATTGGGCTCAAGACGCTTACGTTCTTGTAGTTTGGCCCGAAGTTCCTCGGTGTCGTAATCGTCGCCGTTTCGGGCGATCGTGATCGAATCACCAGCCGTCGAAGCAAGAACATATCCGCTGCTCTGCACTTGCAGAATCAGCTTCACACGCTCTTCCGGCGGCGGTTGGTCTTCGGTGGCGGCTTGGCCTGGAACGCTCTGGTTCGCACTAATGCGAGCGAGTTGGTTCCAGACGGCGGTCGCGAGCAAGAACATGACGCAACAGAAAAGCAGATCGATGAAGGGGATGAGTGGGATCTCCTGATCCACACTCTTCTTGCCTCCGCCTCCTCCGCCGCCTGAGTCAATACTTGCCATCGACTATGCCTGCTGCAGACCCTGAAGGTTGACCTTCGAGCGATTGTTCACAACGAGGTTCATAACCTGAACCGTCGCAGCGTTGATATCGTCGAGGAGACCCTGGGTCTTGCCGTTGAGCACAGCCATGCCCATGAGCGCGAGAATCGCGGACATGAGACCAAAGGCGGTGCAGTTCATTGCTTCGGAAATACCCTTGGCAAGCATCGTTGCCTTAGATGCCTGGTCGGCACCCGCAACAGCGGCGAAAGCGGTGATAAGACCAAGAACCGTACCGAAGAGGCCCGAAAGCATTGCGAGGTTTGCGAAGAGACCAAGGAAAGGGGTACGCGCTTCGATGCGTGGAAGCTCGCGAAGAGCTGCCTCATCCATGGCGGACTGAACCTCTGCGTCAGGTCGATTGACCTTCATCAAGCCTGCTTTGACGATCCGCGCGAGAGGCGCGTTCGCAGCACTGCAGAGCTTGATAGCTCGGCCGATGTCACCAGCTAGGATGCACTTCTGCATCGTCGCGAGGAAGACATCCTTATTAATAGACGACTTGTAGAGGTAGACGGTGCGCTCGATAATGAAACCGATCGCGAGAACGAGCCAGAAGAGGATGACGTACATGGCCCATCCGCCCTCATCAAATGCCTCTGAAATACCATGCATGGAACACTGCCTCCTGCTGGAACCCTTTTACTCAGGGCCCATCCTTACTAACGGCGACGACATCCCTCATGGATGATCGTTCAAACTTGAACGTTGCCAAAACCTTCTAAAATCCCTCGTCTGGGACACACGCAAAAGCTACAAGTAGCTATATTCATTACGTGTTTCCCGAAAACCAGGGATAAAACGAGGGCAGATAATACCGAGTGGCTCATTGAAGTCAACCGTGATCCGCTCCGCTCCCGATCCATGCCATCCATTCGCGTCGTAGGTGTCCATGCCCTTCGAGAAGTTCCACACTTCTTTTCGATCAACTTTCCTAAAGAACCCTCTTCAACTCCCGTGATCCTCTCCGTTGACAAGTTCTCGCGGGCTAGGTTAGCTTCCCCGCGGCGGGCAAATCGTGGACTTCGGTCTTTGCCCGATTCTCAACGATTCCAACTGAATACATGTCTTAGGACGACGGAGCGCCATTGGTTGGATGCTCCCGAGCCGGGACGAAAAAATAACGTGAAGGCAAGAAGCCTGAAACGTTGCTTGATTTGAGGAGCTGAGCTGATGGACGAAATCTGGCATGCACTTTGGGAAGGTCGGCCGTTCTCCTTCATCAACATCGGAGTGCTCGCGCTGTCGCTCGCCATTATTGGTGAACGTACCGTGTACATCCTGACGAAGTACCGCGTGAACACGACCGAGTTCATGGCGCAGATTCGGAAGCTCGTTCAGGCGGGCAACATCGATCGCGCCATCAAGCTTTGCGAAGCGGCACCGCTTCCACTGCTTCAGGTCTGTAAAGCCGGTCTCACTCAGGTGAACCGTGGCGAAGAAGCCATTATCGCTTCGATGGACGAGAAACTCTCCGATGAGATTCCCGCTCTTGAGAAACGAATCGGCGCACTCTGGACGTTGGCGAATCTGGCGACTCTGATCGGCCTTCTCGGCACGATTAAGGGTCTCATTGCATCCTTCAAAGCTGTTGGCTCTCCAGGCCTTGACCCCGCTGAAAAGTCAGCGCTGCTCTCCGCCGGAATTGCCGAGGCCATGTGGAACACGTTCCTTGGTCTCTTCATCGCCGTTATCTGTATGTCCGCCCACCTTGTACTCAATGGCATGGCCAAGAAGCACAAGATGGAAATGGAAAAGGCAGCACAGCGTCTTGAGAACCTACTCCTCCTTCGGAACAAGTAGGGCGAGCCGGGAATCATTCCATGGCCGAGTTGACTGCAGCACAGCGCGCGTACGTACGAAAGCGCTCGAAGGTACATGAGCCCGGGCCGGATGAGCTCGATGACGAGCTGAACATTATCCCGTTCCTCGATATCGTCATCAATCTCATCATGTTCCTGCTCATGATCACGAGCACGGTCGCATTCTACACGCAGGTTGAAGCTTCCCTCCCCACCTACGCAGGTGGGGGTGTGGGCTCACGCGCTCCTCAACAGGAGTCGCTCAACCTCAGCGTGTTCATCACGACGAATGGCCTGACGGTCACCGGCTCGACCGGAAAGCTTCTTCCAGGTTGCCAGGACGCAACCACGGGTGATGTCGTCACGGTCCCTCTAGACAACGGCCGCTACAACTGGGTAGCTCTCACGGAC
>JBLHKB010000380.1:0-7096 GCA_047619315.1 Polyangiales bacterium
ACGTCGTCGGGGGCGGCTGCGCCGCTGCCCTGAACACAGTGTTTCGCCGTGAGCACGACTCGGGGTGCGATGAGGCTGCCGGTGCACAACCCGCCTCCTCGATTGACGACGAGGACGACAGCAGGCTCGTTGTTGCTCGTGCGTTCACCATCGACGATGGACCACTCTCCGCTCCCGATCTCAGATGTCTGAGCGCAGCCCGCCAGTCCTAGAGCAAGGACTGGTAGAAGGGCATGTAGGAGAAGGTAAGGCGGCCGCATAGGGGCCGCACCCTAGCAGTGTTGGCTAGTGTTCGCGAGGTGCACAACGATCCGAATAAGCTCGAATAATCGGCGTTTTTGCGTTCAAATTTTCGAATGGTCTGTTGCGTAGGACGATATCAAGCGATTTCTATGCTCGACGAACGTCAGATCTCGCGGCGCCAACGGTGGGCAGCGTGAACATCCCCAGCTTCCGACGCGAATGTGTGAGCTGCCCGGAAGCGTTCGCGAGCCTCGGTTTCATCACCCGCCTTCTTCGCAAGAACACCCAGAAGTCCTTGGCCTCGGGCCACGAGCGCCGGCGCGTCTCCTAGCGACGATGCGAGAGTCATCGCGGACTCCGCTTCTTGCTTTGCGCGCTTCAGGTCCCCGGTTGCCAGCGTCGCGTCGGCCACCTGAAACTGTGTAAGCGTCTGAGCTAAGCCTGCGCCAGGCGAGAGCTCTAGAGCACGGCGGAACGCGTTGGCGCCGCCGGCGGCATCACCGACGACGAGGCGCAGTTCGCCGATGGCGAGCTGAAGCTCGATCTCTGCCCCGACGTCTTCGCCGGTAACGATCTCGAGCGCTTGTCCAAAATGGCGCATGGCGTCGCGGTGACGTTCGCGCCGCTGCGCGATTCGACCGAGGACGATGTGGAGGCGGCCGCGCGCGAGAGACGATGGACCGGCAAGGTCCAATACCTCGCGGATGACTCCGTCGGCGTGCGCGATGTCACCGGCGTTGGTCAGCGCCCAAGCGAGCTTTCGTGAGAAAGTAACGATGGCGGCATCCATGACGTCGTCACCGGTCTCCATCATCTCGCGCCGTGCGAGTTCAAGGCAGCGTCGGAAGGCGAGGATGGAAGCGCTGTGGTCGCCGCGTTTAGCTCCGGCATCCCCCATGCGTTCGAGGGTCATCAGCGCGCGCATCGTTTCGCCGCTTCGGTAGGCATGTTCGGCCACGACCTCGAGGGGAGCATCGCGCTTGGAGATAACATTCTGCACCTCCAAATGGAGCTTTCGGCGAGCTTCGGCGGGCATGAAGGCCTCGATGAGGCGCGAGATGAAAGGGTGGGTGATCTCTAGTCCGCCGCCCACGAGCGCGGCGAGCCCTTTGCTTGTGAGTGTGTCCGCGGCACGAATCTCCTCGATGGACACCACTTCGCGGAGGTCTTCGAGGTCTGCGCGTCCGCCAAATACAGCGAGAGCCTGGAGCAGGCGACGCGCCTCGATGTCGAGACCGTCGAAGCGCTGTGACACGGCGTCGGCGAGGCGAGGCGGGAGACCTTCGTCGAGGGGTGACCTAGCGCCGAGGGCTTCGATCTGTTCCAGAAAGAGGGGCAAGAAACGGCGCGCCGTGGGGTCGTCGTCGGGGTCCGTGTCCTCGCTCGTCGATTTTGAGAAGAAGCGTTCGCTCTCCGCGAGGGTCAGACCCTGAACCTCAATGGAGGTCTCGGCTTCAACGGGGGAATGACTCGCGAAAAGAAGCGTGAGTGAGAGTTCTTCTTCGCGTGTTAGGCGTCGAAGCACCCGCTGGGAAAGAACGTCGCACTCGTCGAAGTCATCGATGATCATCGTGACGCGCGGCGCACCGGAGCGTTCGATGGCGATATCCAGCGTCGCCCGGAGAGCGCGGGCGACGGCGGCGGACCGCGACGCGCCAAGGCAGCCTCGTAGACCGCGGGGAGAGATGACCTCGGCGAGACCAGCGCGCGCCATGGGATCGGCGAAAAGGGACTTGTCTTCCTGGACAGAGCTCAACTCTGACTCCGGTATGACGAGGAGCCCGGCGAGGAGTTGGCGGATGACGAGATAGGGGACCGGGGCACCGAGCGGATGTGGTGCGGACCAGGCGACGACGTTGCCGGCTGTGGCGAGGAGTTTCCCAGACTCTCGCAGCAGTCGGGTCTTTCCAATGCCGGCCTCGCCGTGGAGCGAGACACTTCGAACACCCGTGCCTTCGGCAGCAGCGATGATCTCATCGAGGACCGAGCGGCGACCGACCAAGGCGCGGTCATCGTCAGTCAGTGGATAGAACGATGTTTGTGAGGATGATGGGGAGCGATGGGGCGGCGCCTCTTCGAGGCGTGTGCCGCAGCTACCGCAAAAGCGCATCGTCTGCGGGTTGTCCGCGCTGCAGCTTGGGCATTCGGTGACGTCCTGACGACGTGCGTTGAGGCCTTCTTGCGCCTGGCCGATCGCCGCCGCCATCTCCCGGGCAGATTGGAAGCGATCGTCCGGATTTTTCTGCAGAGCGCGCATGGCGATCTCCGCCAAGCTATCCGGTATGCCGCGGTGGGGGGCGATGGCTCTTGGATCGGGAACCGGGTCGTTGATGTGGCGAAGAACTACTTTGGTGGGCGTCTCGTCCTCGAAGGGAAGCTGATCCGCCAGGAGTTCAAAAAGCACCACGCCGAGCGCATAGAGATCGCCACGTCCATCAACGGCTTCTCCGCGGCCTTGCTCCGGCGGCATGTAGTCCGGTGTGCCGCACACCAGGCCAGGTTTCGTGATGGATGTGTTTTCTCTGCCCACAATTGTGGCGAGGCCGAAGTCGACAACTTTGACGAGATCCCGGCCCGAGCCCATGTGCCGGAGAATAATATTTTCAGGCTTGAGGTCGCGGTGCACCACATCGTTGCGATGCGCTTCCTCAAGTGCGCTTAGGACCTCCCCCAGAATGTCGCAGCTTCGCCGAAAAGGGATCGGCCCGTCCTCGTGCATGATCATCGCCAGGTCGCGACCTGCGAGGAACTCCATGGCGAGATAGAGGATGCCGTCATCCGTGCGGCCGAAGTCGATGATGCTGACGCTGTTGGGGTGATTCAGTCGGCTGCTGGCGCGGGCTTCGGTATAGAAGCGTGCGACGGTTTGGTCGTCGCCGAGAAGATGAGGGTGAATCACCTTGATGGCGACGGTGCGCCCCAATGTGCTCTGCTCGGCGCGATAAACGCGGCCCATACCGCCTACGCCGACGATCTCCTGCAAAACATAGGATCCGCCGATGGTCCGTCCGACGAGGGGATCCGTCGAGGCACCGGACTCTTTGAGCATGAGCGCGCCACAAGAGGCACAGAAGCGGTCTTCGCGATTCGAGGATGAACCGCACTGGTGGCACAGGCGCACGCCAAGACATTACACGATTCGCGGTCTCCTCAAGCATCGAAGATCGATGGAGTGGTCCCGCGGCTCAGAACCACTCCATCAAGGGGAGAGCGAGGGACGCCGGCCTTGACGGTGGCCTGGGAACAAGCTCCCCTAAGCCCGTGGCGAGGGATTTCGCGGAGTCGAGTGCTCAAGACCGTTCGGAGGAACCGACAGACGCTGCCGAAACCGGCGATTCGAAGGGCCTTCTCTGGGTGGGAGCCGTCGCTCTCAACCTCTGGCTCGTCGCCGTAGCGATTCCAGGCCTTCGAGGGGAGCCGGGGGTGTCCATCCTTGAGCTCTCTCTCGCCGCTCTGACGCTATTTGGGGTGATCGCCGCCGCCGATAGCGCGAGAAGACGCCGGAGCGTGTCTTTGCTCGTGGTGTTCCCTGTGCTCATCTTTGTTCACCTCCTGGCGGGATACGGCGCTCAAGATGGCTTTGCGCTCATCGCGACCAGCGGCGCCATGGCTGCGTATGTGGCGACGGCATCGATCTTTGGCTCTCGGCCAAGGTGGCGGAGCGTACACGTACGTAGTCTTGGGGAACGCTCACCGGGGAAGGACGCGGGTCGCCGCGCGGCCCTCCGCCGTTTTGTGACAGCTGTCGTCGCCCTCGCTGCCTTTGGCGTCGGCGTCGTCGTTCCTTCACTTGGTTTCGATGAGCCGAGCTGGAACGAGGCGGCACGTCCAGCGGCTCGTGCCCTTGTGGCCGTGATGAGCGGTCTTGTTGCGACGTTGATGCTCGCCGCCTTCGCCGGCCCCGCCGCAAGACGTCGTCGGCGAGAGTCCTCGAACGCCGAGCGTCGTCGCAGGCGCGTCGGGATGCTCTTGATGGTGGCGCTCTTCGGAGCGCTGCTGGCGTTCGCGATCTCTCGCTGACCTGTCGTCTCTGAACTTTACACGTCTTTTCGGACGACGGCTTCGTAGTCGACGCGAAGGGAGTCCACTTGGGTGAGCAGGGATGCGCGCTGGTCGAGGAGCGCGCGGATTCGTCGCTTCTGTGTTCGAAAAAGAACTCCGAAGAGAATGCGCCGGCGCATCTGCTGCAGCGTCCGGCGGTAGCGCATAAACCACACGCCGCTCACGGCCAGCGAGAACAGGTAGAGCGACGTGACTAGCCAGGACTGGGAGCCGTGCCAGGCGAGGCTGCCAAAGCCGAAGTAGGCCATGCCGAAGAAGCCAAAGCCGCCACCGAAGGCACGGATCGCCATCATCGCTTCTTCCGGAGCCGCGAGAGCAAAGCGGCGCGCCAGGCGGAACGGGATGAAGTTGTGAATGAGGCCGTAGAGGGCAATGGGCGAGAGTAGGATGGCGTAGAGCATCAAGCGGATGCTCTCGCGGCGTGTCGAGAGGCTCTCGGCGTTTCGCTCAGCGAAGTCTTTGCGCAGACGCAGTCGCTCAAGGTGTGTTTGATAGCGGGCCAGGTCGTCTTCGAGTTTACGAAGTCGGCTTGGCTCATGCTCTGCGAAGTGCTCCGCGGCGTCGGCGATCCACTGCTTGACCTGAAAGCGCTCTTCGAGCGGCGCTCGCTGCCTTCCCCGCCCCAGCGCCCGTTGGGTCAATCGCTGGTCGAAGGTGCGGAGGTCGAGGCTTGGCGCGATCTCCTCGGCGATCTGTTCTCCGGCGAGGGCGTCGATGGCTTCGACGAGCTCGATGGTGTGTTCGTCGACGTGGGTGGCGACGCTGCGCATCGCGTCCTGAAGGCGGTCTGTCACTTCCCGCGCCGTGGCGCTGGGGTCCTTGGCGTAGCGTGCTTCATAGGCGCGCAGCTCGATGGGCTCACCAAAGCGCACCAGCACCTTGGAGAGAAAACGGTCGCGGTCTTCGTAGTTGAGGCCAACGGGGATAATGCGCAAGTCCAAGGAGAATCCCGCCGCCGCTTCGGCACCGAGACCGATACGCGCGCAGCCCGTTTTGATATCCCGAACGAAACGCGTGGGCGCGTTCTGACCTTCGGGGAAGATGCCTAGGACGCCGCCGTCCTTCAACAGCTCGTACGCCGCGGTGAAGGCGTCGTCGTTGGACATTGCCGCCGCCGGGTCTTTTTGATCTTGCCGCCGGCTGATTGGAATCGCCCCGGCGCCGCGCAAGAGAAGTCCGACGAGAGGGTTTCGAAAGAGCCCGCTCCGCGCCAAATAGTGAATGGTCCGCGGCACCTCGCTACCCAGGACCAAGGTGTCCATGACGGAGTTTGGGTGGTTGGACGCGAAAATCGTCGCTCCATGGGCCGGAATATTACTCTCTCCGCTTTGCTGAATATCAAGGAAGAAGAAGCGAATGCCGTGGCCAAAGGCCCGCCGGAGGGATGAATAGAGCCAAGGCACACCCGAGCGTATCGGCCGGAGACGCAAAGCTCCACGAAATCGGCGCTGGCAACCTGCTAGTGTCCGCGGCTATGAAAAGCGTCGATGTGGGAGAGCGGTTTGGGCTTGTTGATCTAGAGAGCATTGCGTGCCGCGAGGCGCAGCTTTTCTTCCGAGATGAGGCAAGGCAGCGGGTTCGTGCCGCAAACGCGTTTGTTCGCCGCCTCGCCGAGAAGGGCAACGCCGCGCCAAACGTATATGGCGTGAACACCGGCTTTGGTGCTCTTGCGGAAACGCGCATCGACGAAGCTGAGATTGAAATCCTCCAGCACAATTTGCTGCGTAGTCATGCGTGCGGCGTTGGCACGGACCTGCCGCGTGAGGCTGTGCGAGCCATGATCGCCCTTCGGGCCCAGGTGCTGGCGCTGGGTCATTCGGGTGTTCGGGAGGTGGTTATCGAGCGCTTGCTTTCGCTGCTGGAGAAAGACGTTCTTCCATGCGTTCCGGCTCAAGGTTCTGTCGGCGCGAGCGGCGACCTCGCTCCTTTGGCGCATTTGGCGTTGGTGCTCATCGGCGAAGGCGAAGCCGACTACGATGGTGTTCGCAGCACCGGCGCCGATGCGTTGCGCCGCGCGGGCATTGAGCCCATCCGGCTTCAGGCCAAGGAAGGCTTGGCGCTCATCAACGGAACGCAGCTCATGCTCGGCATCGGTGGTCTCGCCGTGGTTCGTGGACGAAGGCTCTGTCAGATGGCGGATGTCATGGGCGCCATGAGTCTTGATGCACTTCAGGGTTCGTCACGTCCTTTCGACGAGCGCATTCAGTCGGTGCGCCCTCACCCAGGGCAAGCCGCGAGCGCAGGCAACCTGCGCAAGCTCCTCGCCGAGAGCGAGATCATGGAGAGCCATCGCGATTGCAAGAAGGTGCAGGACCCGTACTCGCTTCGATGCATGCCGCAGATTCATGGCGCAAGTCGCGACGCGCTGGAGTTCGCCTGGAGCGTGTGTGAACGCGAAGTGATGGCGGCGACGGACAACCCGCTTATTTTTGTCGACGAGACCTTGGAGAACGGCGCCGATGTGATCAGCGGCGGGAATTTTCACGGTCAACCTTTGGCCATCGCCCTCGACACGGCTGCGATGGCGATCGCAGAGCTCGCCAACGTCTCTGAGCGCCGAATTGAGCAGCTCGTCAACCCTGCGATGTCCAGTGGCCTTCCGCCCTTCTTGGGAACACGCAGCGGCCTCGACTCTGGTTTTATGATGGCGCAGGTCACGGCCGCAGCGTTGGTCAGCGAGAACCGCGTGCTGTGTCACCCGTCGTCTACGGATTCGATTCCTAGCTCCGCGGGCAAAGAAGACCACGTGTCCATGGGCAGCATCTCCGCACGTCATGCTGCGAGAGTGGCG
>JBLHKB010000381.1:0-7068 GCA_047619315.1 Polyangiales bacterium
TTCATCCGTAAGGCTAAGCGGCCCTCGCTCCAGCGTCCGCCGAGGGCCCGGGTGGGAATAAATGCTTCGAGTTCGTAGCCCTCACGCGTTTGGGCCTCGACGACTCGCGCTCCGCGCACGGGAGCGAGCCGACCCCGCAGGCCGCCGGATGCGGCGGCGGCGGCGGTGCCCGTTCGGCCAGGGTAGAGCCAAATCTCTTTGACCGTGTCCCGCCTACCAGGCACCACGAAGGTGAGCACGATCGCATCTTCAGTGCGCGAGCGTCCGTTTCCACGGACGATACGGTCGTCTTTGACGCTTGCAGCGATGTAGAGACCCGCGCCATCCCGAGCGAGAGCGAATTCAAACGAAGCGTCTCTTCCTTCGGCGACACGTGTACGTCGTATTCCGCGCCAATCGCGCAGCATACCGTCGACACGTGGTGGCGTTTCACCCGCGTCTCGCACGCGGACACCGACTTGGGCGCTTGCGGAGGAGGGGCAGAAGAGAGCTGCAAGAGCAACGGCGATGAGACAGCGCATTTTCGACGAAACTACTCGCTCAGTTGGCCACGGGGAAGGGTGCACGTGGGCTTTGACCACAGCCAGCACACTTTGTTCACCGGAAAATCTCTGCGAGCCGCGAGCGGCGGATTTACTCGCAGGAGAGGGCGGTCACATGAAGAGCGGCGTCGCGACCGTCGAGTCGGTTTTCTTCGGCGACGGCGAGCCACAGCAACTCATCTCTGCAGACACCGGCGACGTCGACGAAGCGCGCGGCCCACTCGTAGACTTGCTGCTCAGCCACACGCCCTTCGAGTTCTTCGTCGAGGAGGTGGACCCCTACGAGAATGTCGTTGCGGCTGTAGGACCGTGGAGTCACCACGGCGAGGCTGTCCCCGCATGGAAATGCGCGCGCGGCCCGCTGATCGTTACTTCTGCCAACCCGCATCGCCGAGGCGCCGTTGCGAAGCTCTTGGGCAAAGACATGAGGGCGCCGGTGAGGGCGCCGGCTGTCCCGAAAAAAGAGCACGGGGTGTTCGACGCCAGCGGCGACGAAGGGAAGAGAGCGATCATAGATCACCTCGGCACTTCGCTGTGGCCGCGCACCGATAGGCCCGGCGGCGTCAGACCGCGACACCAGCACGCTTCCCACAAAAATCTCTGTTCCGGGGCTCAGCGTCGACTCCGTCCACGCCACGAAGCGCTCACCGCGGATCTCTGAGAGGCTCGGTGCTCCCGCGAGGAGGCTCGCGGCAGAGAGCAGTCTCGCCTCTTCGTTGCACAACGAAGCGTGTTCCCAGACCACGCAGATTTCGGCGTGCCAGACTTTCCATTCACCGATCCGTCCGTCGTGGAAGACGAGCTCAAGATGCTGATTCACGACCGCGAGAGCGAGGCCCTTGTGGTCGCGGCCGATGGGCCAAGGAAGCTGGACGCTGCGGTAGTCTTCGCCGCTGATGCGGTAGATGTGCATCGTTCCGCCGGCGTCCTTCGCTTCGATCGGCCGTCGGCCGCACACAAGAAAGACGACGTCCTCTTGCCGTGTCACGGAGAGAGTGTCGCAGGGGGCCCCCAGACGAAGCCTTGAAAGGACACGTGGAGCGTCGCCGTCCAGAGTTGTCCGAAGCGCGACGCGGTGCAGCCCGTCCGCCGAAGAGTAGTAGGCGTCCACTCCATCTTCGCTGCGTTCCATGACGAGCGCGGAGAAGCCCTCTGGACCCGTCGTTGCGATGACGTCACCAGCGACGAAGTCACATTCGCGCTGTCGCGTTCCGTCGCAGCCGATGAGAGCCGCGCAAGCGATGGAGGATAGAACGAGGGCTGCACGCACGAAGATGCGTGTCAGGAGACGATCCCGCGAGCTCGTAGCACAGCGGCGATTTCTTCTTGGCGTGCCTGTAGCTCCGCAGGATCTTTCACTGGCTGAAAGCGCGCGTCGGCGCCTTCGCGCTGGACCCGGAAGAACGCGGCGGGCATCAGCGCGCTGAGCTCGCCCACCAATCGCTCGAACTGAATTACAGGGTTTCCTTCGACCTTCTTCGTGACGGTGAACCAAGTGAAATCGAACTCGCGGTCGAGGGCTTCGGTCTCGAAGATGAGGGTGTTGGTGTTGAAGACAGGAATGGACTCTTGGTTGAATGAGGGCGGAAAACGAAAGCCTTCTACGATTTGAAGGACGTCATCTACAAACGCTGGTGCGCCGCCTGCGTCGCCGGGGACCTTGGGCGCGTTCTCGACGCTCATGGAGACCTTGGCCTCGCGGTGCATCGCGATGAGCGCGGGATCGAGGGTCGCCGTGAGGTTGTCGACGTTGCTCATCACGAGCTGTTTGACGCCGGCTTCTCGAAGACGACCGAGTGCACCGCTCCGCCGGAGCGCTGAAGGGAGGTCGCCGTGGCCCGTAGCGTGGAGCGAGGGCTTCCCCGCCGTGTCGAGGAAGAGGTCGCCGTTGGGCGTGAGACGCGCAGAGATGTGTTGAGCAAATGTGTCCGTCGGACGGGACGCGTTGGCGGGCTCCGCCGCAATGGCGCGTCTGATCTCGGCGTCCGTCGCAAAGCTCGTCATGAAGAGAATCGGGACGGTGCCACCTGCGCGCTTCGCCGCCGCTTCGGCGTCCGCGAGCTTCAGTTGGAGAAAAGTCTGATCGCCGAGCGCAGGTACGGTGGCCTTTACGACGCCGCCAAATCGAGTCGCCATCCCGCCGGCCAAGACCACCATGGCGACCTCGCCTGCGGCGATGGCGTCGTTTCCAGCGGCGGTCAGGCGTTCGCGTTCCGGGCTGCCCAACGCTGGGAGATCGGCGACGTCGCCAGCCGCAGGTGCACGAATAGCGCCTTTGACGTGGTTTTCGGACGACTTTGGCGCTTTGGAAGTGATCCGGGCACGTAGACGTTCAAAAACAACGGGGTCGAAACCGTATTTTTGAAGGATCTCTTGGGTATCTGCGTCGAACTTGAGCTTAGCCATGATCACTCCTGAACGAACCACGTTTGCTTCTCGTTGTAAATATCAACGAGACTGCACTCCCCGGTACAATCAGGCTGGAGTTGCCGGTTATAAGTGAGAGTGCAGGGATGCCCAGAAACGGGCACTATGATTGCATGCTCTCGAGGGGTACCTAGAGGAGGACGGATTTTGATGAAGAAGAATTACTGGTTTGGTGTGTCGACCTTGGGGGCTGTGATGGTCCTCGGAGCTCTCAACATGGGTTGTTACGTTCGAGCGGCTCCGGCACGCGGAACCGTCGTGCGCGGCAACGTCGTGGCGAACCCACAGGTGCAAGGCACTGTCGTGTATCAGGCTCCGCCTGCGCCACAGTTCATCGCACAGCGACCGCCCGCTCCGTACGGCAACGCCGTCTGGGTAGAAGGCCACCACGAGTGGAATGGCGTGCAGCACGTTTGGGTTCAGGGCTACTACGTTCAGGGTCGCCAGGGCTACTCCTACAACCAGCCCCGCTGGGTCCGCCAAGGCAACGGATATGTCTACTCACAGGGCGGTTTTGTGCAGGGCAGACGGAACGTCGTCGTCCAGACGCGCCGCGCTGCGCCTCGCGGTCGACGCGTCGCGCCACGCCGTGGCGGAGTCGTCGTTCAGACGCGCGGACGCGGTGGCCGACGAGTGGTCCAGCCACGTGGACGTCGCGGAGGCGCTGTGGTTCAGACTCGTGGGAACCGCCAGCGCGTTGTGGTCCAGCCTCGTAACCGAGGCCGCGCTCAACCTCAGAACCGCGCCCAGCCTCGTGGCCGCGCTGTTCGACGTGACCGACGGAACAACAACAACCGCGGAAATGCGGGGGGTCGAACTCAAAGCCGTGGCGGCCGCGCCGTGCTTCGGGTGAACTAGGCGATAACTGCGGTTCACGTCCCGTCTTTGGTACGTGAATCCCGGTTTACACCCATCGTCCTCCTGGCGAGGTTCCAAGCAGCAGCTTGGGACCTCGTTTCAATTGAGGATCGCGTCGCTGAGGGAAGAAGACGTCACCCGCCGGGCGTTTCGCTCAGAAGATGGCCAAAGCAATCGAGGGGGGTAGGGTGCGGACATGGGGCCGGCACTAAGAATAAGAGCATGTCTCTGCACGTTTTTGCTGCTCGCCTGTGGTGGGCCAGCCGCCCCGGGGTCTCCTGGCACGCAGGGTGTGGTTCCGGGCGCAGAGGGAGCGGAAGCGTGTCCGCTGACGGTTCGCGTCCCTACACCGCTTCCGCACGTTCGAGCCGAAGAGCGCACGGCGTCCTATTGGATCGAGCGGTACGAGGACCAGCACCGCGAGCTTGATGTGTCCTTGCTCAGCGAGGTTGAGGTCGATGCTCACAACGCGTCGATGCAAAGCGGTGAAACGCCGCTGATGCCAAGCGTGCTCTCGTCGTCGCCGGAAGTTAGCAACATGCGTGCTCAACTCGAAGAGCGCTTGGGCTATATGCGGGAGCGCATCGAAGCGGGCGAGTATCTGAACGCGGATGGGTCCACGCCGTCCGTCGGGCACTTTGCGGTTCCGGGAGAGTTGAGGCTTTCGCCTTCGCTACGGGTCGCTACGGGTCTTGTTCCAGTGCACTGCGGACCCCGGGCTGATTCGCTTCTTAAGGGCAGTCTCGATCCGGACTTCGACCGGAACCTCTGCTTCACGGTCCGCTCGCAGGAGCCCATCGAGTTGCTCCGCGAGTGGGAGGGAGGGCTCTTTCTCGCGAGGACGGATTATGGACTCGGTTTTGTCGAAGCGAGCGCGAACCTCACTCCAGATGTGGGCAGCGATGCGATGACGCGCCTGTCCCTTCTTCAATCGCCGCGCAGCGTACTCCGGGAGAACGCGCGCGTGACGGACACCACCGTGCCCGCGGACGCGTTGCTGCCGCGGCAATATCGTCGCTGTGCAGAGTGCGACGAGGCCGCACCCGAGGCGACGTCAAATTTTCTCGTCGCGACACCCGAGGGGCTCATCGCGCGTCCCGTATCCGAATTTCGAGTGGAGGCGCGGCAAGCGCTCACGCGCCGCGCGTTCTTGAACGAGGCTTTCTCACTTCTCGATGAGCCGTACGGCTGGGGAGGGCGTGACGGGGGGCGCGACTGCTCACGAACGCTGATGGACGTCTTCGCGCGTTTCGGTTTACGCATCCCGAGGCATAGCGCCGTGCAGGCGGAAGCCGGCACATACGTCGTGGATGTCCATGATATGTCGAACGCCGACAAGGTTCTGCTCTTTGAATCCGCGGCGGATCAGGGGATCGTGCTGCTGCACTTTCCTGGTCATATCATGCACTACCTAGGGCTCTCGGATGGGCGGCCGATGGTGTTCCATTCGTTCAGTGAGTACCTCACACGTTGCGAAAACAGCGATGCCGAAACTGTGAACCGCGTGGACCGCGTTGACGTCAGTGACATGACCTTGGGCGAGGGCTCTTCGCGGACGGATTTTCTTTCGCGCACGACTCACGTCACGGTCTTCGGGTCTACGGCGGGCGCCCTCGCGGGTGCGGCGCAGGCCAGGTCCGTTGTCCCTCCGTCCTTCCCCAGCGCGGATGTGGCCTGCGATGACGGCCTCGACAACGCGATCTTTCGTTCGCCGTTTCGTCCGAACCCTACACAGCCGCTTCGCGTGATCGCGACGCTAACGCACGACCCAGGGCCGGTCGCGTTTCGAGTCTTTGGGCCGAACGGGGAGCCCGCCGAAGGCACCACGCACGTCCTAGGCGGGCCTCCCTACACGCACTGGTTTGAGGTAGAGCGGCCCGCGCCCGGCCGCTACGTAGCGGTCCTTGGTGACGGTCCACGCACCGTCGCGTGCGAACGTTTTACCGTCGCTCGTTCGCCACCGGCGCTCGAACCGCGACGTGCCGTCGGGCCCGCTTGGGAGAGCGTTTGGTCGTGGGAGCGTGACACGGAGAACCTCTACTCGGCGTTCGTGGAGCAGCTCTTCCTCGAGCCTCAAGACGAAGATCCGACGTGGGACAACCTCCAACGGCTCTTGCGTGACCCGGCTCGAAACCTGCTCTTCAACCATCGGCACATGAACGAAGACGTGGAGCTGACGTTGGTTCCAGACTGTGCCGACCTTCCGTATTTTCTGCGCTCGTACTTCGCCTGGAAAGTGAAGCTGCCTTTCGCCTGGCGGCAGTGCCGCCGTGGTCGGGATGGTCAGCCGCCGCTCTGCGAGGAAGTGCCAGCCTCCAACATGATGGAGGTCGAGGCGGTCTCAGAGCTCGACGCGTATCGACAGGCGGTCCGTGTGATCGGGAGAAACGTGCACTCCTCGACGGATCGCACGCGTCCAATGGACGAAAATACAGACGTCTACCCAGTCCCGCTGGATCGCTACTCACTCCGGCCAGGGACCATCTTTGCAGACCCCTACGGGCATATCATTGTGATCGCCGGCTGGCGGCCGCAGGGGATCGACGAGTACGGAGTTCTCATCGGCGCGGATGCGCAGCCGGATGGAACCGTTGGGCGTCGCCGGTTTTGGCGCGGGTCATTTCTCTTTACGCCGGATACGCGTGATTCCGGCGCCGGGTTCAAGACGTGGCGGCCGGTACGCTACAACAGGCCGGACCGGGTCATTGAGCTCGCGACGAACACGGAGCTGCGAGACACGGAGGTGTACACGCGGATCAGTGAAGAGCAGTACGCGGGGAGCGCCGACGACTTCTATGATCGCGTCGACGGCTTGATCAATGCGAGGCCTTTGCCGGCGATGGCGGTCATCGAATCGCGCGTCGACGCGCTCCTCGAGTCCGTCGAGCGTCGCATCACCAGTATCAACAACGGCGAAGAGTGGGTCGTGGCACATGGACCTCGCATGGAGATGCCGGACGGCGCGTCGATCTTTCAGACAGAAGGGCCGTGGGAGGATTTCGCCACTCCCAGTCGCGATATGCGTCTGCTGATCTCCATTGACGCCGTGGCGAACTTTCCAGCCGCCGTGCGCCGCGGGCCCGAACGTTTTGGCATCGCTGAGGGTGACGTTGACGCCCGTGTGGCAGAGATCGAAGTCGCGCTCGGCGAGATGCTCGCCGCTCGCAGTGTGCGCTACCGACGCTCCGACGGTGCGGAACAGGAGCTGTCACTGGCGGAGGTCGTCGCGCGTGCGGAGGGC
>JBLHKB010000382.1:0-7040 GCA_047619315.1 Polyangiales bacterium
GGCAACTCGGCCTGGCGGTCAACGCGCACAAACCCTCGAACGGCGCCCTCGGTTTTGGGCCCACCGGGAAGCCAGAAGAACTCGACGCCGGGGAGCTCCTCCGCGAAGGAGTCTTTGCTGTCGACGCGATCGAGAAGCGTGCGCGTTTTGTCGGGGCTCAAGTCCAGCATGTTCGACGCGACGTCGACGAAGCGTTCAAAGCGCCCTTCGAGGGCTGCGGCCTGAAGAAGACGAGAGCGGAACCCGTCGCTCGGGGCGGGGCGACTCTCGGCGATGACCGGCAGTTCGACTTCAGCCTCCGCCGCGCTCTGAAGCGCTTTCTTGAGAAGGTCGCTCATGGCGTGCCCTCGTCGCCGTCGGTCAGAGCGATTCGCAGTTTGGAAAGCGCAGCGGCGGTCCGTGACTTGACCGTGCCGAGGGGAATCGCGAGAGCTTCGCTGATCTCCGGTCCACTCAAGCCTTCGATGTACGCCATCACCACTACTTCGCGCTGACCGCTGGGGAGCGAATGAAGTGCGGCGTCTAGATGGTCGGCGTCTAGCGAAGGATGCATCTCCGTCGCGCCCATGTGTGCTTCGTTAAGCTCCTGACCACGGCGACGCGGAGAGCGAAGGCGGTCAAGACAACGAGAACGAACACGCATAGCGATCCAGGTACGGACCGAGCCCCGCGTTGGATCGAAATCGCCTGCTTTCTTCCAAACTTCAACGAAGACATCATGGAGCAGGTCTTCCGCGTCGCTTTCGGAGCTGAGCATTCGTCGGGCGATCGCCAGCAGGCGAGGACCATGCGCATCGTAGAGGGTCCCCAGCGACTGCTCGTCGCCACGCGCTATTTTCCTTAGCAGCTCGATGTCCGAGATCACGGGGGAAGGTTCGTACAAAGAGCAGGCGGTGGCAAGCGACGCGTCAGCGGAGAAAGAGAAGCGTCACGCCGAGGACCGCCAGGAGGGTGCCGATGACACCTCGAATCCCAGGCCTATCGCCTTCGAACCACGCGAAGGGAATGACCATCAAGGGAGTGGTCGCCATGATGCTGGCGGCTACTCCCGTCTCGATGTACTGGACCGCCAGGAGCGAACAGCCGACGCCAAGGAACGGGCCCACAAAGGCGCCGGCGGCGGCGAGGCTCATGGCCCGTCGGTCGCGCAGAGCTTCCCGAACTTTGCCAAAGCGACGCAGCGCGAAGAACAGAAGTAGGAACGCGACGAGGGCACCCACAACACGGATCTGTGTTGCCGCGAACGCGTCGTAGCTGCCCATTCCTTTCTTGGAGAGAACAAGCCCGACGGCCTGACCTACGGCGCCGAGAACGCCAAAGATGATCCCTCGACGAGAGCCCAAGGTGTGCTCGCTTGTGGGCTTCCGCTCGGAAATCGTGAGCACAATCCCGACGACAGTGAGCGCCATCCCGGCGAGTCCAACCACGCCGATGCGTTCGTCGAGGAACAGGAAACCGACGAGGGCAGTGAAGGGAGGCGCAAGGGACATCAAGAGGGATGAGAGGCGTGGCCCGACTTCGAGGAGGGCGCGGAAAAGAAACATATCCCCCAAGAAGAAGCCGACGAAGCCTGAAAGCGTGAGCCATCCCCATGCGCTTGGAGTCGCGTCCGTGGGCAGCGGTGTGCCGCGCATCACAGCCCCGTAAGCCATCAAGAAAACGAAGCCCATCGCCAGACGAATGGGGTTGAGCGTCATCGACCCGATGCGGCGCCCTGCGCGTGTGAAGAACACGACGGAGAGCGCGAAGCACACGGCGGTGAGCAACGAGATGAGCTCGCCGATGGGAAGCCCCGGTTGCGAAAGCCAGTGGTGCATTTTCGAGCAGAGGGGGACTAAATAAAGAAGGAGCGCGTCGGCAGCACAGCCGCCGTACGTAGTTTTGAGATGCGCTCTAGGGACCTGGTAGCGTCACGGAGTGGGGTCAAGGGCGGCAAGCTGCGTGCTGTCACCCCGTCGCTTGGGGTCGCGTGTAAGCCACGATGCGCAGAGCTCGTCGAGGTCCGGTGCGACTTCGGGGCAGAGCTCGGAGACGCGGGGAGCGCTCATGCTCTGCTTGCGCACGAGGACTTCGGGGCCGCCGCCCTCAAAGGGGAGTCCGCCGGTCAGCGCTTGGAAAAGGACAACGCCCAGCGAGTACCAGTCTGCGGCCGGCGAGTAGCGCCAGAGACCGAGTTCCGGCGCGAGGTAGGCGGCGGAGCCGATGAGTGCGCCCTCTGGGCGCGGCTCGCCATCGCGACCGGAGAGGCCGAAGTCCAACAGCGCGCAGCGCTCGCCTTGAACGAGAATATTGTCCGGTGCGATATCGAGGTGGAGCAGCTTGCGCTCATGAATATAGCTGAGCGCGTCTCCCAGCGTCGCCAGCCAAAGGCGCAGCAGACGTTGACCTTCTTCGCCGCAATGGCTGAATGCGCTCTCGCCGAGGTCGTTGAGCTCATACCCAAACGCCATCGGCAGGTTGTTTCGAAGTCCCGCCTCTCGTCGCGGTACGGAGCGTCGCGCGGCATCGACGATGGGCTCGCCGTTGAAGTATGGCATCAGAAGCGCGGAGAACGCCGCTCCTTCGAGGTGCTCCTTGGGCGGGAGGATCGCGTGATGTTGGAGGTCGCGGGTGCAAGCAAACTCGTTGTGCATCGAGAGGGGCAAGCCCACTTTGATCACAAGCTCTTGCCCGTCTTCTATGACGTGAGCGACGTGGGACGCGTCGTTGCGACGAAGCCAGCGCTTGAAGGTGAACGCGCGCTGCTCAAAGCACGCGGCGAGTTTCGCATCGCCGCGGGCGAGCTCGCTACTTCTTGCTGGGTTCACGGAAGAACGCGCTTCGGTAGTAACGCAGCTCGGCGACGCTTTCGCGGACATCGTCCAGCGCGCGGTGCTGACTTACTTTCGCGGGGCGCTTGCCGTAGGAGCCAGGGTACCAGCGCTTGCCAAGCTCTTTGACCGTCGAGACATCGATGTGCCGATAGTGGAGAAACTCATCGATGTTCGGCATGTAGAGATGGAGGAAGCGTCGATCTTGATGGATCGAGTTTCCGCAGAGCGGTGCCGCGCCGGGCATGCAGTGTTCTTTGAGAAACGCGAGCGTCTGGCTCTCGGCTTCGTCGTTGCTGATCTCGCTCGAGAGCACGCGCGCCGTGAGACCGGAGTCACCGTGGTGCTTCGTATTCCACTCGTCCATCCCGGCGAGGAGCTCCTCGGGCTGGCGAATGACCAGCTCCGGGCCTTCCGCGAGAATATTGAGTTCGCCGTCGGTGATGAGAGTCGCGATCTCGATGATTCGCTCCTTTTTAGGGTCGAGACCCGTCATCTCCATATCGATCCATACAAGTCGGTCGCTCATAACGCCGTGTTTAGCATCTTTTCAGTGATCCCTCGCAGGCTCCGTGCGTATTTCGTCCATTGGCAGATGGCTCACTCTCGATCTTGCGGTGCAGACTTCGAATGTGGGCTTGGTTTCGCCTTAGCGTTCGGGCTCGAAGCGGCCACAAAGCTCGACGGCCTCGCCAAAGCGCAAGGGCACCTGACGCCCGGGTCCGTCGAGGGCGTAGACGCTGTTCAAGCCTTCGGGATCGGACAGCCGAACCGTGAGACAAAAGTCGTCGCGGAACGGCCCTAGAAGGACGCCATCTGTGCAGCAAGACTGCCAGGTCCACTCGCAAACGGCGAGGCCGCGGTCGACGTCGAAGGTGCATTCCCGGGGCTCATCGCCAACGGCGACGGCCGCAGCAAGTCCTTCGGTGATCTGAAAAGTGCCATTTAGTGCACCTCGGCTTCCGTCGCCGGGCAGGTCGGTGATCACGGCGACGTAAGCTCCGCACGATGCGGGGCCGGCTTGTACGGTGAGAACAGCCTCATCGCTGACGCGAATGTCCGGCGTCGGGTTGGCGCTCTCCGCGTCGGGGAACCCATAGGAATACCACTCGGGACCGCATCCGTTTCGAGCGGCGGCTTCGATGGGAGCGCCGTCTAGTGTGAAACAGAAGAGACCATCGTCGGCGAATCCGTCGCAGTCGTCGTCGAGTCCGTTGCACAGCTCGGGGATACAAACCTCGGGCACATCAGGGCCTGCGTCGCGCACGTCGGGGCCAGCGTCGCGTAGGGGAACGTCCGAGCCGCCTACGTCGACAACGATCGCATCTCGTCCTGCGTCTTCGGGGACATCACGCCCCGCGTCCCGAGGCGGCACGTCGGGGCCGGCGTCAGGCACGTCGAGAGCTGGCGCTCCGTCGGCGGAGGCGTCCTCGTACAGACCCGTTGAAGCGCCGCAGCTCGCAAGCGTCAGCGCCCACGTGAGTAGCGCCCACCGCGACACCGCTACTGAACTTCTGCTGCCGGATCGACGATCCAAAGATAGGTCGCCGCTCGCGGGTTGGACGCCAGCACAGCGTCGATGCGTTCGGTGTCGCCCAGGTCCGCGGTGAGCACAATGCGGTACGGCGCCGTGTCGGCGCGCTCGGGGATGCCAAGTCCGCCGCGGACGTGCATATCGCCGGCCAAGACCACCAGGCGCGGAGGCGCGTTGTCCGCCTCCATGGCGGTCTTGACGCTGCGTGCCATCGTCTCGTCCCAAATCACCTGCGCTGTGTACATCGCCTCAAAGCGCTCCTCGGACATGTCCGTGGCGTGCTCGCCCAGGGCTTCGGTCACGAGCGCTCGGTGCTCTTCGTTGCTGAGGTCGAGCACCGGGAGGCCAGCGCGCTGCTCTTCGCTTAGACCCGCGACACCGTCGCGACCGACCGTGCGAGTGATCTCTTGAGGAGCATTGAGCGCGTAGGCCGGAATGTGGCGTGTTCGGACGAACTCGAGGATCGGCCGGTAGAGCCGAAAATCGAAGCCCCAACGTTCGTCCCACTCGCTCTCGCGTCGGAGCGTTGTTTCGTCGATGCGACCTGCGGTCCAATCGTCGAGGACGTTTTGAAACGGGGTCTGGAACATCTCAAAGCCCACGCCGATGGTTGGGTCGCGTTGGTAGAGTTCGCTGAAGATCCGGTGCTGCATGCTGTGGTCCGTCGCGCGGTCATGCCGTTCGCCGAGGTAGACCACGCGCGCGGACGCGAGATCCGAGATCATCGCGTCCTCGCTGATGTCTTCGCCTGTCTCAAGGCGAACGATGCGCACGGGGGCAATACGGTGACGGACGACGTCTTCGGGCGTGGCCGTACGAGGCTGATCGCCGCAGGTAGCCAGGGCGATGATGAGTGCGAAGGTGCCTTTAAACATGGGGCGAGCCTATTCCGTTCTTGCGAAGAGGAGCGCCTGAAAGCGCAGAGTGTGGATCGCGCGGCGAATCAGCCGAACTGTCCGCGCTTGTCGAGCTCGCTCACGATAAAATCAACGGCTTCGTCGAGACGAACCGAATCGAGTGCGAGGGTCAGGTCGGCTGTCTCCGGCGGCTCGAAACCGCTGAAGTCGGCGTCAGGACGTCGCTTCTCGCAGAGCGCACGGTCGGTGTTTACGTACACCTGGATGACTCGGTCGTGGCCGATGCGCTCTCGCAAAAGTTCACGGTCTTCTTTTTGGTAGCTCTGGAATGCGCAGATGCATACGAGTCCGGCTTCCGTCGCAGCCTTCGCCGCGCTCACCATCGATCGAAGGTCTTCGTCGCTGGGATCGACCACCGTGGCGGTGCGGCCCAGGTCAAAGAGACGGCGCTCGAGGGCGTAGGCGAGTGGCCATCGTCCGCTGCCCGGCAACCCAGTCAGCCAAACGGTTGCGCCGCGCTGTCCCATTCGCTGATGGCGTTCCGTCGGACTCACTTGGGTCTTCGGCGTGAGGCCGCTCCCCGCTGTGAGTTCGGCGAGAACATCATCCAAGCCCTGCGCGTTTTCGTCGCCGATGATCATTCCAGCGGCGACGGTGTTGTTGCTGAGGGAGTCGATAAGAATGAACGCGCCGGTCGCACGGTTCTTGTCGTAGGCGTCTACGTAGAGAGCACGATGTGTTGAGAAACGAACGCGGCCGATGTCGTTGAGAGAGAGGGTCTCAGCTTCGACCTCGTCGAGTCGCTCCATCTCCTTCTTCCACACGACCTCGTCGATTTGCGCACGCACCTCTTGCGTCGAGTGCTTCAGGATGTAGGTCTTTGCGGGGTCGAGGTTCGCCTCCGCCATCCACACCACATGAGCTTCGAACGTTCGCGTGACTCGTGGAAGGTCGTCGGCCCGAACGAGCATGTCGCCGCGGCTAACGTCGACTTCGTCGGTCAGACGAACGACGACGGACTGCGGCGCAAAGGCTTCGTCGAGGGAACCATCGAAGGTGTCGATACTTCGGACGTGGCTCTTCTTGCCGCTTGGTAGAACGAGCACTTCGTCGCCTTTGCGAAGTGAGCCACTGGCCACCTCTCCGGCAAATCCGCGGTAGTCCAGGTTGGGACGGATGACCATCTGAACCGGGAAGCGGAAGTTCTCGTGGTTTCGGTCGTCGGCGATGGGCACCGTTTCCAGGAACTCGAGGACGTTTGGACCTTCGTACCAGGTCGTCTTTTCGGAGGCGGTGACGATGTTCACGCCCTTGAGCGCCGAGACGGGGAAGAACGTGATGTCGCGGAAGCGGAGGGCCTTGGCGAACTCCTGAAACTCTCGGACGATACGCTCGAAGACGCCCTTGTCGTAGCCGACGAGATCCATCTTATTGACGCACACGGCGAGGTGAGGAATTCCGAGGAGGCTCGCGATGTATCCATGGCGACGGGACTGCGGCAGTACGCCGAGTCGTGCATCGATGAGAATGATCGCGACGTCCGCCGTCGACGCGCCGGTCACCATATTGCGCGTGTACTGAACGTGCCCTGGGGTGTCCGCGATGATGAACTTCCGCTTCTCCGTGGAGAAGTAACGGTAGGCGACATCGATGGTGATGCCCTGCTCACGCTCTGCGCGAAGGCCATCTGTGAAGAGGGAGAAGTCGATCTCCTCACCTTCGATGGTTGTGGCTCGCTTCACCGCATCGAGCTGGTCTTCGTACACCATTCCGGTGTCGTGAAGCAGGCGCCCGATGAGCGTCGACTTACCGTCATCGACGCTGCCCACCGCGACAAAT
>JBLHKB010000383.1:0-7031 GCA_047619315.1 Polyangiales bacterium
CCGTAAGCGCCGTTGTTCGAGTCTTCCTCGTTCGTCCATGTCGTCTCCACGCGACGGTAGGTAACGCCGTCACTGTTCTCGACGCGCACAGCATCCTTCGGCGCATCCAGAACCGTCAGGTCCGCAATGACAAAGTCGTCGCCGATGACATCGACGCCGTTGACCTGCGTGGTGACTCCGGTGAACGAGAGCGTCGTCAGACCAATGCCCTGACCGACGAGGGTGATCGAGTCTTCGCGAATCGTCACGGAGTTATCCAGGACGTACGTACCCGCGGCGAGAAGAATGCACGTGTCCGGCGACAGGTCGTTGACGGCGTTGATGAGCGCGGCCGAATCGCTTTGGGCGATTCGCACCTCATTGGATCGCCCGAGGTCGTCGCAGGTCACGTTTGGAAAGGGAGGACCCGCATCCGGCGGAGGTCCTGCGTCCGGTGTCCCTGCGTCCGGTGTTCCACCATCCGGTGTTCCACCATCCGCCGGCCCTCCATCCGCTGAGCCGCCGTCCACTGTAGGCCCAGCGTCGGCGGTGGGTTGGTCGTCATCCCCGCAGCCAATGGCGAGAAGGAGCGCGAGAGCGGTGCAGGTAGTCAGCTTCATGGCGCCATGATTCCATCCACACTAAGCCGGCGCAACAAAGCGCGTGCGCTTTAGACCAGAACGTCCGCGGTTTTGTCGCCCCATTTTTGAAAAATCCCCACCACATACGAGCAATGCGGCTTGATTTGAAACCCCTCAGCGCGAGCCCGAGAGACAGCATCGAGCACGAGCGTCTGGGCGAGCCCTTTTCCGCGCAGAGGCGCCGCCACCTCCGCATGATCGATATGCATCACGCCCTCGACCCAGCGGTATTCTAGCTTGCCCAGCGCCTTGCCATCCGGCGTCATCAAGAGCAGGCGGCCGCCGCTCGCACCATCTTGTTGTTCTACTCGAAGTGATTCGCTCATTAAGTGGCTCCGGGGGTGACTTGCTTACGTTTCGGGGGCGTCCGCGTGGTGACGAGGTCCGACATCCAGCGAAAGCGTTTGGACTCTCGTGCGAGGGCGAGGAGAAACACTGTACACGGCACGGCGATGAGCGCGCCGCCGAGGCCCCAAACCCAGCCCCAGAACGCAAGGGCTCCAAATGCCACCAAGCTCGAGAGCTGGAAGTTCCGACCCAGCACCCACGGCTCAAGCCAGTTGCCGATCAAGAACTGAATGCTGCCGAGCGTGAAGAAGAGCACCAAGCCCGCCGTCGGCGAGATGTCCGCAAACGCTATCATCGCCGGCGGGATCACCGCGATGAGCGAACCGATGTTGGGAATGTAGTTGAGGAAGAACGTCAGCAATCCCCAAACGTGAGGGTCGCGGACGCCAAAAGCCCACGTCACGAGGAGGGTCAGGAAACCCGTCAGCAAGCTCATCATCGTATGAATCAACATATACGAACGGAAGAAGCCCACCACGTTGGCGAGCCCCTTCTTGAGCTCTGGGTTCTTGCGCACCACCACGCGAACGATTCGCTCACGCCAAGCCTCAGACTCGCCGATGATCATCACCATGAAAGTCAGAGTCAGCGCGATGGAAGCCACCTGCGACGCCAGGCCTTGAGCCGCGAGCCCCAGGGAATTTGTGACCGTGTCCGTCAGCTCCGCCGGCGTGGGCAAGAACCGACGAATCCCGCGGGTCGTCTCTCGGAAGATCTGCGGGTAGCCCGGCAAGCCCCGTGCAAAGTCCGAGAATGTGTAGACGATGCCCCCGGTGACGGCCATGAGCGTCGTGATGACCGTCGCGCTCGTAAGAATGGTCGCTACGGGCCCCGGCATTCGCTGACGCATCCATGACTGGAGCGGCCACACGAGGATCGCGCCAAATACAGCGATCGCGAGGGGCGCTGTGATAAACGCGGTCTCCCGGAGCGCCAGCACGACGACGACGGCAGCGATGATCGTCTGCGCTGTATGGGTGAAACGACGCTCCCGAATGGGGGGGTCCTTCGCGAAAGGCGTCTCTTCAACGCTCGGCCGGTTGCTCACGGAGCTACGGTGAAACGGGAGTGGACCTGATGCAACGGCTGCGTCGACGAAACTTTCCGAGGCTGTTCTGCATCCTGTTTGGGGTGGTAAGATGGTCTGACCATGTCCTCTTCAGGCCAGGCCCGAGCAGCCGTGGGCCTCACACTCCTGAGCACTCTTGAACGAGATCACCCCGATCTCGCCGCTGAGGTGCGGGCCAAGCTCAGCGAGAACACGAGCCGGGAATACGACACCTTGGCGACGCTCCGCTGGGTCACGATGAAAGCCCACATGGACCTGAGCGACCACATCCGAGCCGCCGTTGGAAGCACCAACAACGCGGACTTTTGGCGGCGCGCCTCCCTCGAAGTGCTCAACCGTCCTTTGCTCGGGTTTGTTCAGACCTTCACGAAGCTCATGGGGACCCCACCCAAAGTGCTGGTCCGCGTGGCGCCGGTCATATTGCCCCAGCTGTTCAAGCACATCGGGACATTCACGATGCGCACGGTGGAAGAGGAAGACCACTTCGCCGTGGGCGCCTTTCGCGGATTTCCGGCGTCCGAGTACTCGTTGATGTGTTTCGTAGAGGGCGTCTCAGGCTCTCTCGTTTCCGCCGGCCACGTCGTCGGCATCGAAGTCGAGGTGACCCGGCTTTTCGTCGATGCCGTGGGCGACTTCGACCTCGCCATCAGGCGCAACGCTCCCTGAGAACGCGGAGAAGCGGGGACTCAAAGGCCTAGCGGGGTCCACCGAGAGGCGTCACAGTAAGCGGAAATGCGAGTCGCCATCGTCGATGCGTTCAGCCGTCAAGGCCGTATCTCCCTTGCAGCCGCGGGGTGCACTCCTGCGGGCGAACTTTACGCCCGCGTCGCCGCCTCTCACGAGCCCGGCTACGAGTACGTCGTTCTCCTCGCCGACGCGGCCTCAAGAGTGCTGCCGGATGCCGTCGCGGCAGGCGATTTCGATGCTGTGATCTGGACGGGGTCCGAGCTGACCATTCACCACGACGACGAAGAAGTCCGTGCTCAGCTCGAGCTCGCGCGGACCCTTCTTCGGGCCGGCGTGCGAAACTTTGGCAGCTGCTGGGCGGCGCAGCTCGCCGTCGCGGTGTGTGGTGGCACCTGCGAACCGAGCCCCAGAGGACGCGAGTTCGGCATCGCCCGCGGCATCGCGCTCACTCACGCGGGCGCAGCCCACCCAATGTATCGCGGCAAGCCGCGCGTCTTTTGCAGCTACGCCAGTCACGAAGACGAGATCACCAAGATGCCCGCTGACGCTGTGCTCCTCGCCGGCAACGCCTGGTCCGACGTCCAAGCCCTGGAAGTGCGCGTCGGCGAAGGCGTCTTCACAGCGCTGCAGTATCACCCGGAATACAACCTCTACGAGCTCGCGCGCCTCGGCGGGGTCCGTGGCCCTCAGCTTGTCCAGCAAGGCATCTACGACAGCCAAGAAGAAGCCGACGCCTACTTCGCGAAGATCGACTCCTTGCACGAGAGCGGCGACGCGGATTTGGCGAAGGAGCTTGGCATCGCGGAGGACCTCCTCGACGCCAACATCCGCCAGCGTGAGATCGCCAACTGGCTCGCAAGTCTCCCGCGCTAGCTCGCGTTCGTTCACCCTGACTCCGCTCCAACGCGGGAGTGCGCGCGCCTCCTCTGGAGTTCCATCGGACAAGCGATGAACTCATGCGCCAAAAGCGAAAAGCTCTACCTCGTGTGCGCCGCCCTCGGGACGGCTCTCGCCTGTGCTGTGGCGATGCTTCGATACAGCGGCGAGCGGCCGGCGTCACCTCGCGTGTCCGTTGTACCTGCGTCCGCGTCGCGTCGGGATCGATAAGCGCGCTCTAGCCGAGGTGAGTACTGAGATCAGAAAGACGGCCCCCAAGGAAGGAGAGGAATCACTCCACGGCCATTTACAAGTTCGTACCTGCCGATCTGGCGACCACAGAGGGGCTGCTAGTGTCCGATTCAGATATATTGAAGGAGAAAGCGAAGGCAGCTCTGTTCAGATCAAGGACGAGCAACGCAGGCCTGGACAGTGCTCACGAGAGAGCCTCTTCTATATTTCTAAATCGAACACTAGGCTGGAGATGTGCATCTCGAAAGTACGCCGGCAGGGCTCTCCATTCACGTGGAGACGAGTACGCAACCCGGGCTTCGACTCGAGTCTTCCCGCTCTCGCCGCTTGCGCTTGGTCGCCGGCGGCGAGTCTGTGTTTTGGGCGCGCATTGAGAACGGCTACTACGGCGTCTTTGCGCTTCGTCGTGAGGACAAGCCCGCTGTGGTTCGTGCCATTCGTGCCGATGAAGCGCGAGCAGGCCGAGACATCGACGGTTGGATGCGCTGGTTCGCCCTTGAGCTATTAGCGAGCGAAGTGAGCCCTCTCGGCCCGGGCCATTGGCATCTCACAGAGCTCGTTCCAAAGCCTTCTTCGATGTGGAGCGACCTCTTCGTTCCCCAACACGACGACGGCCTCGCGGGCCCCGCGTTTGACCTCATGAGCTCTCTGGAGCGCCCCTCCATCACCTACGAAGATTGGGGGAGCAACGGCTCTGCGGGCGTGATGCCGCTTCGTCAACGAAGCCCGAGCGACGCCGGTCGTGTGAAGTCGTGGATCAAACACGCGCGCGACGAGACACTTCCGCCGATCCTACTCTGGTGGGTGGGCGCACTCGACGCACACCTCATCCTCGACGGCCACGACCGTCTCGCCGCCGCCCTCGAAACCGGAGTGACACCACGAGTCATGACCCTCTGGCAGTCCATCGACGAGCCCGTGGACGTCGACCCCAAGGCCCAGGCGCACTTCATCGAGAACTACATGCAGCTCTTCGACAACCCCAACGTCGAGCTCATGGCGCGCAGGCGGCTCAACGCGAAGCTTATCGCCAAGCACAGAGACGCGTGCCGCAGACGCGTCACCCACGCCAAAGCCAACCCGGTCCTCGACGACAGCTGGGACAGCGAAGTGCGCGCAGTCGCGCCCGCTGGCTCAGACGACCTCGAAGACATGCTCCGCGACGACTAGGGGAGAGCCAGGTCGTACTCGCAGCTCAAGGTGATCCCCGCTCGACAGATACGCAAAGGTCAGGCGTCGACGCTCAACGTCCGTAGTAAGCGTTCCCGTCGATCCACGGCTGGTGACCAAGCCTTCACATGCGCAGTCCGCATCGAAGTCACAGGTGGTCGAGAGCGACCCGCACGTAGTACTCGACGAACCATCACGGCTTGCGACGATGGAGCAAGCATCGCCGATCCGGTGCAACGCGCAGATTAACGGCACGCGATTCTAGTGACAACGCGCTCGAGACGCTGGCGGTCGCGACCGTCCACCGCACGGCGGCGTGGATGTTGACGCCGCCGACTTCTGCGAGGGCCGTAGCTCCCGTTCCTTACACAAGGCGGAGAGGGCGAACGAGCTTGGCGGTCTTGCTGCCCGCCGCCGGGCCGAGCAGCTGAACGTCGGCAGTGGAGTCTTCTTCCGCGCGACTGGCCGGAACCTCCGCCTCGACCTCGGGTCGGCCACGCTTTTAGTGTGCTGAGGGCGTACGCGTCAATCCACCGCCGGCTCGGAGGCCGCGCAGCGTACCATGACCGCGATCGTCGACTGTCTCGCGCCGGCGCTGGCCGAATGCCTCGCCTGATCAACCTCCCCGCGTGTAGCACGGAGAATCGCGTGATCTGGCACCTCGCCGGCGCAGCTCACGGACGTGGTGAGCCGGCTCCTGCCATCCGCGATTACTACGAGGGCGACGTCGTCCTGCCGCTGGAGGGTCACTTGAAAGTCATCGACGAAAGGGAAGGTCGCCGACACGGTGCGGGTCAGCGGCCGCCAGGCCGCCATGGTCCCCGCGCTCCGACCCTCGTTCACGATCCGGTACCAGAGTTGCCGGTTCTGTGCCTCAGCATTCGAGGAGGTCCAGGCAAAGAACAGTCCCACCGCAAGCAGAACGACGAGGCCTGCACTCACACTTTTGAGCTTTCGATTCATCATGCCATCTCCCATGTTGGCCAGAGAATGGAGTATGAAAATCGTTTAGATCAACATGGAAGTCGCTACCCAAAAAAGGATGTCCCAAAAGGTCGATCCTGAGTCTTCTCCAAAAATTCGATCCGCGGATACGACTTTCGAAAGCCCAATTCCGCCTCTTCGGCCAGCAACGCCTTGTCTTCGAATTTGCCCCAGACTTTAGATCCCTTTTCAAGAACTTCCGCCCGACAGCATGTGAAAGCGCGGCGGCGGGATGAGTGCACAAAGGCGGCCGGATGTTGTCGAGGGCGATGTCCGACATGCGACGGCCCAGGCACGACGGGCCAAAACCGCGCCGCTTGCAGGAGAAACCCACCACCATTTCATGGCCCCATCCGCGGCACGCGAGATGGACGAGGGCGTACTCCAGAATCCCGCATCGCAGATGCCCATCGAACTCTTCCTCGACGAACCTCGGCAGACCGCCCTGCGATTCGGCGCGCTCGCGGAATCGCGGCCAGTGCTCACTCACGAGGAGCGTGTCCTCAGGTCGCCGCGGAACGTAGCCATCCGCGCGCCCTTGCTCGGATCACGTCGCTGTCGCTGCCCATCGCCACCCGCCGCATGCTTTTCCCCGAGAACCCCGAAGAAGGACAGATCGAAGAGCTCACAAGTCGAAGGTGTAGAAAACGGAGGCCGCGGCTCACCGTGGTCCACATGGTTCATGGGCTCCAACGTGGCTCATATGGGTCGGATTCGCATCGGGACCCGGCCGATGGCGGGGGAGCCTAGTAGCAGTCTCCCGAGAATCGAACGCGGCTAAAATCGCCGACCTCAAGGTCAGCGCTAGAGATGAAGAAGTGCACCAGGCCGTTGTCGCCCCACTGCATGCCGAAGGCGGGATCACTGTCGAGCTGAAGGAGCATCACGTCTGTGTTGGGGACGTCGGTCGGACGCCGAGTGTCCTCCTGCGTGAAGTAAGGATAGCCACCCAGCTGGCTGAGCGACGGCGTGTAGAAAGACTTCTTGTGCCAGGACAGCTTCGCCCTCGGGGAAAAGCCCGGGGC
>JBLHKB010000384.1:0-6968 GCA_047619315.1 Polyangiales bacterium
CGGGAAGTCGTAGACGTCCCGCCGCCTCTCGGAGCTCGCTACCCCGCGTCTCCATCACGTACCAGAAAGCCGCCACGCCCACGCACACCAGCAGCAAGAGAAACGCGCTTACCACCCATGAGCGTTTCGCCTTTGGTTTTCCCGCGATGAGCTTCTCACCGCACGCACCACAACTCAGCAGGCCGCCCTTAAAGCCCGGCGGCATCACGCCACGCGTGTTGCACTGCCCGCAGACGAAACGCCTTCCTGGGATGGACTTCGCTACCAGGGTTCCCGTCGCGCCCTGCCGCAGGAACGTCCGCAAAGCGGGAGCACTCCAGGGAAGCTCCGCGTCGCCAAGACGAATGCCCGCTCCCGGGCGAATCGACACTTTTTCGATGCGACGGTCGTCCACGAACGTCCCGTTGGCGCTGCCCAAGTCTTCAACAACGATCTCAAGACCACTCCAGGTAAGTCGGGCATGGCTCGACGAGACCGTGGGGTCATCGATGCGAAGATCGCTCTGGCGAGAACGCCCAATGACAATGGATTTCTTTGCGCTCATGGCCGCTCGGGGCTCTCCAGCTTCCGATGATGCCATAGACAGAGCCACGCGAGCGCCGCAACCGTCCTAGTCATTCGATGCGTCTGGGGTGTTTGCATCGAGTACACGGAGAACGTTTAGACCGAAGACATCCGCCACCGGAAGCCCTCGTTCTTCCAGGACGCTCCTCAAAGCAGGCAAGTCGCTGACGTCTTCCATGCCGACGGGCAACTCGGGCACGCCGTCAAAGTCCGAACCGAGGCACGCTGCGCCACGACCCGCAATCTCCACCACATGCCCAATGTGGTCCGCGAGCGTCGCGAGGGTCGGCGCGTTGAGCTCATTATCGAGTTCCCGCGCCAAAGCGAACTCGGCGCGCCCACGCTCCACCCAGCTGTCGAACTCGCCGAGTGCGCTGAACGCATCACGATTTCGCCACTCCAGGCGCCTGCGTCGAAGTCGATACTCCCGATCAATAAACTGCGTAAAGAAGTTCAGACAAACCGCGCCACCCTGTGCCCCAACGCGACGAATCATGGCGTCGGTCATGTTGCGCGGAATATCGGCGAGCGAGCGAGCCGAAGAATGGCTCGCAAGGACAGGCTTCGTCACCACATCCATCGTGTCCCAAAACGTCTGGTCACTCACGTGACTGATGTCGACGATCATCCCAAGTCGGTTCATCTCTCGAACGGCGCGACGCCCAAGCGGCGTCAGTCCTTCTTCTGGGTTTTCACCGAGAGAAGAGTGCCCAAGGGGATTGTCCACCGACCACGTGATCGTCATGTAGCGGTTGCCCAACCGGTAGAGCTCACGGATGCGCGAGAGCGCCAACACCGGCCGGTCAGTGCCAAGCGCCTGGGCTCCTTCGACGCCCATGAGGATGGCGATCTTCCCCTCACGATGCGCGCGGCGTACGTCATCCCCAGAAAGGCAAAGAAGTGTTTCATCCGGGTGACGCTGAGTGAAATCCCGGATCGCGTGCGTCAGCGCGAGCGCCCGCTCCCATGCTTCCTCGCCCTCAAACTTGCGTGGCGAAACGTAGACGCTGAAGAAGGCCCCGGTGAGACCTCCTTCGCGCATCCGCGGGAGGTCGAGATGACCACCCTCCAGTCGCTCGATGGGATCATCGCCGTCGTCGAGCATGCGCTGCGGCGTATCCACATGCGTATCCAGAGCCAGCATCGGTAGCGCGTCGTCGAGCTCAGCCGGTTCAGTCGGTGCTTCAGGGTCCTCCAGACTCGTAGGCGCTTCGGCTGTCGCCTCTGGCGGCGGTGCCGGCGTCGTTGTCGCGGGCGTCGAAGTTGGTTCGTCTTCGCAGGCCGCGAGCAGCGCCATCGCCAAAATAAACGCTCGCATCATCGGCTCAGGTCCGCGGGGACTCCGCCTTTCGCCGGCCGAAAGGTGCCGCGTTCTGTGTAGACCGCGCGAACCAAACGAGCTGGGGTGACATCGAACGCGGGATGACGACAGGGAATGCCCTCCGCCACCATGGTTCGCTCGCCAATCGTCGCGACCTCTTCGCGCGAGCGCTCTTCGATGGGAATCCCTCCGCCCGTCGCCGTCGCGAGATCCACCGTGCTCCACGGCGCCGCCACCGTGAAAGGGACATCATGTACGTCTGCGAGTACCGCCAGACCGTACGTTCCAATCTTATTGGCGACATCGCCATTCGCAGCGATTCGGTCAGAACCGACGACCACAAAATCGATCTCCCCGCGCTGAAAGAAATGCCCCGGCATGCCATCGGTGATTACCTCGACGGGAATCCCATCCGCGTGAAGCTCCCAACTCGTCAGGCGCGCACCCTGAAGGTACGGGCGGGTTTCGTCCGCAAGCACGCGCACACCCTTTCCACCCGCAGCCACCTGTCGCTCGTGTGCTGCGCGAATCACACCCAGAGCCGTCCCGTATCCGCCCGTCGCCAACGCTCCAGCGTTGCAGTGCGTCAAAATCGTCGCGCCTTCGGGGACATCCTCAGCCCCCGCCTGGCCCATCGCTTCGCACGCCGCGACATCCTCTGAGTGAATCAGCGACGCCTCACGCTCGATCTCCGCCGCCCGCGTCTTCGGGTCAAGACGCGCCACATCCGCCGCGCGACGACCAATGCGCGCAATGGCCCACGCAAGGTTGATCGCCGTCGGTCGCGTCGCTCCCAGAATCCGACTCGCTCCTCCCATCGCCATCAGGAAGTTCGCGGCGTCCCCTTCTTCCGCTCGAGCGACCATCGCAAGTGCATATCCAGCGCTGATGCCGATCGCCGGAGCGCCCCGAACGACCATGTCGCGGATTCCATCCGCCACCTGATCCGGTGTCGTGAGGCGGTGATAGTGGACTTCACCCGGCAGGCGCCGCTGATCCAGCATGAGCACCTCACCCGTCGCGGGTTCGTACTCGACGGCAAAGAACGCGCAGTCCGCTCCCGTTAGCGGCGGCCGGGATAGAGAAGGAGGCGCGGAAACATGAAAGGTCATCTGGCGCGCAGCATGAACGCAGGGAGGTTCCGCGCCAAGAGCTCCGATCCCCTCGCGTTGATTGTGGCACCTCCAGGAAGGCGCAAAAGACACTGATAGAACCCGAATTAGGCGTCGCCGCTGGTCTCGAAGGCCAAAATCTGTCTTCATGCCATACAAGGAAGGCGTCAGACGCCGTTCGTACGCTCCATGGGCTCCCCACAAGATCAACTCGAGCCACCCGCCCTCCGGGACACGCAGAAGAAGATGCGACGCCTTCCGTCGGGGCAGCGCGTCTTGGTCGTCGATGACAGCGCCAGCACTCGGCGAGCCATCAAGTCTCACCTCGCGGTTATGGGTCATGACGTCACCCTCGCGGCCTCTGGCGAAGAGGCCTTTGCGCTCTGCATGGAACATCCTTTCGATTTGCTGGTGTCGGATGTGACCATGGGTGCCGTCAGCGGAGTGCACCTCTGCCGAATGCTGCGCGCCGAGCCCTGTACGGCGAACCTACCGATTGTTCTCCTCACTGCAGACGATGGTCCTCGCTCTCGATTCTGGGGAACGCATGCTGGATGTGACGCATACGTCTCAAAGCGCGAACCCGACGCGTTGCCCGGCGCAGTCGCCCGAGCCCTCGCAGCCCGACCCGGTTCAAAGCCCGTGCGCGGTGTCCGTCGCACCGTCGACCCACTCGAACGACTCGCTCGCGTTCTTGACGATCATCTGCTCCAAGCCGTCATCGATCGAGAAGCGCGCTCGCTCATGTCGCATGTCGAAGACCGCGCAGCCTTGATGGACGGCGCCCTTCGTTTGTTCGACGACGTGCTCGCGTGCCCATACGCTATCCTCCGCATCGACGGGAAAGGCGGTAGTTCGACAAGTAGCGCCGGACTACTTTGCCGTGGCACTTGGCCCGACGAGCCCGCTCGTCGAGACCTCTTGAGCCTTGGCCTCGCTCCCGCCGCCCCCCCTTCTCATGTTCGTCGCTCTGTGCTCTCGACTCTGGGCTCTCCCGTACCCGGTGAATTTGCGACGGAGCCGATTCTCGCTGGGCGTGAGTTGATTGGACAGCTGAGACTCTACGGAGGCCGAAGAGGCATCGGACGGGACGACAAAGATACGGCCTCCTGGCTCGCCGCCGCACTCGGCCCTGTTATCAAGTCGATGCTCCTCGTTGAAGAAACGCGACACCTCGCCACCACCGATGGCCTGACCGGCCTTCGGAACCGCCGAACGATCACCAATCGGATGCAAGAAGAGACCGCCCGCGGTGCACGCTATGGCACGCCCGTCTCCATTATTCTGTGCGACATCGACCACTTCAAGGCAGTCAACGACACCTTCGGTCACAACCGCGGCGACGAGGTATTACGAGCCGTAAGCCGCGCCCTTGAAACAGCTGTGCGTGAAGTGGATCTCATCGGGCGTTGGGGCGGCGAAGAATTCCTCGCCGTGCTTCCCGAGACCGAACTCGCGGGAGCGGCCATCGTCGCCGAGCGATTTCGTGCCGCCATCGAAGCGCTTGGACCATTCACCGATGGTCCTGAAAAGGTAACCCTCAGCGCGGGTGTTACCCAGTACACCATCGGCATCGATCTCGAGAACATGGTTCGTACCGCCGACGAAGCGCTCTACCGAGCAAAACGTGCTGGTCGCAACCAAGTTGTTCAAGGCAAATAAGTTCAGCCCTCGAAGCACCCAAAAGGTGTGCAGGGGAAGAACGGACACACCGGCCCAGAACCACATCGACAGGCACTGGATATGCATCTGTCTGCGGAATCCCCGCAAGACCGGCCGCACGCACCACAGTTGTCTTCGTTGTTTGCAGTGTTGACGCACGCGCCTGCACAGCAAGTATCTCCGTCGCAGTTGTTTCCACATCGTCCGCAGTTGAGACTGTCCGTCTGCGTTGTGCTGCAGCTATCGTCGCAACACGAGCTTCCCGGACCGCACGACGCTCCAGCACCACACTGGCAAACGCCGGCCGTACAAGTCTCGCCAACGGCGCAGGTCGGGTCACAAGGGACGTCGGTCGTGCAGCCGCCGTCGAGGCAAACTTCAGCGCCGTTACAGACCATGCCGCACTCGCCGCAGTTATTCCTATCGAGCTGGGTGTCGATGCACGACACACCGCAACATGATTGGCCCGTTGCGCACCCAGGGCCGCCACCACACATGCACACGGCGACGGGGCTAGCGTCCGCGTCGCATACTTCATCGTTGGTGCATGCAGGGTCACAAGGCGGGGTTACGCAATCGCCTGCTTCACAGACCTGCCCGTCTCCACACACCATGCCGCACGTTCCACAGTTATCCGCCGACTCCATCAAATTTGAGCAGCCATCTTCACAACATGCGTTGCCATCAATGCAGCCTGACGCGCCGCGACATCGACACTGACCCGACACGCATGCATCCCCCGTGTCGCCGCAATCTCGTCCACAAGTGCCGCAATTCGTGGGGTCGGTGGGGAGCGCAGAGCAACCGCTGGGACAACAGCTCTGTCCAACGTCACAAGTGCCGTCAGGGCCGCAAACAGACATCGGCATGCAATCGCCGGACACGCATGTTTCGCCGCCCTCACACGCAGGAACACACGGGTTCCCGGTGTCCACCTCAGGAACATCCGCCGGAGGAGGTCCAGAATCCGTTCGTCCAGAGCCTCCCTGCGCGCACGCGGAGAAGAGAAGAACGAGGCAAACGAGAAGGTTAGCGCGAATCATGAGTCCCAACATCGTGGGGCATCATTGCATCCTTCAAGCAAGGTCTACAAATCACTTGATAGAACCGTTTGACAAACCTGAGCTTCGGCCCTTACTTATAGAGGGCAAAACCGGAAATGATGCCCGAAAATATTCAAAACCACCCCGCGCTCTTCGTGGCGGCCGAGAATGGCTGGTCCTGGGTTTTTGCGGCAAAAGGCCAGCCTCTTCGCGCCAGCCAGGACCTCCAGAGCCGGGTCCTGGGTGTCACCTTCGAGGGGGCGGCGGTCGCGATACTGGGCCACGCAGCCCCAGCCGCATCATCCTCCAACTCTCGGGTGGTCGTCGCGTCCGGCGAGACCGCCTACTTTATCTACGACACTGAGAGTCGAATCTTGCTCATCGAGCCGCCAGCGAAGCGGAGCGAATCCGAGGAGCTCGCACTCAGCGCAGGACACGAACTCGCCAACGCGCTGAGCGCCATCAGTGGATGGGCACAGCTCGGACTCGATGAGCCGTCGAAAATGCGCGAAGCATTACTCACCGTCGAACGCGCGGCGGCGTCCGCTCAGCGAATCGCGCGGGACATGTTGTCCTTCCATCACGTCATCGACCACGACGCTTGCGATGCTGCCGCGGTCTGCCGTGACGTCGCGAGCTTGCTCCACCCCATCGCGCTTCGTCACAACGTTCGGGTCCACACAGACACGCCATCTCTTGGCTGGACCGTCGCACATCGCGCGGCCGTCTTTCGCATCGTCTGGAACCTCGCGCTCAACGCCGTGCAGATCCAACCCGATGGTGGGGTCGTCCGAATCCGTTGCGAACGGGGGGAAGAGTTCGTGCGCATCGTGGTTTCCGACGAAGGCCCCGGCATCTCCGCGGAAGCACAGAAAAAGATCTACGACTCAAGCTACTCGCGTCGTCCGGGCGGAACGGGACTTGGTCTCGCCACGGTGTGGCGCACCCTCGAGCAAGTCCAAGGGGGCGTTCAGCTCAACAGCACCCTTGGCGAAGGCTCCCAGTTCGAAGTCACGCTGCCCCCGGCCGTTGTCATCGACGAAAGCGGTGAAACGGAGCGAATCAGCGGGGTTATGTCTGGGCGTCTCCCGAAACGCTTGCTCGTCGTTGAAGACGACGATGGAGTTCGCGAGCTCATCGAGACCACACTTGGCCTCCGTGGCATCTCCGTGACCGCTGCCACCAACGCTACCGAGGCGAGGGACGCCAAAGGCTCTTTTGACGTAGCCCTCGCGGACCTCACCCTTCCAGACGGCCGAGGGGATG
>JBLHKB010000385.1:0-6937 GCA_047619315.1 Polyangiales bacterium
CTCAAGAAGTGCGGACTCGCGAATGAACGTCATTTCGGCGATGGCGTCTCGCGCTACGAAGTGGCGCATGAAGACGAGCACCACGATCATCTGATCTGTGTGGACTGCGACCGCATCATCGAGTTCGAGAACGACGAGATCGAGCGACTCCAAGACGAGCTGGTGGCGAAGCGCGGCTTCAAGATCAAGAAGCACATCCACGAGCTGTACGTGGTTGGGCAAAAGAACGCCGACGGGAGCTGTCAGCACTGCGGCGAAACGCGCTAGCGCCGTGCTGAGGTCCCTGGAGGTGAACTCGCGTGCGTATTTCTGAGCTCTGGCGCTATCCCGTCAAGTCACTGCGCGGCGAGCGTTGTGAACAAGTTCACGTCGATGCACGCGGCGTGGAGGGTGACCGGCGCTATGCCCTCGTCGACGCCGACGGAAAAATCGGCAGTCATAAGTCGACGCGTCGTTTCGTCCGAATGAAAGGGCTCTTTGACCTCGCCGGTCGGCAAGTCGACGGCAGCACGAGGGTGGTCTTCACGGACGGGTCGATGCTCGATGCGGGGGATCCACTGATGGGCTCAGCGCTGAGTGAGCACGTCGGACAGCGAGTGACCCTCAACGCAGAGGCCGCGATCTCGCACCAGGACGCCGGCGCGCTCCACATCGTCACAACCGCGTCCCTTCGTTGGCTGCGTGAACGCGTACCCAGCGTCGACGTGCGACGCTTTCGGCCAAACGTGGTCGTCGAGGTCGAGGGGACGGGACTCTTGGAGCGGGACTGGGTGGGCCGGAAGGTGACGCTTGGGGACGTGGAGCTGACCATCACCGAGGCGACGGAACGCTGTGTCATGACGACCTTGGCTCAAGCGGAGCTGCCGAAGGACCCCGCCATCCTGCGAGCGATCGCCCAAGAAGCGTCCGCATGTTTTGGCGTCTACGCGACCGTTGTTCGGCCCGGCCTTTTGCGCCAGGGCGACGCTGTCAGCGCTGAAACGTGAATCGCGCTTCGACGGGGAGATGATCGGACACGTTCCGGTCGTAGTCGATGACCTCCTCGCGGCCGTTGATCACGACGGTGTTTGTTTGAAACTCGGCGTCGACGTCGTCGGTGACGATGATGTGGTCGATGAGAGGGCGAAAGGGCACGTAGGAAGACGGGGACAACGAGCCCGAGAGCACGCGGTACTCGTCGCTGAGAAACGGACCGTAGATGTTGTCGCTTGGGGCGTCCGTGAGCTCGTCATTGAAGTCGCCGGCGAAGATGATGTGACCCTCGCCGATGGCGTCGGATTCGACGGCCCAGGTGTGCAGCTTCGTCATCGCGTCGAGGCGCCGGAGGCGATCTTCTTCTCCGCGCAACGCCTTGAGGTGCAACACAACGAAACGAAAACGATAGTCGGACGCAGGAGTCGCTCCGAAGAACGTCACGTCGGCGGCTAGAGGGTCGCGCGGGAAGGCGTAGGAGTCGTCGGGAAAGATCGGCGCGACGTTCTCCAGGCGGACTCGGTCTGGACGGTAGAGGATGGCGTTGCGCAAGAACGGGCCCTGTTCCTGAGAGAGCACACCTTCATAGTCGGGAAGGGAAGCGACGAGCTGGGCGAAGGCGACGGTGTTGTTGATCTCTTGAATCGCGATGAGGTCCCAGGCATGACCCTCGATGATCTCAGCGACCAAGGCTGGAGAGAGGAGCGTCCTCGGGTACTCCTGAATATTCCAGGTGGCCACGCTGAAGCTGCGCGTCGTGTCCGCGTCGGGGGCGCCAACGCACTCTCCACTTTCCTCGAGACAAGGATCGCAGGCAGCCAGAAATACGTACAGGACGACGAGAGCGCGCACCCGCACAGTCTAGGAGCAGTTGGCGTCTTAGGGAATGAAGCGTGCGACGATGGTCGCCGACGTTGACTCAGCCGATTCGGATCGCCTTGAGGCGCGCGTTGACGTCGCGAGCGAGGCTGAGCTCTTGGTCGCGGGGCAGCGTCGTCGTCGCGCTAAACAGCGCGAAGGCAGCGAGCTCGTGGAGCGCTTGATGGAGCGCCTCGAGGGGATGTTCGACACTCACGCTTTGCAGAGCGTCCGCCACGTGGTGCGGGTCGATGCCGCCGAACTCATCCAGGCTCTCTCCAAAAAAAGGCCCGTAGCCGCTGCCAACGATCCACGTCGTGAGGGTGTTTCGGGTTTGGTCGAGGCCGCCGTAGGTCGCCACGGCGACGAAGATGTCCTGGAGGACCTCGTTGAAGCGCGCGACAAGGGACACTACGGCGCCGGGGTCGACGACGGAAGGTGTGCGAAGCGTGATCTGCTTTTGCTGGAGCAAATGATAGACGGCTTTGGTCGTTGAGAACTCGCCGAAGCCTGTCTTCTTCGCGATGTCATCGATGGTGAGCGCGCCGTTGCACAACTGCAGGACCGCCTTGGCCGTGGTGTCGAGCTTTCTTGGTGCTGGCGCCTCCTCGTCGACTTGGGGACAAAGGTTGCTGCTTGGGATCTTGTCGCGGAAGAGCGCCATCTCGTCGATGCGCTGCACGCCCTCCATGAGCAAGCCGTGCACAGGAATGTGCATCGTCGTGCCGGAGTCTTCTTCGCCGCCGCCGACGGTGAAGATGTAGTGACCTTCCTCTTCGAGGAGCGCGCCGAAGAAAATACTCTCGGCTTGCTTCTGAAGCGCTGAGTAGAGTCCTGCGCTGTCGATAAAGCCGCGCTCCACGCAGAGCTCGCCGAAGCGTTTCTCCCCGACGTCCGCGGCGAGGCTGTTGACCTCGGAGCGCGTGAGGACCCCCTGTTGAAACAAGGTCTCGCCAAGACGTTCATCGGTGGCGTGGCTTCGAGCACCCTTGAGCGCCGCTTGATCGACGAGGAGGACGCGTTCGTGCTCGCCGATGATGTGCAGTTCGCCGCGCCAGTTCGCCGTGGCGATGAAGTTCAAGATCTCCATCACCGTCATGCGGGTGAGAAGCTCCCCGGCCATGAGCACGCGTTCGTCGCTCTCGCCTTCTTTCCGCAGGAGCAGAAGACGTGGGGAATCGACGGCGATTCGGTAGTCGCCGCGACGCGCCGCAAAACGATCGCGAGCCCCGGCTTTCGCTCGGACACTCCCATCAGACAAGATCTCGACCTTTGAGTCGTCGCTCACCGGGGGGACCCTATTATATTCGGGGTCCATTCCGCTACATACACGCACGACCTCGTTTGGGGGACTGAACAGATGTCTCTTTCGGAATCCCGAGGGATAAAGCCCACCGGTTTGAGCTTATGGCCGGTTGACCCCCCTCAAAAATCATGTATCCACCGGCGCCCGCGAAAAGGGATTCCCCCCCGCGTGTCACTGAGGTTTTGTTGATGGAATACTTGATTTACGTCGCTCCAGCGGCTGGCGTTCTCGCCCTTATCTACGCTTTCATAAAGGCCGGCTGGGTCAAGAAGCAGGACGCAGGCGATGAGACCATGAAGGAGATCGCCGGCCAGATTCAGGAGGGCGCGATGGCCTTCTTGAAGGCTGAGTACAAGGTGATCGCCCTCTTCGTCGCAGGCGTGGCCGCACTTCTCTTCTTCGCCAACATGGGCGACGAGGCCGCCGCGGCAAACCGCTCGCCGCTTATCGCCGGCGCCTTCGTTTTGGGCGCCGTCGCTTCCGCCGTCGCTGGCTGGGCTGGCATGAAGGTCGCCACGGACGCCAACGTCCGAACCACCGCCGCCGCGCGAATCGGCCTCTCCGAAGCCCTCAACGTCGCCTTCTCCGGCGGCGCAGTCATGGGCATGACCGTCGTCGGCCTCGCGTCCATCGGCCTCGGCGGACTCTACATTCTCCTCACCACCTCCGTGTTCGGAGGAGGCCTCGACGGCCTGACGACTTCCATCACAGTTCTCACGGGCTTCTCCATGGGTGCTAGCTCCATCGCGCTCTTCGCGCGCGTTGGCGGCGGCATCTACACGAAGGCCGCAGACGTCGGTGCTGACCTCGTCGGTAAGATCGAAGAAGGTCTTCCAGAAGATGACCCGCGTAACCCAGCCGTCATCGCCGACAACGTCGGTGACAACGTCGGTGACGTCGCAGGCATGGGCGCAGACCTTTTCGAGAGCTTCGTCGGCGCCATCATCGGCGCCATGGTCCTCGGGCTTGGATTCGACGTGGTTCGCGAAGGCACCAGCCTCGCGCCCATCGTCATGCCGATGGTCATCGCTGGCGCGGGCATCATCGCCTCCATCGTCGGCACCTTCTTCGTGAAGACCAAAGAGGGTGGCAACCCCCAGCACGCTCTTGATGCAGGCGCCTTCGGCTCCGCGGGCGTCATGGCTGCCGCAACCTTCGGCATCGCCAACTACATGTGGCCCGAAGGCGGCGTCATGGCTGCTGGCAGCACGGACGCACTCCTCTGGTGGGAAGTTGGCGCAGCCACGGTCATCGGTCTCGTCACAGGCGTCGCCATCGGCCTCATCACTTCCTACTACTGCTCCATGGGCAAGCCCCCAGTAGACAGCATCGCCAACCAGTCCAAGACCGGTACCGCGACGAACATCATCGCCGGTCTCGGCGTCGGCATGCGCTCCACGGCGCTTCCGATTCTCTGCATCTGCGCAGGCGTCATCGGCGCCTCGAGCGTCGCTGGCCTCTACGGCGTCGCCATCGCAGCCCTCGGAATGCTCTCCACGACGGGCATCCAGCTCGCCGTCGACGCCTACGGCCCAGTCGCTGACAACGCCGGCGGCATCGCCGAGATGAGCCACCAGGACCCGAAGGTTCGCGAGATCACAGACAAGCTCGACGCCGTCGGTAACACCACCGCCGCCATCGGTAAGGGCTTCGCCATCGGCTCCGCAGCCATGACGGCCCTGGCTCTCTTCGCCGCCTTCGCTCAGCAGTCCGGCATCTCCGGCACAGGCATCGACATCACGGACCCCATCGTCATGAGCGGTCTCTTCCTCGGCGGCATGCTTCCATTCCTCTTCTCCTCCATGGCCATGGACGCCGTTGGCGAAGCAGCGATGGAGATGATCGAAGAGGTTCGTCGTCAGTTCCGCGAGATCCCCGGACTTCGCGAAGGCACGGCTAAGCCCGACACCGCACGCTGCGTGGAGATCTCCACGAAGGCGTCCCTCAAGCGCATGGTCATGCCCGGCGCGCTCGCCATCTTCACGCCTGTCATCGTCGGCTTCGGCGGCAACTTGCTGACGAACTCCGCAGGTCGCGGCATGGGTCCTGAAGCTCTCGGCGGCGTCCTCGCCGGCGTGACCATCAGCGGCGTCGCCATGGCCATCTTCATGTCCAACGCCGGTGGCGCATGGGACAACGCCAAGAAGTCCTTCGAGGGCGGCGGCTACAAGATGGACGACGGCGAAGTTCACCCCAAGGGCAGCGAAGCCCACAACGCAGCTGTTGTCGGCGACACCGTCGGTGACCCCTTCAAGGACACGGCGGGTCCCAGCCTCAACATCCTCGTGAAGCTCATGTGTGTTGTTGCTCTCGTCATCGCGCCACTCATCGCTAGCTGAATCACAGCCTGCGAAACGAAGAAGCCTCTGCTCTTTTGAGCAGGGGTTTTTTTGTTGAGGAAGCGGAAGCGTTCGTCGTTACCCGGCGAAGAGTCTACGCGGGCTCCTGCGCGGCTTTGAGGAGCTCGGTGAGCCGCGCTCGAGCGAGCACTTCGTTCGCGTGCTGGCTGTGTTCGGAGCTCTCGTAGAGGTAGAGCGCGCCGTCTTCGCCGAGGTCCGATGGGTTCTGTTGTGCGAGCCGCCATGACAGATGAGCGGGGACGCTTGGGTGTTTGAGATCGAGGCGCAGGCAGATCCGTGGGGAGACGTAGTTCGGGAAGCGGTCGAGATCGAAGCGTCCACGTTCGTCATAGGGTTCTCCGCGCGGCGGAATAACAGGCGCATCGGGCCAGTCTGCGGCGCGCAGGAAGGTGGGCATATAGGAGCGCGGCACGGGGTCGACGGGGGAGACCGCGAGGGCATCTTCGAAGCTGTCGAGGAGATACATGTGACAGAGTATGAAGGGTCGTACAGCGCGTAGGGGACTCCTCGTCCCTAATCTCGTTGGAATCCCTTCATGACCGACGCCGAAGAAGACGAGCGCCACCACCGCGCCCTAGGAGACGCGATCCTCTCCCTTCGGGGGTTGAGCGCCTTGAACCAGACTCCGCGCTCTGAAAACGCCTCGATCAAGGCCGAGGCGGAGCGGGCGCTGATCGGTGCCCGCATCGACGACATCGCTCTGCCGAAACGCCGCGGGTTCATACGACCGGCGCGACTTTTGGAAAAGTTCGGCGGCGGCGCCGCCATCAAAACGATGCATCGGCGGCGCGCGGAGATCGATGAGCGCAGCGGACACCGCGACCCGTTGCCAGAACCCCATGTCTTTGACGCCGAATGGTGGATCGGGCCGGCGGGCAGAACCTTGTTGGTCGTGTTCGCGCTGGTGTGTGTGGGTTCGACGGCGGCGACGCTGCTACGGTTCGCGTCGGGGTCTTAGCGCTGCGCCGGTTGGCGCGCCGCGAAGACGCGCATCGCACCCTCGCAGTGAGGGCAGGTCATAATATCAATAGTGAAGACGAGCCGCAGTCGCCACGCCCAAGGATGCCGTGACGGTGGTGGCGGCTCGGGCTGAGTGGGCGCGCGCGGTCCGGTCTGCCATGTGCGGTCCGGTCTGCCATGCGCATTGAATGCACGAGATCATCGACCCGAAGGCGGCGAGTTCATCCACGGCTTCATCGCCAAGACGCTTGAACACGGTCGCATCCTTCGCCTCGATCATTCGATGGGCCAACCCGCGTCTCAATGGGAGGTGCGGACGGCGGCCCTCTCCGAACTCGCCGCAGGCGCTTCGGCGGGAGGCGTTCGGTGCACGTCCCATTGAGACGGTACCGAAGAGCTTTGGTGCGAAGCGGCGGGACCGCCGGAAGCAGCGAACGCCGTCGATAGCAGCTCAGAGCCTGCTATTTCACTGGCGCCCGCG
>JBLHKB010000386.1:0-6905 GCA_047619315.1 Polyangiales bacterium
TCGCAAGTGGGCGGACTTGCTTCAGGAGTTCCAGGCGAGCCCGCGGGCATCGCCGCTATGGTAGACCGCTTCGGGAGCATGCCGTTGAGCGCCATCGTTGCGCCCGCAGAACGCTATGCACGCAATGGCGTCCCCGTCAGCGAAGGTGCCTCCCGCATGAGCGGCGCCTTCGGCGACCAGATGAAACGCGACCCCGTGATGCGCCGATGGTTTGCACCTGGAGCCGATGCGATGGCCGTGGGCTCCACGCTTCGGCAGCCAGAGCTTGCTCGAACCTTGGCGGCGTTTGGTGTCGGCGGACACGACGCGATCTATCGCGGGAGCATCGCCCGAGCCATCGCCGCCGCGAACCGTCGCAACGGCGGCATCATGACGGCGCAGGACCTCGCGGACTACAGCGTCGTCGAGCGTGAGCCCCTTATCGCGGAACGATTTGGGCATCGCTGGGCGACGGCACCACCGCCGAGCGCGGGCGGCTTTACGCTTCTGCAGAGCCTCGGTGTCCTCGAGCGGTTGCCGGCTCGCTGGCGCCAGGTCAGCGATGAGGGTGGGTACTTTCACGCGTTAGCGGAATCGTGGAAGGGCCCCTTCATCGACCGCCAGCGCTACTTTGGCGACCCGGACCACGTGACGCTTCCCCTCGATGCGATGCGCGCGCCGGAACGCCTGGACCGCCTCGCCGCAGCCTTTCATCCGGCTCTCGCGATGCCAGCCGGCGACTACGACCTGCCCCTGGAAGGGCTCCCTTCAAGCGTGGACCAGCCCGAAGACCACGGCACCAGCCATCTCTGCGTCGTCGACAGCGAAGGCAATATCGCCGCCGTCACCACCACGGTGAACTTGCCCTTTGGCGCTCGCTACACCGCCGCGGGCATCGTGATGAACGACGAAATGGACGACTTTGCCCGCGAAGTCGGCGAGATGAACGCCTTCGGTCTCGTGGGTGGCGCGCCGAACCTGCCAGGACCCGGCAAGCGACCGATCTCGTCCATGTCACCGACCATCATCTTTCGCGGCGACCGACCCGTGCTTTGCCTCGGCGCCGCCGGTGGCAGCCGCATCATCACCGCGACTCAGCAGGTCGCGATGAACCACATCGTCCGCGGCATGAACGCCGCCGACGCTATCTCGGCGCCACGCATTCACCATCAGGGCCGTCCCGGCGAGCTTCGCAGCGAGACCTTCGCGCCGCTTCCAGCTGACGTGCTTCAGAGTCTCCTTGAGCGGGGTCATCAGCATGATCCGATCCACAACGTCGCGTCGGTGCAGTCGATTCACATTCATGAAGACGGACACCTGAGCGCGGCCTGCGACCCTCGGAAGGGCGGACGGCCAGCCGGGCAATAAGTTGAAGCCGCCGAAGCACCACTGTCCTGGATGCGGAACGGAACTTCAGTACTCCGCGCGTTACCCTTGGTATTTTTGTAGGCCTTGTTTGGAGAGCGCCGCGGACGGCAAAGGGCGCCTGTTGGTGTTCAACAACGCCGCCCTCAGCGGCGGAATCTGCTGGCGCTACGCAGACGATGAGACGAGCGGCGAGGAGGACTGCGGTCTCGTGGGTTGCTACATCGCTAGGCGCCAAGTGCTCGTCATGGGGGCCTACTTTGGCGGAATCGTTGCGCAGCCTTTGAATCGTGAACAGCTGGCGACGGCTCTAAGTCGGCGCGGAACAGACCTGACCTGAGCTCGACGCAGCACCCACGCTCGACTTAGCTGGGCTTAGCTGGGGCCAAGGCGCGAAGGATGGGGATGTACCAGGGTGTGATGGCGAGGAGCAGCGCCGCCGGGGTGTACTCTGTGTGGTCAAAGGGGTGACTGTCGCGGAAGCACCCTCCGCTGGACCAGTGAGGTAGATGGCCGCCGCTCGTAAAGAAGACAACGAGCTGAAACAGAAGGAAGGGGAGGACGACCAGCAACCCCAACACGCCCCACGTTCGGCCGCGGGAGTAGGCGAAACACGACGCGATGAGGGCGACTTCCGTGGCCATTCTCATCCAGCGCGACAAAGGCGCATCGCCGAGGTACCCGGCGCGATGGCCGTAGCGCGTGAAGTGCTCGCCGTAGGCAAGAGTAGCCGCGAGGTCGAATGCCAGGGCGGCGACAAAGGTGCCCGCGAGGAGACCTACGCCGACGAGGGCGAAGTGCTGTCGGGTTGGCGTTTGGGCGTCGTACTTCCCGAGATCACGGGCGAGAAGAAACACGGCGGCGCCAAGGTGGGCCTGGTGCGGGCGCCATGCACCGCAGGCCAAGGCGAGAGAGAAACCCAGGACCAGGCCAAAACGTGGATGGCGCGAGACCACGAAGCCGCCGAAGACCATGAGAGGAGCGAGGCCAACGAAGAGGTCACCGAGGGTGTGAAACCACGGACTGGCGCGGCTTCGAAGTACGACCTGGTGGCACCACGGCAGTGTGAGGCATGCGATGGCTGTGAACGCGATGGTGAGCGCGACACGTGTGCGCCATGGGCGGCTTCCACGCGCGCCAAGCCCAGCGAGACCGCAGAGCAGAACCCCTCCCCAGGTCGGAGCGCTGGATTCAAGCTGGGCGCACCCCCAACTTTGACTAACGAGCCAGGCGCTCACCGCGAGAAGGAGCACTTGGAGGCACCACAAGCGCGTGGCTGAGGCTCGTGCTTGGAGGCCGCGTAGTGGTTCGAAGTTACGGCTGACCGTGCCGAGGTTTGGCGAGGTCGTGTGCATCATAGGGCAGGGGACACCCGGGTGACGTCAGAGTTCCGCTCGCCTGAACGTCTCGGCTGAAGGGACCGAATGATGGGCCAGAGCCATGGTCCGATGGCGAGGATCGCTGCAGGTGTTTCGAGCACGAGCTCAGCCAAAGGGTGCTTCGCGGAGAAACACCCCCCGCCCCAATAGTGAGGAGTTTCGATGCCGGGCCAATCCGCTTGAACCGCGAGAATTGGTAGGAAGAGTACCAACGCCAGAACGCCCCACGTCCGTCCTTGTGAGTGCGTGAAGCACGCCACGATGAGCAACGCTTCTGTTGCCATTCGAAGACAGCGCGGCAACGGAGCGTCGCCCATGAACCCAATGCGCTGGTCGAAGCGCATGTCGAAAGGCGCGTCGTAGGCGACCGTCGCAGCGACGTCGAAGCTGAGCGAGAAGACGAATATTCCCGCCAGGAAGCCGCACCCAAGAAGAGCGATGTGCTGACGCTCCGTGATGCCGTTTGTCTGACCGTGGTCGCGAACAACGAGAAACGCCGCCAGCGCGAGATGAGCGAACGAGTTCCCCATCCACTCGAACCACAGCGTCGACAGGACGACGCCCAAGAGAAAGGTCGCATGTTGGGGTTTGAAGGCGGCGAGCGTGAAAAGGAGGAGGGAAACGGAACCAGCGCTCAATGACGCGGGAGAGTCGCTGCGGAAGAAGTCCAAAGAAGCCACGAGAAGTGTGAGCATCACGAAAGCCGCTCCATTTGCGAGGAATCGCGTGCGTGGATTCTCTGTGACTCGCGCACCTCGCCCCGCGAGGGCGAGGGCAGCGATCGCCAGCCAGACCTCGCGATGGTCGCCGAGCTGGCGCAAAGATCTGATGAAACCTCTCAGGGCATCCGGTTCAAGACCGAAGGCCACTCCGAACAAAGCCGTGAGTATCAGACTCACCCGCGCCGTTGGCTTCAACGCTCTGAACCGGATCTCTCTCCGCTTGAGAGTCTTTCGCCAACGCATAAGGCGTGGACATCAATGAGAGCGAAAGGTTCGCATCACCACCATTCGACTCGATTCTCGGTGTGATACTCGCTCGCGAATATCTCGCTAACGAAGGACGCAAAGACGTCGGCGTCGAAGCCTTCGATGCCTGCGACCTTCTCGCTCGCCTTGGCCAGCGCACCTAGCTTTGGAGCCGGAGTTGTCGCAGCTGGGGCATATAGCCAAAATTCCGTAGCGCACCGCCACTGACTTCGAGGCGCTTAAGGGCCGGAAGTGAAGACAGCTATTCGATGGCTGTGTCGTTCAGAAACAGAGTCCGCCGTTTGCTCCAGTCCGGCGGCAAGGCCGTCACAGCACCGGTGACATGGAGGATGCCGCACGTTTCGTACTACGGCATCGATACGCGCATTTCCCTCGCGACCGTCATACGGGTATGGCCGCGGCGAAACTCGTCCTGAGAGGAAATCCGGGTCTGGGGGTATTTGGGGGGAGGGTCATAACAGCACCCCATGGGCGAAAACCTGTGTATCCTTCGCTCTTGTGACGGAAGAACTCCCACAAGAGCTCGGCCGCTACCGGATCATCCGGCGGCTTGGCACCGGCGGCATGGCGGAGGTCTTCTTGGCGAAGTCCACCGGCGCCGAAGGTATCGAAAAGGTGCTGGTGCTCAAGCGCGTGCTGCCCTCGTTTGCACGAAGCGCCAAGTTCATCTCGATGTTTATCGATGAAGCCAAGGTCGCTATGCGACTTAATCATCCGAACATCGTCCAGGTTTATGCCTTTGAGCAGTTCAAGGCCGAGTTCATCCTCGCGATGGAGCTTGTAGATGGCCTCGACCTCGGCCGTTTGGTCGCCGCCGTCCGCCGGACAGGCCGGAAGCTGCCTCCAGGCCTTGCTGCCTACGTGGTTCAGGAGGTCTCGAAGGGCCTCGACTACGCGCACAAACGAAAAGACGCGTCAGGCCAGCCCATGGACATCGTCCACCGGGATGTGAGTCCTCAGAACGTGCTCATCTCCTATGAAGGCGTCGTGAAGGTCGCCGATTTCGGCATCGCGAAGGCTCGGATGGTTTCCGAGGAAACCGGCGTAATCAAAGGGAAATTCGCCTATATGTCGCCGGAACAAGCCCGTGGGGACCGAGTCGATCATCGAAGCGATGTCTACTCCCTTGGGATCCTCCTCGCGGAGCTGCTCATGGGACGGCCGATGTATCCTGGGCTCCAAGGACTCGATGTCTTGGCCAAGGTCCGCGAAGCGGAGCTAACGCTGCCAAGCGATGTGGACTCGGATATCCCCAAGGACCTCGACCGCATTGTTCGCCGCGCGACCAGCGCCGACCGTGAACACCGCTATCAGACCGCGCGGTCACTGGCGGGCGCGCTCACACAGTATCTTCACGGGCTAGAGAAGGTTTGGGATGCACCACCCCTCGAGGACTTCATTCGTGAAGTATCGCCGCGTAGCCAAACCAACCCAGAGCTTGCCCCGACGCCCCTAGCAGAAGGCGCGACCCTTCTCTCTGCGGTCTCCCGGGGTGAACGCCGCGAACGGCGACGCGTAGTGGTCGTCTCCGGACAGCTTCGGCGCGGAGACACCAGCGCGAGCGGTGAAGCTGCTGCTGTAGGTGCCCAAGCGGCCAAGGTTCTCGAAGCCATCGCCTACAAGGCAGATGCGGTTTTATCGTGGCCAGACGGTGAAGGTCGCAGCCGCTTCCGATTCATCGTCGGTCTAGGCAAGACGTCGGTGAACGACCCACTCAAGGCGGTTCGCATCGCCATCGATACTATCGAGGCGTTTCAAGGCTTGAGCGCTGACATGCTCAGCCCCATCGGAGCGTCTTTGGGCCTATCGCGCGGTATGGTCTCCACCATCCGTGACATCAGCGGGCGTCTCATTCGCTACGCCCCCGTCGGCACGATTCTCGAGGTCGCCGAGCGGCTGGCCCAGGCCGCCGACGTCAACCAGGTGCTCTCTGCGGGTGAGGTCTATCGCCTCGTACGCCGAGACTTCACGTTTGAAGAGGAAGAACGCGAGATCGACGTTGAGACTCAGGCAGGTGGACCATCCCAAGCGATTCGTGCCTGGCGCCTGAGAGGTGTTCGTAGCGGCGCACGTGCGGAGCCAGAGACCCCGAAGCTCTTTGGGCGTGAGACTGAACTCGACGCCATTTCTGCCCTTTTCCGTGAAGCTGTAAACGGGCCCCAGACCATGTTCGTTCACGTTCGCGGAGAGATCGGCGCTGGAAAGTCCGCTCTCACAGGCGCAGCCGTTGCCGCCCTGAAGCCATCTCGAACCCTCTTCGCCCAGTGTTCGTTTGGCTCCGTCGATGCGCCCTTCTCAGCCGTCGCAGACCTGATCCGCAGCGCCGCCGGTGTGCCCGAAGATGCGAATCCCGCCGCCGCCACAGAGCGACTCCGGATTTTGGTGGAGAAGTGTGTCCCGCTCGAGCGGCGCCAGCTCGTGTACGACGGAGTAGCTCCAATTTTGGGCGCCGCTTCCTCCATCCAAGAGGATGGAGACCACTTTCGTTTGGTCACTCGCGCGGTCGAAGTTCTCATCGCCGGTCTCGCGGAGCTCGGATCACTTATTGTTTGGGTGGATAACTTACAATGGGCCGATGCCCCCAGCCTGGACGTCCTCCACGCGATTCGTCAACGGAACCACAAGGCGCCGTGCCTTGTTCTCCTGGTGGGTCGTGCCGAGGCGGACCTGCCTTCGGCGCTGCGAGACATTCCTCAAGTCACCGTGGGTGAGCTCGAGGGCAAAGCGCGGGCCGAACTGGTGCAGCAGCGCTTTGATGCCGTGGTTCCGACGGAGATTCTCCAGGCCATCGAGGCACGTGCTGGGGGAAACCCGTTCTTCTTGCGCGAGGTTGTCGAGGCCCTCTTGGAACGTGGAGCGGTCGAAGTTCGGGGTGAAGGCGAAGCGCGGCAGGCTTATCGCCGGCCCGGCGTGCCCATTCAGCTACCCACCACCCTTGAAGGCGTCGTCGCCGCGCGCCTGGACGAGCTGACCAACGAAGAGAGCCACGCATTGAGATGGCTCGCCGTCGCTGGAGCGGGCCTACAAACGGATGAGATCTCGCGCCTCGCTGGCGTGAACATGCGCGACCCCATCGAGAGCTTGGAGGCCACGCGATTGATTCATCAGCGCATGTCTGGTGGGCTCGATTTCCCCAGCGGTGTGGTTCGCCAAGTGGCCTACGAGGCTACGGACATCGAGGACCGAATCCGCA
>JBLHKB010000387.1:0-6895 GCA_047619315.1 Polyangiales bacterium
AGCATGTGAAAGCGCGGCGGCGGGATGAGGGCACAGAGGCGACTGACGAAGTCGAGGGGGTCGAGCAACACGAAGTGTGTGCCGTCTTTCCACGCGCTCTTGAAGCGTATTCGCACTCGACCGTCCGGATACTCTTCGAGGCGCTCAAGGGAGAGCGGCGGACGCGCGATGTAGCGGCACGCCATTCAACAACGGCGGCGCTCGAGGCGCTGTCGGTCGCGACCGTCCACCACGACGCCCGCGTGGATATTGACGCCACCCACTTCGGCAAGCGCGCCCGGACCAGACTTTTGCACGAGGCGAAGTGGGCGGACGAGTTTGGCGGCCAGACGCCCCGCCGCCGGGCCGAGCAGCTGCACGTCCGCCACAGACGCGCCGTAACACGACGCGAGGACTGGCTGGTCGCTTGCGAAGGAATCAGCAGTATCGCTGATGCCATCGAGGCTTCGGCCATGCCGCTTGAGCACTCGGAGAAGGCTCGCGTGGGTCCACGCCGCGACCTGCGCGACGTCCTCGCGGGCGCGCCGAGCTCGCGAAACTCAAGCTCGCCTTCTTCGTCGCGTACGTACGCTCCATCGAGCGCCAGCGTGTGAAAATGGACGTTGAGCCGGAGCGCGCTGTCGGCTCGCTGCACAAACGTGAGCGCGCCTAGGCTGGGCATCGCGGACAGAGCGCAGGCCAAACTTTCGTTTCGCGCGCCCACGCAGCGAGCGCTTCAGCGCTTTGGTGAACGCGCCGAGCACGTCCGCGCACGACTTGCGATCGTAGCCCAGGGCGCAGCGAAGTCGCCGGCGTCATCAACAAAGGGAGCGAGCAGACCCATTGACGGATCGGGACCGCGGGCACCGCCGAATCGACAAGGTGCGCGGCGATATCCGACATGCGGCGGCCCAGACAAGACGGACAAAAGCCGCGACGCTCGCAGGAGAAGCCCACCACTATCTCATGACCGCATCCGCGGCACGCGAGCTGGACGAGGCCGTGCTCCAGAATCCCGCAACGCAGATACGCATCGAACTCTTCCTCCACGAACTTCGGCAGACCGCCTTGGGCTTCGGCGCGCTCGCGGAATCGCGGCCAGTGATCGCTCACCAGCGCATGCAGGAGCGTGTCTTCGGGACGTCGCGGCGCGTAGCCATCGGCGCGCGTTTGCTCGGCGCACGTCGCTGTCGCTGCCCGCGCCACTTAAACCTGTACCGCAGGAAGTGAGCCGGCGAATCGTCAGGCAAAAGCCGACGAACGAGTCCGCGTGATCGGCGCAACGCCGCCCTCCGCCGGCGGACGCCAGTCTACGGGCGGCCGCCAAGCACGATGGGCCGCGGAAGCCGAGCTCGCGCGTTTTCGGTCGGAGTGTGCAGACACGGATGAGGTCCCGGGAGAGGCGCGCTGCGCGATCTATCGAATCGGCGACTACGTCGAAGGCGTGTGCAAGCTCCGCTAGTCACGCGTGGGTTGAACGACCCCTTGGGACAACACATGGCGAGTCTGTTCGTCGCTCAGACCTCGACGCCGCGCGTCTCTGGGCGCGAGGCGGTGTAGCTCGAGGGACCACCGAAGGCTCTCCTTCGCCTGCAACACCAGACTTCCGCGACGCGTCTCTCTTGGCTTTATGCGCGTGTCGTCGACCTCTTCGAGTTGGTGTCCTCGGCCGTCCTCTGTTACTCGAAACGCGAAGTGCCGCGCGAAGACCTCCTCGGCGTCCACGTCGCCGTTCGACAGCGAGTTCCTAGACACCTCGCGATAAGCCAACGCCTGAGTCGCGTTCTGCCGATTTGCGCAAAACCAAGCCGCCTCTTCGGTTTGGTAGCGTAAGCGCTAATATACGCCCGATGCTTCGACTCGGATTTCTATTGTTCCTGGCGTTGCATCTCGGGTGCGACGGCAACCCGGCTTCGGAGGAAGGCGAGATCTCCGAGGCGAACCCTGAGACCGCGTTGAACACGGAGACCGCGTCGAACCCGGAGGCTGCGTCAGATCCGGAGGCCTCGTCCAACGAGGAGGGCTCGTCCAACGAGGAGGAAGCGAGCAATGTCCAACCCGAGTCGCCCGTCGGTGCGTGCGGCATGGGCAGCACCGTGGAAGTTCAGCGCTCCGGCTGCGAAGACGACGCGCAATGTATGTTGGGGCGGACGGACTATCGGAGCTGCTCGGACAATCGCTGCGGCCCGCCGGCCTTCGCTTACAACTGCGAGTTTGCGACGCGCCTCGCCGAGTTCTGCGAAGGGAACGTGGCTTGCGATGACGGGACGCGCGATCTGGGCGCTCTGGCCATGCAATGCGGCGGTGGTGCCTCTTCGCCGATGGAGGCTTTTTGTGACGAGGGCATTTGTCGATCACGTCCGCGCCCGACGACTCTCCACAGCCGACTTGTTAGCGTGAGCGGGCCCCTCTCGGAGCGAGAGGTGGAGCGTCTCATTCGACGGGCGCGCGGGCGCATCGAGTCGTGTCTTGCCGGCGAGGTCGAAAGGACTGCCGACGTGAACGTAGCGCTGACGTTTGAGATCAACGCGCCTGCAACAGGCGGAATCGGCGGAATCGGCGCCGTCGCTCTCATCCACGGCGACGCCGATTCAAACCGCGTCGCCTGCGCCATGAACGAAATCCGCTCGCTCGAGTTTCCTCTCCACGGACGGAGACACCCAGGTGCGCTACCGGTTTGCCCTTCCCCGAGCCCACTCCGAATGCCCCGGTGTGACTCGTGCCCCGACAAACTGATTTGACCCTGTGCTCGCCGGCCCTCGCGCGCGGTCAGGGGACTAGAACGGACTAGGGGCTTCACCCAGGAAGAGCAGCTGCACGCCTTCTTCTTGCACGGATTGTGGGCAGCTGATTCCACGGGACTTGGAATCGTACGAGGACAAGACGAGGGCAAAACAGCCGGACTTGCTGTGGCTGCTGAAGGTCGCATTCACTGCATCGATCCAGCTTGGGTCCTTGGCGTAGTTGTGAAGAGACTCAAGCGCTGCGGCCAGCGAGTCGGAATGGTGTATTTCAGTAAAGTCGTGATCGAGCCATCGTTGTTGTTGGCTCCCTACGAACCTCGACACGGGAGCATCGTCGTCGTCCTGGCCGAAGCGCTCCTCAAAGAACCCGGACCGAGTCTCCTCCGACTCGAAGTAGCCCAACCAAAACTGTGTCGTGTGCGAAGCCTGTGTGCTCATCGTCGAACTTTACCACCCTTCAGGGAGTCGAAGCGGGTGAGGGGCATCGCCGTACATGACTAGGTGCGTGCGCTTGTTGGAATATGTGTTTCAGCTATGCGAATTCGATGCGCTGGCCTTTCGTTCTACTTTTGGTTCTCTCCGGATGCCGAGACGACTTCGCCATCGCCGACCCGGACGCGGCGACGGCGGATGTCCGCGAAGCGGATGTCGGTCTCGACGCACCGGTGGCGGCAGATGCGGTGACGCTCGCCGATGTGGCCGTGGTGGACGCCGCGTCGATGGACTCTGCGTCGATGGATGCCGCTTCGGCCGACGCAGTGGGGATGAGAGACGTGGGCGTTGATAGCGCACGGCCACCAGGCTCCATTCGTCTCGCCGCCCATCAGCTGCGCTTGCTCGACGGCTTCTACGAGATGAACGTTCTCATCGCCGTCTTGTCCGGTCCGCCCGTGGCGACATCGCCCACGACCCTCTTTCTTCGATTTGACGGTGGCGCGGAAGTCCCGGGCATCCCCTTCGACCGGCCCGCGGCGAACGCGCTCTGCAGTGAGTCCCTGCGCGTGACGGGCGCTCGGGGCCTGCTGTGTCGGGTGTCGTTTCCCGTGGCGAGCGGCTTCGGCGAGCCCGTCGAGCTGATCTTCGCGCCGGATGGGACACGGATTACCGCCCCAGTAGCCACCTGCAGCGCCAGCGCCATCATCGGCCGCTGTGACGAAGAGTTCTTGTGCGTCGGCGGTAACTGCCTTGATGCGTGCACCGTCGATGCGCCCGCCGGCTGGTGCTTTCTCCAAGAGTCATGCGACGCCGGCACGTGTGTTGCGGACTGTTCGGTCTTCTCCCCCGACGGATATTGCCGCACGGGAACGTGCGTCGACGGCACCTGCGAATCGTAGCGGCGCTCCTGTTGAGCTTCGGGTGGGAAGACGGCTCGGGCTGAACGCGCCTGCACGCTGAAGAGGCACAAGCATCCACTGCGCAGTTGGCACTCGCCCCGTTGCGCTCGGGAGCGCAGGGTAGCTACGCTGAGGCGATGAACCGCGCCGATTGCCCATCAGGAGAGAGCATAACCTAGCCGCGACTCGCGGCGGAAAGGCTCTCGATGGCACATCACAAACGGAAGCGAACGAAGGACCGGCGCGCGGGCTGTCTGCTCTGCAAACCCGCACAAGTCGAACGGACAAAAGGGGCACGCGAAGTCGCAGCGGCTTCAGGAACAGCGCGCGCGCCTGAAGGAACGAGAGGGGAGACGCGCGGCGGGCGTCGCAGCGTCGCGCTAAGGGAAGCAGTCCAAGGCCCTTCGCAAGTCGACGACATTCAAAATCGGCGGGCGCCTAGATTGCGGCCCGCCGTTTCGAAAAAACTCGTCCCGCGCCGGGACTCAGGGAGCGCTCTGGCTCAGCGCCGCGACGGCCTGTGTCGTGGTCCACACGGCGTTGGCCAGAAAGCGGAAGTTGGTGACGGCGGCCTCGTAGCCGTTTCCTTCTTCGACGATGGCGGCGCCGGTTGCATCCTTGACCACGGCGACCTCAAAGCCTTGCTCAAGGAGCTCGCGCATATGGGATTCGGTGCACAAGTTCGCGGACATGTCGGCCAAGAGACGACTGAGCATCGCTGACGTGAGCGCTAAGGATGGCCATCGCGAGGAATCGTCTTCGCGGTGGCCATCGTCGTCATGCGACTAGGTGATGGCCATCATGCAGGGTGCGCGCTTGGCCCTCGAATACAGTGCTTGGTAACACCTCTGGTCGCCCTTTGGTCGCGCCGTAGAGGTGTAATTCAACGAGTACTTGGGACGGACTTCTTCGAGGAGATTTCTTCGAGACTGACAAAGTGCTCGCGCGGCTTGGTGACGGTCCAGGCTGAGCACAGCTGCGTCCGTCGTTCATGAGTGCACCCAGTTTTTGGGGACTTTCGTTGGTCTGGACTGCTTGATGAGCCGGTCAGGGCTTTGGGAGTTTTCGTTTGGGTGCTTCCTGCGGCGTGAGGACGAGGAGCGTGATTCTGAACACATAAAGCCGACGAGTACTCAGGCTCGACTGCTTGTGGAGCTTTCGTCGTGCGCCCAAAGGCACCTCAGCGAACACTACTCGAAGCCTCGGCCGCGTCATCGTCTACTACAAAGGCGAGCGCATGGGACAGCCGTGTTGCATTCCAAATCGACCCCGTTGCCGTCGCTTCCTGCGCCGTTGCGTTTGTCGCTTCCAGAATCAACCCCGTTGCGGTCGCTGGTCGAAATCAACCCCGTTGCGGTCGCTTTGCGCTTCTTTGTGGTCACTCTACGGTTTGTCGCCCTGCGGTTCTTGGAGAAGAGACTGGAACTTCCTTTTCCCGTCCAGGCTTAGCTGCGCACGATACCAAAGTCCTTCGTGTCTGATACTCAAGAGCCTTCCGAACCCGACTCTGTAGTCAATGTTCTCCTTGAGACACAACCGAAAAGCTCTGTCCGGATCTCGGTCGGCATCTTGTGGAATAGCAACTAGAGCGCTTCCTTCTTTGTATAGGCGGAACAGTGTTCGAGCCTCAGTTTGGCGAACTGTGACCCAAATAATGAAGACAACCGGCAGGGAAAAAAGCAACGTCAGGAGTTCGCCGTTCATCAGACCAACAAGCGAAACGACTCCAAGAAATAGGAAACTAATCCAACCCAACACTCGAAAGCGGGGTCGAATTTCAAGCATGTTTAGTTCAGTCACCAGATGTCTTTCCATGAGGGATAGATTTCTGTCATTCCCATCGTCAGAGTGCCGTCGGCTGCAATCCCGAATCCCGAATCCTAGGCCAATATTGAAGAAGACGGCGGCCGGGTTGGAGCAGCTAAACGACACACCAGTTAACCAACCGGCGCCCGCGAACAGCTCGGTAGTTACGCCCATAGTGTCGCCATCGAAGTCCTCCACATCTGCAGTCGGACTCCATACTCCGCCTAGCGTGAGCGGCTAGGACTATGACTATGTAGTGGCCGCTGGCGGGTGGTAAGATCAGCTGCTCGTCAGTTCCGAAGGTACGGTTTGGATAGGACTTCCCCACGAGGGACCGGGATGTAGTTTCGACCTTCGGAAGTGGCTGCGAGCGGAGGGCCTTAGCGATGTTCCGCCCCCCAAAGTTCCAAAGGCACCGCGAGACGCCTTCATAGTCCAGCCCCGCCCGCAGCCGAGGCGACCTTAACACAAAGGAGCAAGGCGATGAAATGGATCGGAGCAGATTGGGACTCCGGAAAATGTGTGGTGGCCTACGAAGATTCGGAGGGTCGAGTCCGGAAAGCAAACGTGAAACGGCATCCAGATGCGGTGGCCGAGTTCTTGGGGATTTTTGCTGAGCAGCGGGTGACCGTGGGCATTGAGGATGGTGACCGGCTTTGGCAGCGCCTGTGGAAGAACGCGGGGGCAAAGGTGTTTGTATTCGATGGCAAGAAGGCGCGTCGTTTCTCGGAGTCACTCCATTCCAGTGGTGCGCGCGACGACCGGCGTGCGGCTGCAGACCTACTCGAGATGGTGAAGAGCAAGCGCCATCGTGAACACGCGAACTCACCCCGAGGCGCCCACGCTGCGTCGCTCTTGCAGATGGACGTTGAGATCGCGACCAAGAAGGTGGTGGAGCACGAGGCACGCTTGGTCTCGCTTCTCAAGCAGTACCACCCGGCGCTCGTCATCGCGCTGCAGAAGCGCATGCGCAACGAGTATGCCCTTAGAATCATTGAGCTATGCCCGACCGCTGTGAGCTTCAAAAAGCTG
>JBLHKB010000388.1:0-6868 GCA_047619315.1 Polyangiales bacterium
GGTGGCGCAAGTAGCAGTCAGCGTGGACGGCCTCTGCGTCGTCGATACCGATGGAGGCCTTCGCTGTTGGGGCGACCATGAGCCCCAGGACCTCGGTAGCGGCTGGCAGCAGATCTCCATGGCTGGGCATTCACAAGACGAAGCGACGCGCGTAAACGAACATCGGTGTGCGATTCGCACGGACGGCACGCTCTGGTGCTGGGGCGAGTCTGCCTACGGCATGCTTGGCGTGGAACCACGCGAAGTCGTCACCTTCGATGAGCGTGTGCAGGTCGGCACGGACAATGATTGGACGGACGTTTCCGTTGGCGAGCGCGTCTCCTGTGGCATCCGCGAGGGCGGCCACGTTTACTGCTGGGGCTCAAACCATCAACGCCAGCTAGGTCGCGACAGCCCGGACACGCACGTCCCGCAGCACGTCCCCGTACCTGGTTGGTAGTCGTCACTGTAAAGCCACCGCATTAAGGACGAGCAAGCGCCCACCGATGGTGGCAAGCGGGCGATTTGGCTGGTTTCGTGCGTTGTTCTCGACTCTCGGTCGGTTCCCTCTGGTCTACGATAGCTCTCGGAGCCGCGTCCTTTTCCCCGTTTCTAGGCGCAGGACGCCGGTCCAGGCCGCGGGCTGGGACGTGTTTGCCTTCGAGCAAGATTGAACGCCGCTCATTCTGCCCTCGTCAGTGTTGAAGGACAACGTCACTGCTCCTTGAACTCGCAGACGAGCTCGCGGTCTGAAACCTAAACAGCTTCGTGGAAGGGGCCGAGAACTTCGTAGGTGATGCCGCCCTCGCCAAGTCCCTCGCCGCGCTGGGAGCTAAAGTAGAGCCGGGTTCCGCTTGGGTCGAAGGCGATGCCCGTCACCTCGGATGAGTCCTGGCCCACCACCTGGAGGAGTGGCGTGATTCGTCCGTCTGGGAGCACGGCGGCGACCTGCATATTCCCCTGGTCTTCGGCGACGAGCACGTCCCCGCAGCAAGAGACGACGATGGCGTCGACGCCTAGGATCGGCGGCTCCGCGTACGCGAGTCCGTCATAGAGGATCGAAACGCTCGAGGCTCCGATGTCGTAGGTCCAGACGCGGTTGTCTCCCTTCGTGCTGAAGTGGACCAAGCCGTCGTGATGGTAGATGCCCTCGCCGCCGTTGAACGCGAAGGACTCCGGGACCTGATAGCGCGTGGGCACCCTTCGCAGAAACTGCGGGTCAGGGACTTCGGTCCAGGCGACGCTTCCGCCGGGCCCAACCACCGCGCATTCGAGGCGACCGCGGCGGATCTCAGGAAAACCATATTCGGTGAGTCCGTCTGGAACGAACCGGTAGAGCGCTCCGTCGCTGGCGTCTTCCGTGAGGTAGAGGTGGCCACGCACAGGGTCCACGGCGATGGCTTCGTGACGAAATGTTCCCAGCGCGGACCGAAGCGCCGCAGGCTGCTCTCCCCAAGGATCGCACTCGTAGACCTGTCCGCGGGTGACCTCTTCGCAAGAGAGCCAGGTGTGCCACGGCGTCGCGCCGCCGGAACAGTTCATCGATGTGCCACGAAGCATCGAGTAGGCGTCGATGAGCGCTCCTTCGGAGTCGAAGCGCAGCGAGCTCGCCCCGCCATCAAAGAAGGGCTCAGAGTTGGCGCTATAGATCCAGCCGCCATCGGCGGTGAGAAACGTCGCGGCGCCATCGGGATCGCTTGGCCAGACGAACGAGGTGTCAGCGACGCGTTGCCCAGAACGCGCCAACACGCGCGAACGAAACCCGGGTGGAAGACGAAGTCCGTGTTCGTCCGCCTCCCCCAAGTCGCCCACCTCTCCGAGGAGCGAGCGAAGCGCCGGGCGCGCCGGAACATCGCGGGGACGAAAGAGCGCGCCTTCCATCGTGATCGGGACGTCCGACAAAATCGCAGCGTCACCCAGCGTCGCAGAATCACGCGAGAGCGCAGCGTCGAGCAACGTAGCATCAGCGCCTGCGTCGCGTTCCGAACTCGGCGTCATCGGGCACCCCACGAGCGCGGCCAACCCGGCGAGTCCACCATGAACGAATTTGCGTCGTGGAATGTGCGCCGTCACCCGATCAGAGTGCCCAGCTCGTTGGCCACCGCAAGCGAGATTTGTTGTTTTGGCCTCCAATCGCAATAGCTACGTTTTCAGCGACTCTGCCGGGAAGAGGACTGGCCTCTACATCAGGAAGACAGCAGCGCCCCAGCTAACACCGGCTCCGAGAGCGGTGATGAGCACGCGGTCCCCTTCTTTGATCGTCCCGTTACGGATCGACTGATCAAGAAGAATTGGAATCGACGCACTAGACGTGTTGCCGACGGTAGCGATGTTCGAGAGCACGCGCTCCGGCGGGTACTTCGCGCGTTTCGCGACCTGATCGATGATCCGAGTGTTGGCCTGGTGAGGCACGATCCAGTCGATGTCTTCGTGGGTGAGGCCAGCTGCTTTGACGGCGGCGTCACTCGACGAGGAGAGGTTTTTTACGGCGGCCTTGAAGATGTCGCGGCCGAGCATCTGCACTTTTTCGCCGTGGGGAATTTTGAGCGAGTCCGCAAGCGAGCCATCGGAATGGATGCAGGTGGAGAGCACGCCGTGTTCGTTGTCACTGGGCCCCAGGATGGCTGCGCCGGCGCCGTCCCCAAAGAGAACGCAGGTGGAGCGGTCCGTCCAATCGATGACGCGAGAGAGGAGCTCCACGCCGATGACAAGAATGTGCTTCATCGCGCCGGTACGAATGAACTTGTCCGCGATGTCCACGCCGTACACGAACCCCGCACAAGCGGCTGAGATGTCGAAGGCGGGGCACTTCGACGCGCCGATCTTCTGCTGAACATAAACGGCGGTGGCAGGCATCGGCATATCGCCGGTGACGGTGCCCACGATGATCATGTCGAGATCTTCTGGACCAATGCCAGCAGCCTCCATCGCGCGCTTGGCGGCTTCCGCGGCCATATCGCTTGTGGTCATGTCGTCGTCGGCGATGTGGCGCTGACTGATGCCCGTGCGGTCGCGAATCCACTGATCGCTCGTCTCGACCATCTTCTCGAGGTCGGCGTTCGTTCGTATATTTGCAGGTAAGAAACTACCCGTGCCGAGGATCCGGCTTCGCTGAATATTGCTCATGAATTCGGTCTCAAGGCTGTAGAGCCTCCCACGGGTTGAGTCTGGGCGCCTCCCGATAGTGGGGGCGTTCGCGGTTTTACCGCATTCAGCGCTGCACGGACGCTTAAACGTCAACGGCCCGCGTCCGAAAGAACGAAGGCCGCTAAGCATATCGCGCGAAATCTAGTGATCCGCCGTGGGATTCACCGTGCGATCTATGATGTGACTATCGACGTGATTCGCAGGCGCCATCGTGGTTGAACGGCACGCCGGCGTTGATGCGGTAGCAATCGTTGATGTAGGTGTTTCCATCACAGCCACACACTGGGAGGGCGTGCTGAGGACAGAAGCGGCGCTCTGGGTGAACACAGGTTCCAGCGAGGTCTGCTCCGCAGAAGGAGTTGGCGCTCATGTCGCAGTCGAGTCCGCCTGCGCAGATGAAGCCAGCGATGCCGCCGCAGATTTCGCCTTCGGCGTTGCCAGGGTCGTCGCAGTGACCTTCGGATTCCACGGACATGTTGTGCTGGGCAGCGGCGCAGGCGTTGCTGTACTCACGGCCGTCGCAGCCACAAACAGGCTGGTAGATCTCGCCGCAGAAGTCAGGAGTCTCTTGGCAGCTTCCACCGAGGTCCGTGGCGCCGCAGAGGTTGGCGACGGGGAAGTTGCAGAACTGGCCTTCGTCGCAGGGACCGAGGCCGCGGGAACCGCAGGCGTTACCGACGGTGGAGCAGGCGCCTTCGCTCTGAACCGACATTCCGGCTGCAGCAGCACCACAAGCGTTGCTGTAGGTCTCGCCGTCGCAGCCACAAACAGGTGCGTACTCGCGGGTGCAGATCTCGGGGATCGTCTCGCAAACGCCTGTGCCGTCGGCCCATCCGCAGATGTTGGACTCAGGGATGTTGCAGAACTGGCCTTCGTCGCAGTTGAGAGGCTCCCGGCTGTTGCCGCCACAGGTCTCTCCGAGGGTGCCCGAGCCGCAGTGGCCTTCGTCGCGGCAGGTGACGTTGAGGTGGTACGTCGCAGCGCTTGGGCGGCCGCGGCGAATGTAGTCGTAGGTGGAAGCGCCGACGAGGTAGCGACCTGCTTCGAGGGGCTGCTCAAGGCAGCTGTTGAGGGAGCCGCGACAGTCGTCGTTGCGGGCGATCACGCGCCAGCCATTTCGCTCAAGCTTGTAGAGAAGAAGATAGGTGTCGTCGCCTTCGCGGCTCGCGAGGTCGATGAAAGCGTCGTCGCAGCCATCCGTCTCAAAGGACCAGAAGTGGTACGGGTTGTTGTCGAAGGTCTCACTGAAGGAGTCATCACAGACTTCGAAGGGGCCCTGGTAAGGACCGAAGCCGTCGGCGGCGACATCATCGGTGGCGGCGAACTCAGGATCGGCTTCAAAGCCATCCTTGGTGGTAGCGGTGCAGGCGCCGAGGAGGGCCATAAGACAAGCAAGTTTCTTCATGTGGGGCGAAGTAGCAATTTGTGTGCCTGATGCAAGGTGCTGGAAAGCCCTCGAATGCGAAGAATCACGGTGGCGAACGCACTCGCCAGTTCTCGCGGTACCGGCGGCCAGGGCGGCCACCCACACTAAGGGACCTTATATAGGGACTCACCCGATGCGCATCGTTGTTTGATAGCGGCTCGTTGCTTGCTCGGGTTCTGCGCCGTAGCCGACCGCGCCCATTTGCTTGGCCCTGGAGCGCAGCTCCATTCCCGCGAACGTAGCCACGCCGAACCCACGTCGAAGCAAGCGTCGCCGGAGGGCTCTACCTCTTCGACGGCAGAGAATCGGATCAGACCTTGAACTCTGCCACGCCCGCGACCTTCGAGCTCACCGGGAGCGCTGTTCGTACCCAGGTTCTTAGCGCCCCCGATGCCTCCGCGGAGAAGCCGCCGGCACCTGAGCGCCGCTCCCGCCCGGCGTTACGAAATCCAAGTGAGCGGCGTGAAGCTTGGCTCGGACGCAGCCTTGAGTGCTCCACCGGTTTCGCCCACGGCTCGTTGAATCGACGCCAAACGCGGGACACGCCGAGGCACCGTTTTCTCCGGTCTCAAGGCCAGCCGGCTCCAACGCTATGCTAGGCTGCCAAGGTGAATTCCTTTCGCTTTGTAGTGCTGATTGTTGGGCTTGGAGCGTGCGCGAGCGGCTCAAATGGAGTGGGTGACGGCGGCGTCTCGGGGGACGCAGATCTCGACACCTCCGTCGGCGACACGGGGGCCGCTGATGTCCTCATTGTCGACATGGACGCGGGCTGCACAAACGGAATGCAGTGCGACGACGGGATCGCCTGCTCACTCAACGAGTGCGTCATCGGTTCCTGCGTGACCACGATGCCCTACGACACGACGTCGGATGCGGAGCACTGCGGCGACGAGTGCATGGCATGTCCAGAGCCGGCTGAGTTCCAGCAGAATATGATGCGCGCGTGCAACTCTTCCGAGTGCACCGTGGAGTGCATTGAAGGCGCCACGAACGCCGACGGCAACGACGCGAACGGTTGTGAATGCTTCGGAGGAACGGGAGGCGATGACTTCCCTGATGTGGACGGCCGAGACACCGACTGCGACGGCATCGACGGCACGATCACCGTGGGCGTTTTTGTCGCACCGGCGCCCATCGGACGCGTCGATGGAAGCGGCGCGCAGGATTCTCCCTTTGCCACCATCGCCGCTGGCATCGCTGAGGCCGCCACGCGCGACGGTCGCCGCGAGGTCTACATCGCCGAGGGTGAGTACAATGAGTCCCTCCAGCTGGCGGACGGCGTGGGGCTCTTCGGTGGATACAACGCGATGAACTGGCAGCGGCTGCCGGGTGTTCTAAGCGAACTTCGCGGCGGTGAAGTGACGCTCCGCGGCACAAACATCTCCGCCGACACGGTCGTTCAACGAATGCGCATCATCTCTTCACGCGCCACGACACCAGGCGGCACGAGCTACGCCGCCTACGTCGTAGGGAGCAGCGGAGTCACACTCGAAGCCTGCCAACTTGAAGCGGGCTCAGGAACCAACGGCGTCACCGGCACCATCGGTGACGTGGGTGCCAATGGGCAAATGGGCTCGAGGGGTACAGTTGGGTGCAGTGGTTGCGGCGGCAACGGCTTCGGCGGAGCCGGCGGCACGTCCACCTGCGGCAGCGGTGGCGGTACCGGAGGACGTGGAGCCGAGGGCAATCGAACCGGTGAAGTAGGCGGCACCGGTTCGGGCCCCTCTCCTGGGAGCGGCGGCCCCGGCGGCTCAGGGGATGGCAGCTTCTGCTTCCCCGGATGCAGCGATGGAGAGACGGGTTCGATGGGTCGACCCCCGAGCCGCGTCGGCACGGCAGGTGCCCACGCAAACGTCGCAGGCATGCCGATCCTTGACGAGACAGGCTTTGATTCAGGCGCAGGCGTTGTGGGCGCTGTGGGCGGAAACGGGAGCGGCGCAGGCGGCGGCGGCGGCGGCGGCGGCTCGGACTGCTGCAACGATGACCGCGGCGGTGGCGGCGGCGGCGGCGGCGCTGGAGGATGCGGCGGCTTCGGCGGCTTCGGCGGAAGCGGCGGCGGCAATAGCGTCGCGCTCTACAGCTTCAATTCTTCCGTGAGCCTCATCGACTGCGCGCTCGTCACAGCATCAGCAGGGGATGGCGGCTCCGGCGCGAGCGGCGGGCTCGGCGGCGGTGGCGGCTCAGCGGGACTCGCCGGCGGCGGCGCGGACAACGGCGGCCCCGGCGGCCCCGGTGGTGCTGGAAGCAATGGCGGACGCGGCGGTTCCGGAGCGGGAGGCAACGGCGGAAACAGCCTGTGTGTCGCGGCGGGGAGCG
>JBLHKB010000389.1:0-6848 GCA_047619315.1 Polyangiales bacterium
TCTGTGGCGCAAAGATCGAGGTGGTCTGCCTTGCGCTGCTTGATGTCGAGAACTTTGGTCATGAACCCAGCGTGAACCGCTGCCCACAAGATGCAAGCGGCCTATTTTGCCCCATAGCGAAACTCCGATGTGCCTGCTACGACGGCGCCCATGACTGACCTCAAGAGTTGGATGGACGGCGTGAAATCCCGAGTGGATTCACGCCTTGAACGCTACTTTGGCGAGAAGCTCGAAGAAGCCTCAAACATCAGCCCAGACTCCGTCGAGCTCGTTGAGGGAGTCCAAAGCCTCACCCTCCGCGGCGGGAAGCGCTTCCGCCCCATGATGGTCGAAGCGGCCTACGGTGCGGTGTCTCCTGGCACCACGGAGAACGCCGTCGATGCCGGAGCATCGTTGGAAGTTCTTCAGAGCTACCTGCTCATCCATGATGACTGGATGGACCAGGACGACGAGCGTCGCGGTGGACCCGCTGTTCACGCAATGTATCGCAATCGATACGATTCTCACATGGCAGATTCACTCGCAATACTCTGTGGTGACCTGGCCTGTGCCTACAGCCTCGAGCTCTTAATGCACGCGCCCTTTGCCCCGGAGCAGCTTCCTAAGGGCTTGCAGATCTTCTTACAGCTTCAAAAAGAGGTCTTCTTCGGTCAGCATCTCGACATCACGGCCAATCCAAACGTGGCTAAGATGCATGATCTGAAGACGACATCGTACACGGTTCGTGGTCCACTTTTGCTCGGTGCATCGCTGGCCGGCGCAAGTGATGAGCAGAACGCGGTCCTCACGGCTTACGCCAACCCTCTTGGTGAGGCTTTCCAGCTTGCTGATGACCTACTCGGCACTTTTGGGGACATGGCAACCACTGGGAAACCAGGTAACGACGTGAAGAACCGCAAGCGCACCAGTCTGGTTGGCGAGGCGGAGCGTCTTCTGGCCCCAGGGACCCGTGATGCCCTCGATCGCGTGATGGCGGGTGAAGACAAGGAGGGCGATGTCGACGCCGCCATCGCACTTTTGGTTTCCTCGGGTGCAAAGGCGAACGTCGAGAATCGTCTTCTCCAGCGGGCGGACGAGTCCAAAGCCGCACTTCAGGGAGCCCCCCTCGATTCGGCAGGCATTGAGATTTTGGCGTGCCTTGCGGACCGTCTCGCCCTTCGCGCCGTCTGATGGCAGCTCCACGCGAGGCAACGGGCAGGTCGAGTGGGAAGGTCATCCTTCTCGGCGAGCACTCGGTGGTTCATGGCCACCCTGCTCTCGCGGCTGGAATTGGACTTGGCGTGGACGCAAAAGCGGAGGCGTGCCCTCATGGACAAAGCCGCCTCATCGTCGCTCCGTGGGGCCTCGACCTGGCACCCACCAGTGAGCAGCCGTTGGGTCAGGCATTTGCTGCGCTCTTGGAAAGCTACGGGCGTGAATATGGCGCACGTATCAAACTTGATGTCCATTTGCCCGGCGGCGCAGGCCTCGGATGTTCAGCCGCTATGGGCGTCGCTGCCTGTGTGGCGCTGGATGGCTTGTATGAGATCGAGCGAAGCGCTGAGGAACGTGCGGATGCGGCTTTGGTGTGGGAACGGGTCTTTCACGGTAACCCGTCCGGCGTCGACAACGCGATGAGCGCTTGTGGCGGCGTGGCCATCTTTCGCCGCGGTGAGCCGTTGGAACACCTTCAGGTCGCCCGCCCACTCCCCTTGGTCATCGCCCACAGTGGGGAGAGCTCGAGCACCAAGGAGGTCGTGGCCATGGTCGCTCGCCAAAAAGACCGCGACCCCAAGCGTGTGGGCCAAGCCTTCGACGCGATCACCGCTCTCGTCCGAAATGCCCGTCTGGCTGTAGAGGCTGGAGATCTTAAGTCAGTTGGGCAACTTATGTCCATGAACCAGACCCTTCTCTCTGGGCTGATGCTTTCCACCGAGCGTATCGAGGACCTCTGCCGAGCGGCGGAGTCTGCCGAGAGCCTCGGCGCCAAGCTGACCGGCGCCGGCGCCGGCGGGTGCGTGATCGCTTTGGGCCAAGATATGGACCATGCCCGTGCCATTCAGAAGGCGATGGCGCCCCACGCTTCCATGAGTTTTACCACCCAAGCAGGACTTCGATGACCTATCCACGCATCCAGGCCAAGGCCCGAGCCAACATCGCCCTCGCTAAGTATTGGGGCAAAAGCGACCTTCGCTACAACCTGCCAGCGGTTCCAAGCATCTCTCTCACTTTGGATGGGCTCCTCACGGAGACGACGGTGCAGCTTGATGAGCGCCTCAAGGCGGACAGCGTTCATCTCGACGGTCGTCGTGCTGGGGCAAAAGAGTCGAAGCGCGTGGTGGAGATGCTCGGTCGCCTCCGTAAAGAGTCGAAGAACAAGCTCTTTGCCCGGGTTGAATCCACCAATCACTTTCCCACGGCTGCGGGCCTCGCCTCGAGCGCGAGCGGCTTTGCAGCTCTCTCAGCCGCGGCCAGCAAGGCTTTTGGGCTTCGCTCCTCGGACAAACGCTTGAGCGCGATGGCGCGTTGGTCGAGTGCCTCGGCTGCGCGCTCCATTTACGGTGGCTTCGTCGAGCTACCAGCAGGTGAGTTGGGCGACTCACTTTTGGCAGCAAAGAAGATCGCGCCGGAGGACCACTGGGATGTTCGCATCGTCGTGGCGGTCACCGCGAAGGGCCCGAAGAAGGTCGGATCCACCGAGGGCATGGAGCGTTCGCGCAAAACCTCCCCCATTTACGATGCATGGGTGGAAGCAGCCCCCGGGATGACCCGCAAGCTGAGGCGCGCCGTCAAGGCGAAGGACCTTGAGCGCGTTGGTTCCATCATGGAGCAGAGCACGATGTCCTTTCATGCCTGCGCCATGAGCTCCTCTCCGGGTATCCTCTATTGGCAGCCCGGCACCATCGCGGCGCTCCGGACGATTGAGACTCTCCGGGAGAAGGGCGTGAGCGTTTGGGCGACGATGGACGCTGGCCCACATGTGAAGGCCCTCTGTCATGCCAAGGATGCTCCTCGGGTAAAACGAGCGCTCAATCGCAGCGAAGGTGTCTTGAGCACTCTCGTGGCCAAGCCAGGCGCTGGCGTTGAGGTCAGCGAACTGTGAGAGTCGCTGCCTCCGCCCCGGGGAAGATGCTCATCGCGGGCGAGTATGTAGTGCTCGATAGGGCCCCGGCCATCGTCTCTGCTGTGCAGCGACGGGCTTTGGCAACATGGACGGATGACCCGGACGACCCCGGCGTCGCGTTGGGTCTTGATGAGCCCAACCCACGCTTTCCAGAGGCCGCCGCCGCTCGACTCTTGGCCGAGACACATCTCGATACGAAGGTGCCTGGGCTTCTGACCCTCGACGTCAGCGCTCTTCGTGGTCCCACAAAGAAGCTAGGTGTTGGCTCGTCCGCCGCCGCCGCCGCCGCCGCCGCCGCCGCCGTGTTCGCGAGCGCCGGAAAGGATATCGCTGATGATACATATCGGCGACAGATCTTGGATGTGGCGCTGCAGGCGCACATGGCCGTTGCACCCCGAGGCAGCGGCGTTGATGTGGCAGGGGCTGTGCTTGGACACACGACTTGCTATGTGCGAGAGCCGCTCTCGGCGGAGCCTGTCCATTGGCCTGACTCTCTCATCCCACGCATCATTTGGACGAAGAAGGAAGCGAGCACCCGCGTGTTCCTCGACAAGCTCGCCGCGTATCGAGAAAAAGATCCAGCTGGCTATAAGTCGCACATGCGGCGTCTCAAATTGGAGACGAACAGCTTCTCGACTTGTTTTGGCGGCCGCTCCGCGGAATCGATCATTCAGTCGATACCGTCTCTGGTGTCTGCCCTCAAAGCACTCGGGGACGCGAGCGGAGCCGACATTGTCGAGGACTGCCTGGAGGAGATAGCCTCCATCGCCCAGCGTTATGACGGCGCCGCGAAGTCTTCAGGGGCGGGTGGCGGCGACGTCTGCCTGGCTTTCTTTGCCTCGGAAGATGATGCACAGGCCTTCGACGCGGCGATCAAGAAGACCGCCTACGAGGTTTTGCACGTGGAGCTCGGCGGCACCGGTGTGCGAGCTGAGCCCTAGAGCGCGAGCGATGCCAGCTCAGCGTCGTCCGTCGCGCTAGATGCTGGCGCCTCGGGCTCAGATTCCGTTGAACCCTCCATATCCTGGAGTTCCTCGGGAATCGCGAGGAGACGCTCGTTTCCACTGGCGACTTCCTCGTTGATCAGGATGTAACCGCCGACGACTTTCGTCCATTTCTGGCGAAGCGTGGTCTCGGCGAGGAGCATCGTGCGCTGGTCATACCAGCGGATCATGACCATCGAGGTGGCCGTCGCTCGCTCTTCACCGATCTCGACGTGGATGATCTCCGTGTCAGCGATCTGAAAGTCCCGGTGCCAGCTGTGGTGGCTGAGACGGTAGTGACCTCTGTAAGGAGGAGCGACTCGCTGCGCCGCCAGGTCGATGCGATTCCAACGCATCTCATCGTTAATGCCCACAACTGCGTCTCGCAAAACCTCTTCTGCGCCCACACCTGTGAACATGCACGCGGAGAACAAGAGTGGGACCAGGGCAAGAAGAGCTCTCATTCGTCGAAGCTAGGCCCCGCGGAGAAATGAGGGCAACTTCTGTACACAAAAACGACGACCCACGATGAGGCCTCTTTCACTTGGATTCGCGAATGCGGAACCTTTCCACGGGCGTTGGTGTCACCCAGGTTGTGTGGTGGCCAATCCTCATTTTAGTCCTCGTCGCGTGCGGCCCCGACGCAGGTGGTTCGACGGGACCAGTTCCTGACGAGCAAGCGAGCAAACCAGCAGAAACGCACATCTGGCGACCCATCTCATGGCGCCGCGTTCAACTCGAGCCCCTGGGCGCGCCTTCCGTTCAAGCGCGGCGACCAGCGCTTCTGATCCCCGAGACCCCGCCGCCAGACGGCGGGTTCCCGTTCATGATCGTGACGGACGGGGGCCTCGCCTTCGACGACGAGTGGTTCGGCGTGGACAGCACCCTCATGCCGACGCGACAGTGTACTGGCGAGGAATGTCAGACGCCGACGGTTCCTTCCACGCAGAGATTCCGGCCACGCTTGAGATCGCCCCCGTCGCCGCCATCAATCCCTCGAACCCCAGCGAGCAAGCCTATGAACAGGTCGACGTGAGGTCCATGGCGCCCTTGTCGTCGATGGGCGTTCGTGTGTCCGAGTCCGCCGAAAGCGGGTCGCGCCAGGATTCTCTCGTCGGCGAAAACTGCGTGATCAGCGCCCTTTCGTCTGGGGAGTTCATTGCCCGGCGGCTCGTGGGAGCGCTCACGACGCACCGTCCACTCGACGCCGGCGAGCAAGCCCTCGCTGACGCCATCGGTGGGGAAATCTCGGGGCGCTATTGCGAGGACACGGAGACTGGGAGACATGGCGACGACACGTGGAAAACGCTCGGGGTAGCGTCGCCCAATATGAAGTGCCGCGAGGCCGCCGAAGCTGTAGCCAAGGACTGCGCCGTGTTCACGAAGAGAGACCTCTTCATAGGCAGCGGGGAGCACGACTTCAACGATGTAGTCCGCGAACGCCTCGACACCGCGGCGCGGCCGTTCCAAGCGTCTTCCGGTGCGGAGGGCGCGGCGGTTGGCGAGTGTGGGCGTCATCTCCGGCGTTCGATCGATGGCGGGGATCACCGAAGACGACGATGGCAGATTCGCCCGGTAGTGCGCCCGGCGACGCGACGCCGCTGACACTCACCGTCTCGACGGACGAACCCGAGCCTTCGGAGCTGCAAGCGACGACGAAGCGAACAAAGAAAAAACGGCGCGAGACGAGGGTCGGAGCAGCATGGAACATTCTACGCGAGGCACCTCTCGAATCAGAAGCCCTCAGACGGGCATTACGGAACGGCCCTGAAGAACTCGATCATTCCTTCTTGGGCCCATTCCTCGGCAGGCCAGACGTGACCGCGATCGTCTTCGCAGTAGACGACGGCGTGCTCACAGTCGTCATAGCGGACGCAAGGGGTTCCTTCGATGGGGGTGCTTGTGGTGGAGCAGCCGTTGCCGCGGACTCGAGTGTCTTTGCCGGAGACGATGGTTGAATAGTAGGAATCGGTTCGGCCACCGTAGTACCAGGCAGGCACTGGACCACCGCCGCCTCCTGCGGACACGCTTGCAAACGCGCGGACCATACCGCCGCCCGCCAGTACGGACGACATGGAGCCACCTGAGCTCATGCCGTGAACGAAGACATCGCCGGTACGCACACAGTACGTTTGTTCAATGGCGTCGATGACATGCTGGATAAAGCGGGTATCGTTGCCACGCCCGTAGTCCCAACAGGAAGCCGTTGCCTGTGGATAAGCAAAAAGAAAGTCGCCCGCGCCATGGGCTTCCATGTTCGCGCGGTGTCGGTGCACGTTGGATGCGTTGCCCCCACAGCCGTGAAGTCCGAGCATGAGATGGTAGGTCCGGGTCGGGTCGTAGCCCTCGGGGATGTTCATGCACCAAGTACGTGTTGCACCTTCAAACTCAACCTCCGTGCAGCCGAACCCTGACTCCGCTGGCGCTCCACACCCAGACGTCGGACTGGCGTCCGTGGATGGTCCGGCGTCGTTGGGCAAGCGCGCGTCCGGTCTGGCGGAACCATCTATCTCACCCTGGTTGGCGTCGACGAGCGGCCCAACATCCGCGAAGGCATCCGTGTTCGCTGATCCGTCGGACAGTTGGCTGTCGCTCTCGCCGCCGTCCATCACCATGACATCACCGACACCGCCGTCGCCGCAGGCGCAAAGCCACATCGCCAGATTTATTAGACCCGCTTGCATCCAAGCGGCGTGATGTGCTCTCGGGTGCTTCGGGTGGTGGGGTGCGGCGTTCTTGGTCATTCTGGTTCCTATCAGCGC
>JBLHKB010000390.1:0-6845 GCA_047619315.1 Polyangiales bacterium
CCGCGCTCGCCTCCGCCCCACGTTCGGCGATCTCTTTTCGGAGCGAAGCGAGCTCTTGGCGCCACTCGTCCGCGCTGTCTTCGTCGGAACGTTCGGCGATCTCTTTTCGGAGCGAAGCGAGCTCTTCGCGCCACTCGTCCGCGCTGTCCTCGTCGGAACGTTCGGCGATCTCTTTTCGGAGCGAAGCGAGCTCTTCGCGCCACTCGTCCGCGCTGCCAGAGGATTCTTTGAAGCGACGCTCCAGGCCTTCGCCTCGCGCCTGGAGAATGTCGAGGCGCTCTTCAAGCTTCTCCTCGGACTCTTCAAGTTGTGCGCTGAGAACTTCCATGCGGCCGACGGCGCTCATGACTTGGTCCAGGCGAGCCGAGATGGTGGTCTCGATGGCGCTAAGACGAGACGGCAAGGTGCGGAAGGAAGGCGTGAAGGCCTCTTCCATCACGGCCAAACGCGACTCCACACGAGTGAGCCGCGCTGGGACGTTGGCGCCCTCCGGAGGTGCGCTCGGTCGCCGCTTCATTTCGCGGAGGTCGCTCTCGAGTGCGCTGAGGCGAGCGTGAATCGCAGCGTCAGCGATACGCGAAGTGGGTGGCGGCGGGGGCACGGTGCCGGGGCGTCCACCGAGGATGGGCCGAGGCGGCGTAGATGGAGCACGCGAAGGACCACGTAGTGGCGGAGGTCCGGACGCTCGTGTTTGGGCCGGCCGGCTACTCATCGTCGGCGCGCCAGAGCGTTGCACTGGTGACGAGTCGGGCATGACGGATGCTGGGGCTCGCGGCGCTACGGATGCTGGGGCTCGCGGCATGACGGATGCTGGGGCTCGCGGTGCGACGGGCGTGGGGGCTCGTGGTGCGACGGGCGTGGGGGCTCTCGGCGCCGGCGTTGGAGATCGCGTCACCCCGGGTCCGGTGATCGGTCGCATCTGAGTGGGCACCGAAGCGCGTTCCGGGGCGCTGGTCGGCAAGGGACCTGGGAGCGAGCTTTTTCGAATCTTGACGGTCGCCTTGCGTTGACGAACTTCAGCCGCGACTTCCGCTGCGGTGATGTTGCCCGGCTGAAGAGTGCGACCAAGCCTGGCTGGAACGCGAGCTCCAATGGGGCTGGACGCCCGGCCCATCGGAGGAGGTGGTTCGGTGGGCGTGTCCGAATCTGCTGGCTCCGCCTTGGGAAGCGGCGGAGGGCCGCCGGGGCGTCGTTCGTCCGTCATCGGGGGGAGGGTACCTCATGCGGCCTGCGATGTGTGGCGCCAAGGCTCGATCGAAGGCGCAGACGGGCGACAGGAATAACGGGTGTTTTCGGCATTACCGCCCTGTTTATGGGGCGAGGCCAACACGCGTCAGCATCGCCTGGAGGCTTTCGCTCGCCTCGTCCCAAATATGATCGCGGTCGAGCGCCGGCGGCTCTTCGCATTCGAAAGCCTGGCGCAGGTAGCGAACGACGCCTAGCTCGTCGCCCGCGTAGAACGCCGCGCGGGCGGCCAGTCCGAGCCAGAGTCCGCGGCCGATGGGGTCGGATTGCTCGGCGCGCCGCGCCACGGCGCTTGCGGGGACCGTGCCCGTACGAATCAGCTCGATGGTGAACGGCGTCGCCCCATCCAGACAAGCGACTTGGAAGCGCAACGCAGGGTCGGCATCGGCGAGGCGTTCGAGCACTCGATGGAGCGCCTGGGGACGAAACGCCGAAGCGACATCTTCGAGCCCTGCTTCGATCGCATCAAGCGACATCTCCGGCGTGACGAGATCGAGGAACTCGACGAACTCATCAGACAGCAGGCCGTCACCGCGGAGGAACATCTGAAGCGTTCGGCCGCGCTCTCCACCACGCGACGCGAGGGAGCGAGCCAAGTCGAAGGCAGCCTGCGCATAGCCGAGAGCGGCCTGGCGTTTAAGGTAACGGAGATCGTCGCCGCCTCGAAGCCAAGCGACGCGCTCTACTTGAAACGCGCGGTCTCCTTCGCCCGTGTTGTGAAACTCTACCCACGCCAAGATGAGCTCTAAGCAGCGCCACTCAGGCGCATGAGCCGAAGGGGCGAGTGGCTCGGGGAGCAGGTCTTGGCGGCGTGCGCACTCGGCGCCGATCTCCTCGAAGTCCCCTTCATTCTGGGTATGCAGCCACTCGATAGCGTCACCTTTTCCCAGGCGTGAATCGCGTAGAAGATCATCGAGTTCTTGGGACCAGCGCATCGTTTGTCCGCTCATCTTCTGGGTGTCGCTCTCACGCGGAAGTGTCGATGGCAATGGAGGCGGCGATTTTGGTCGCCGCGACCTCCGCGAAAGCCGCGACGGTCCACTGCGGGTTGACGACGATCGTCGACGGAAAGAGCGATGCGTCGGCGACAGACACGTTGGCGACGCCGTGCACGCGAAAGTCAGCGCCGACGGCACCAAGGGAAGGGTCGACGTTCATCCGCAGGCCACCCTGGGGATGCGCTGAACTCAGCATGATGTGCTCGGGCTCTCGGATGACCTCGGCGAGGCGCGCTGCGAGCTGCGCTTCGCTCAAAGCGCCGTGTTCGTCCTGCGTGAGACGAAAACCCTCGGCCAGGACACCGTCATTCGGTGGGCCTGAGCGTTGGCGAATACCGGCGAGACCGACGGTACGCGCACCCGCGGCGAGATAGATGCGCGCGATGGACGCGAGGGCCAGACGGTTGATGTGAAGCTCGTCTTCGTTGAGCTCGTAGCGAACCTTCCGGTCGCCGCTGATTCGGCCCGTCTGTGGCGACCCGATGGTCGTCGCGCACATCGCGAGCTTTGCGTAGCTCTGCATCCAGTCGAGGTTTGTCTTGCCGACGCCGGGGGTTACGTTGCTGAGCAAACCTGGTGGCACGAAGGCGTTCTCTAGGACAAAGCGCGCCCTGTGCGTGCGGCCATCGGCGAGGTGCACATCGAAGGCGTCGTCGGGCTCCTTAGTGGCGACGTATTTGATCTGGAAACCCATGTGCCCCGGCCGCGCGAAAGCGTTGTCGAAGCGAGCGACGGCGCCAGAGCCGTAGTTGAAGCCGAGGCCGGTACCGACACGGTCGTCGCGAAAAGGCCTGAGCGTATTCCAGCGACCATCCGCCTCGGCCGTGCGAAGCAGCAGCGCCGAAGACCCGACGGCGCCCGCGGCGAGGACCACGTGATCGACAGGCACGTGGGTGCCGTCGCCGCGTCCGAGCTCGATGGCCGTCGCGCGCATTTGGCCGTCGCGTTCCTCCCCAACGATTCGCTCGATGGGTAAGTTCGCATGGATGACGCCACCAGCGGCCTCGAAGTCCAGCAAGTACGTCAGGTCCATCGAGAGCTTGTGCCCGAAGTGACACCCGTAGTTGCACATCCCGCAGCCAAGACAGTAGTCGCCGTTTTGGTCTAGGCGCCGCCCGCCTTGACCAGGCGACATCATGACGTTGTTGAGGGCGATGTCTTGATCGAATCGCCATCGAACATCGTCCACGCGCGCGGCGCCTTTGTTGAGGAGATCGGAGACGTCCGTGTAGAGGTCGGGGGCGATGGTGCCGAGGGACTGGCGCGCCTGGACCTTGTCGAAGGCCGCGTGGAACTCCGCGGCGTCAATGCCGGTGTAGGTGTCTGGATGTTGCCCGTCGGTGAACGCGGCGAATGTGCGTGGACGGAGTCGCACGGAAAGCCCGGACGTCATCACCGTGCCCCCGCCGACGACACGTCCGCGAAGAAGGTGAATGTCCAGGTTCTCGCTGAGTGTCATGAGTCCGTCTTCGAAAAGCTGGCTCATGCCGACGAGGGTATCGAGGGGATACTCCGCGGGTCGAAGACGCGGGCCGCTCTCAAAGATGGCGACGTCGTACTGCCCAGTCTGGGCGAGGCGCGCCGCGGCGACGGCGCCCCCCGCGCCTGAACCGATGACGGCGACCTTGGGCCGACCGTCGTTCTTGAAGAGGCGCCCAGCCTCGTAGGGGTGTCCGCGGTAGTGCACCGCGGCGACTGCTTTGGGGTCGAACACCGGCGGGGTGGGCCCGGGAAGCCGTGTGGTGTCGACGTCGGGTCGATCGCGCCAATGTTCGGCGCGCTCCCAGACCGGCGAGAAGCCGGTGATGCGGTCGCTCTGGGGGTTCGAGTAGAACGCCAAACCCATCATCTCGCGGAGGCTCTTGGCCAGGTCACGGATGGTGGGCTTTTGGCCCGGCAAGTACGGCCCGACGCGGTCGAGGAATTGGTCCATGAAACGCGCGTCGGAGTGGTAGAGCCGCTCCACGTATTCTCTTCGCTCTTCGTCTGACTGAGACCAAGGAGCTTTCCCGTGCAGAAGCGTTCCGTGCATGAACGCCACGATGAGCAGGTCGCGCAGGCTTCGCCGGACGTTCGGTTCGTGGGCGGGAACCGACTGAACGTAGGCGTCGAGACGATCTCGCGCGGCGCGCACAAGGGGCTGATGTTCGTCGTCGGTGACGCCGAGAACAAAGGGCAGATAGGCTTCGAAGGTGCGCAGCAGGTAGCGTGGGAGCGGTTTACTTAAACGAACTTTGCGTCGGTGGACATCGCTCATAGCGAGAGTCTACCTCAGCCGGCGAAGCGCGGGTTGTTCGCTCGTTTACTGCGACGCCAGATAGATGCCCCCGACGATGGCAGCGATGATGATGCCCACGGGGATCGGGCCGTACATGATTCCGACGAACCTCGAGTAGTGCCAAGCCCAGGCTTCCTTCTCGGAGGAGGCGTCAGCGCCCATCGTCCCCGGCATTGGGTTGTGGGGGATCGGGGCGTGCATTGCCGCTGCCGCTGCCGCCACTGGGCTTGCGGCCGGCGCTGACGCCGGCGCCACGGTGACGGTCTGGCCGCATTGGTGGCAAGGACCACTCTGACCGAGCTGAGCATCTTCAAAGCTGAGATTCGCGCCGCAGGCGCAGGTCATCTGAATCGTCATACCTTTACTATACGAGTCAGTCGCCGATTTGTCTCCCTTGGCCTCATGCGAGCGATATCCGTGTTTTCGGAGATGCTCGAAGATGTGACCGCTCGCACTCAGTCCGGTTGGTACATGACCTCTTGGCTCGAGTCCTGACTGTAGTACTGCTCCATCCGATTAAACGTGACCGCACCAAACGCGTTGATCGCGATGGCCCACACCATCATCAGGGCAAAGCCCACGCCGAAGCGTCGCTTGCCAAGAGCGATGATCACGAAGATCAACACCATATAGTCCAGGGCGAAGCGGTAACCGAACTGCGCCCATCCGCTGTTCTGGTACATGAGGTTGAGAATCGCGACGGGGATCAGCGCACACCAAAGACCGACCATCAGCTTGTTGAGCTTTTTGGGCCAGAGCGCCATGAGCAGCGCAGGTGTCGTCACCCAGAGCGCGAGCCCGTGGCGGCTTACTTGAACGTAGGGGGAGTGGATGCTCAGCCATGGCAGCGAGCTTCCAAACACACCGATGTTCTTGGCCATGTAGTGATAGTTGAACAGGCCCCAGCGTTCTATGCGCCCTCGCCATCGAATCTGCAGGAAGCTGTGACCAAACTCGAAGGGGTCATCGAAGCGCGCCGCGTTCATCCACATCGCCACGCCGCCGCACACCAAGATCGGCGCTGAGAACTTGAGGCCCAGTTTGATCGCGGGCTTCCAGTCGACGCCGCGAACAAAGTCGACGCCCAGACGCCACCACGAATCGTCCGGGTCGGATGTCTCGGACGGGTCCGTAGCCTTGCGCTGCGTGCGCATCGCTTCAAAGCCAAAGAAGATGCACAGGAGCGCCGTGGTCGGGCGCGTCAAAAAGCAGAGCCCAAGAATAAGACCTGCGCGCAATGGCGCTCGCGCATCGAGGGCGTAGAGGACGTAGAGGGCTATGAGCGGCACCGCGACGGCGTGTGCGGCAAACCAAACGGTCCCCTGCACAGCGACGTAGAAGAAGACGCTGCCAAAGGCGAAGAGGAGCGTCAGCGCGAGGTCTTCGCGCCAGGTGCGCGAGGAACGTCTCGTCTCGCGAAGTCTCCGAAACAATAGCCAAAGAAAAGCCGGACCCAGCGCGGCGATGAGCGCCCAATAGAATCGGTCTGGCATGTCGACGCCCAGCACCGCTACGGCGGGCGCGATGACGGCGGCGGGGAAGGGTGGAAACGAGACGTACCAGCGGTAGCGCTCGTGGTCCGAGAAGCTAAAACGGTTGTTGGGGCAGAGGTCCTTGAGCTCGGTGTCGAAGCACGCCCAGTCGTTCGTACCGGGCGGGTTGGCGCCGTGGTCAAGTCGCCCTTCAAGCCACGAGTTCGCGAGATGCGCGTAGTGATTGTCCGGGCTCGTCTCGAAGATGCGGCCGCCGAGAAAAGCGACGTACACAATCGCGCACACCATCCAGATCAGAGTCGGCGCCTTGGCCCGATCGACCCAGCGAGGCTTTGCCTTTGCCTTGCCCACGCTGCTCTCATCCGCGTTGACGGATGGAGCTGCTGCCTCGGGTGCGCTCTCCTCTTCTTCGGAAGGCTCTTTTTCGCTCTCGTCCGCCACGGGGCCGGAGCATAGTCGCATTGGGGGGTGTTGCACCCCGAGCCGGCGCTAGAATTTAGACAAAGTTCCAAGTGGGGAGCTCGGATTGCGCAGAACTCGCAGGCGGCGGCTTTTTCCGCCGCTCTCAGCCGTATTTGAGGTCGGTTTCGCCCTCACAGGCGTCGTCGTCGCCATTCGTCGCCATTCGCCGATGGAGCCGCAGCCCCCAACCAAGTCGCGTCGAACAGCTCACTCCATCGCGGTGCAGGGGTTAGGAAGCGGCACTGAAGGCCCCAGTCCAGCCCAGCGACCAGCGACAGCCCGAAAGGTCACGCCAATGGAAATGGCGTCGCACTCGACGCCGTCACCACCTGAGCCCGCCGATGAACGCACATCGGCGATGATCAAAAG
>JBLHKB010000391.1:0-6836 GCA_047619315.1 Polyangiales bacterium
CAGTTCGGCCGCGAACACCGCGTACTCAAGCGCCGTGAGTTCGGCCATGACGGCGTCGCCTTCGGGCATGTATCCAATACGGGCGCGGATCGCGAAAGGGTCTCGGCGGACCTCTTCACCGAACACTTTAACGGAGCCCGTATCGTGCTCGACGAGGCCCAGCAGAATCTTGAGAAGCGTGCTCTTGCCGGCACCATTGGGCCCAAGAAGACCAATGCTGCCCTCTTCAAGCACCAAGGATTCAACGCTGAGGGCCTTGAGGTCCCCGTACCGCTTCTCTACGTTTTCGAGTTCGACGATGGTCGTCACGGTGCAGACCCTAGCAAAGTTCCAACAACACTACAGCTACTCGACGCGGTAGGTCGGCGGAGCGTCTTTGAGAGTGCCAAATCGCAGCGCGCCAAAAAGTCCAAGAACGACCCCGGCTCCAATCACGAATACTCCTGCTCGAGGCACCACCTCGATGGTGTGCCCCAGGCGCTCCACCAGCAAATGAGTCGTGTTGTAGACCCGGTAGAGGGTAAAGCCGAGGCTCGCGCCCACCCCGCCGGCCAATACGCCCACCGCGATCCGAGCGCTTTGCATGGCCGCGGGAGTGCGGCGGCGGGCGAGGACGCTGAGCACCGCGAAGGCGAGCGCCGGCACCATCCACAGGTTCAGCGCAGACGCAGACGCCAACGCGAAACCACTCACAGCGCCGCGCTCTGGAATGGCCACGAAAGGAAGAGCAAAGCCGAGAAGCCACAGGAACGCTGCGGCCATGAGAAATACGCGGCCATATCGAGGAGAATACGCCTCCACGGCATCTTCTTCGCTCGGCGCCACTCGTCCCCGGGTCTTCTGGAGTTCTTCAAACCCAACGAGCGGGATATCGTGGTCCGGGCAGCGGGCGACATCTTCAAAGCACTCGCTGCAAAACGGACAAAAGAGGGGCTCGCTCACCGATACTTCCTATCAAAGGAACCCTCATTCGGCGAACTCTTCCTCGACCCCCAATTTGCGGGACTGCTTTTTCTGCCAGCTTCGTTGTAAGGTGCCGTGTGGCAGACGCCGAGATCACCCTACGCCCCATGACAAAGAGCGACTTCGACCACCTCTCCACGGTCTTGGACCGGTGGTGGGGAGGCCCTGGTGCGCAGCGAGCCGAGCCTCACCTCTTTCATGAGCTGGGTGCGAACGCCGTCGTTGCCGAAGAGGATGGCCAAATGGCAGGCTTTCTCCTCGGGTTTGTCGTGCCCAGATCACCGCCACTTGGCTATATCCATTTGGTTGGCATCCACCCTGAATACCGGCGCCGCGGTGTCGGAAAGCGTCTTTACGCGCGTTTTGAAGAAAAATGCAGAGCAGCGGGCGCAAAAAAACTTAAAGCGATTTCCCCCGTTGGCCACGAAGGAGCCCTTCGTTTTCATCAAGCGCTTGGCTTCGAGGCCACGGAAGACCCGAATTACGCGGGCTCCGGTCGAGCACGAGTCGTCTACGAACGCGATCTTGCCTAGACCTTGCCTCCACGCGGGCTATTATCGCAACGGCCATGAAAATGGTCTCTTAGTGAAGGAATCCCCATGAGTTACTCCGGCGCCGAAACGGCCCGCGAATCCCGCGAATCCCTCGGCAAAGCTCTCGAAGCCCTGCAAGCCGATTCCAACATCCCCGATGACGTGATGGCGGTCGCCTCCAACATCGCTCAATCAGTGGGAGCGCTCTTCGAAGCAGAAAAAGCATCATCGGAGCCGGACGGCAAGGCTTGCGTGAAGAAGGCCTTGGGTACTCTCTCCCAAACCCTGGCGCTTCTCCAAGACGTGCGAAGCAGCCACGACGGTGTTGAGTTGGCGACTGAGACCTTGGCCAAGGCCATGAGCTCGCTCTATCCACTGACCACCGTTCCCTCACGTCGGCCTCCCGCGCCTGCTGCTGACACGCTCAAAGAGGAGGCCCCCATCCTCCTGCGTCCTCGCAGTATTCCCGCGGCCAAAATCGAAGCTCCCCCAGCGCCCGATGGCGGCAAGGAAGAAGCGGTCGAGGCGAACATTGGTGCGAACACTGAGTCGAACTTCTACGTTGGATTCAGCGGAGAGATCGGTCAGGGCGGCGTCTTCCTGAGCACCTACGAAGTGCTCAAACGAGGCACTCGAGTCAACGCACTCGTCACCCTCCCCGGCGGGTTTGAGTTCACCTGCAAGGGCTGGATTCGATTCGTACGCGATCCCTTCGACCTCAGCTCGGACTCAGTTCCAGGCATGGGGATCCAGTTTGAACAGCTCAGCGGTGAATCCCGCGAGCTCGTCCTGCGCTTCATTCGTAAACGCGCCCCGATGTTTTTCGACGAATAGAGCGAACGGAGCCGTCGGACTTTATGCTTTTTTTCGAAGCGAGATAGGATGGCACTTCAGCACCGCCCCTATGAGCCGTTCACAGATTGCATGGAACAAGCTCAGCCGGGACCTCCCCCCCTTCCCTCCAATCGGGAAAACGCCCCAGGGGCGAATCGCCGAACCGCAGAACGTGTGTCCGTCGCCACTGAAGTCGGCGTCTACAGCGACTCCAACTTCTACACTGGCTTCACGGAAGACGTTTCTGAGGGAGGACTCTTCGTCGCCACGTACGATCTGCAGCCGATCGGTACACGCATCGAACTTGAGTTCGGGCTTCCCGGAGGCTCGGAGTTCAAACTCGTGGGGGTCGTGCGATGGCTTCGTGACCCGATCATGGCGGAAGACGGGATGTTTCCCGGCATGGGCGTTCAGTTCGTTGAACTAACGGATGACGACAAGGTTCTCATCAGCGAGTTCGTCGGTACCCGCGAGCCGCTTTTCTACGACGAATAGCGAGTGCGAACGCTGCCGCGCCGTTGTAACGTCGCGGAGTGTTCCTCCGCAAGGCAGCGCTTCGATCCGTACCGGCATATGCCGTCGTGGACTCCGACACCATCGAAGCAGTCGAGGCGACCCTTGAGGAAGACGATACTGCTCTTCAGGATGCCCTCGACCGCGGATACGCCGACCTAGACCGGCGCCAACCCGCCCTCGCTGTGTGGATGGCCGAGAAACTCGCGCTGAGCAGTGATGAGCTTGTCCAAAGCCTCGGCTACTTTCTGACGGTCACTGTGTACCTGGCGTTTCGTGAAGCGTTTCCGACCCGACTTGAAGAAATCGATGAAAGCGCCATCGACATCTCTAACGCGATGCTGACCGTGGATGAGGAACTCCGCGCCGACGATCCGAGTGAGATTCTCGACAGCGACGATGTCCTCGCGATGAGTCAGCCGGCTGTCCTCTCGTACGTTCAGCATCATGTGCATGAGGCCCTCGACCAGAGCGGTGGTGAAGTCGATCTTGAGCAGCTCGACGACGTCTACCGCTCGCTGCTTGTGCTCGTGATCTGCCTTAGCCACGCGGTCATATCACCGAGCGGCACACGCCCTGCGCTCGACTGAGAGGACTTCACCGGTCGTCTTCACCGCTCGTTTTACTTGGACGTTTCGCCACCGCGCGAATGGTGAGTCCAACGGCGATTAGTCCCAGTCCTGAGGCCCAGATAGCGGGCGTCACCCAAAACGCGAGGCCCGCGCAGCCGAGTAAGCCGAGCGCTGAGACCCATCGTGGAAAGAGGCGAAGCTCTGGCGGCAGGCGAAGTGCGGCCAAGTTCGTGAGCGCATAGTAGACGAGGACCATAAAAGCGCTGAAAGACCACGTGGTTCGGACATCTCCAAGTGCCGCGAGGCCAGCGACGAGAACGCCGACAAAGAGCACCGCGGTTCTGGGCTGATCTCGCATATTCAAGCGACCGACCAGCGCGGGCAAATCACCTCTTCGAGCCATGGCGAGTGCTACGCGAGAGAGTCCGAGGAGGAGATTGAGTAGGACCCCCAACATGGCCAGCATGGCTCCCGCCGCCACTCCCCAGTGCAGCCGAGGCCATTCGAAACCGCGCGCCACTTGCTCGAGTGATGCTCCGCGAGGACTTTCCCCGACGCCACTCACGTAGGCGACGGCGACGCTCAGGTAGAGCACGGCTGTCACGACCAACGTCACGATGATCGCGCGCGGGATCGTGCGTCTCGGATCGTGGACTTCTTCACCGAGTGTGGCGATGCGTCCGTAGCCGGCGAACGCAACAAACATCAGCGCGCTAGCTTCGAGGAGGCCAGCTTCTCCGCCTTTGAAGTCAAGAGGCGGCCAGTCGTGATTCGACGACAAGCCTGCGATCACAAACACGGCGAGGCAGGCTGAGGTTAGAAGAACGAGCAGCGCATTGACCCGATTGGAACGGGACAGACCCCCAGCGACCAGCCAAGTCATCAGCGCCACCACCGTGACGGCCAGGGCTGGGCGGTAGGCGTCGTCGATCTCCGCCACACCTAGGGCATAGGTAATGAACCCAAGAGCCGCCGTTGCCGCGGATGCGGACTTCGCGCAAAGGAATAGCCAGCCCGCGCTAAACCCGAGCGCCGGGCTGAGAAACCGATAGCCATACTCGTAGGTGCCGCCGCTCACTGGATGAGCCGCGGCGAGCTGCGCGCTGGAGAGCCCGTTGAACGTGGCGAGGCCCCCCGCAATGAGCGTAGCGATGACCACGGACGACCCAGTGATTCCAGCGGCGAGACCAATGCTCACGAAGACGCCAGTTCCGAGGATCGAACCAAGCCCGAGGAGCACGGCTCCTGGCAGTCCGACGACACGCTTGAGCACCTGTGCGTCCTTGCTCATGTCAGTCGCTTCGGAAACGATAGGGGCGCCGGAACACGCCCGCCTCACGGCCGCTGAGAACTCGGATCATTCGTCGCCGGAGAGGCGAAAACCGGATGGCGATGGGAAAGGTCAGATCGCGCAATCGGCCCAGAGAGCCTGCGTTCGACTGAAAGAAAGGAGTCAGCCATCGCGACGCAAACTGATACAGGCGCTGGTGCCCACGACGACTCCGCCAAAACGCGTCGAGGGCGTGGGCGAGATCTGCGTGCTCGCCGATGTGGCGGGCGAGCTCTTCCGCGTCGATGAGCGCCAGGTTCGAGCCTTGGCCCAGCTGTGGACTCATCGCATGGCCAGCGTCGCCGATGAACACCGTTCGGTTCCGGTAGGGTCGTGTCAAAACGACGTCGCGATAGCCGGCGAAGAGGAGTGAATCCATTGAGTGAATCTGGTCCAGAACCGGGCCGGCTTGAGGCGCGACTTCCAGCACTTTGGCCTTGAACGCGTCGAGGCCCGCAGCACGAACAGCGTCCACACGCGATGAGGCCACGCTGTAGAAGAAGCTCACGAGGGGCACGTCGCCACTCGGTCCGAGACCCGTCGCCATGAAACCGACCATCTCGTCGGCGCCTCTTAGCTGCTGATGCAGCTTCCCTTGGAATCGGCGCTGAGGGTCTTCCGCGACAAACCACAGTGCGCCAAAGGGGTATGGAGCATCGCGCAGGTGGCCAAACGTCCGCTCTCTAACCATCGAGCGAGCGCCATCCGCGACGATCACGAGGTCGTGTTGGCCGCACTTCTTGTCGCTGACGTCGTACACACAACCTTGTCGAACGTCTGCGACCTCGACGCCCAGTTCGACATGAACACCTGCAGGCCGAAGCGCATCGTAGAGAACGCCAAAAAGAACGCCACGGTGGAGTCCGAGTCCCGCGGGTGATCCGCCGTCCGCATACTTTAAACGAAACACCAGCCGCTCACCCGTCGCACAGCTGAGCTCATCCACCACCGCGCCTCGCGCCTCCACTTCTTCGTAGAGTCCAAGGCGTCGAAGCACGTCTTGTCCCGTCGGTTGAAGTAAGATTCCCGCCCCCACCGGCTGAGGCTCCGCGACAGCTTCGTAGACCGTGACCGCGTGTCCCCGTTCTCTAAGAAAGAGCGCGGTCGCGGCGCCTGCGAACCCTGCTCCGACGATCCCTATGTTCCAGACCATGGTTGTGTTGGTCAGTCCGCTCAGTCCGGGTCCGGTCGGCCCGAGAGCATCGCTTCGACCTCTCGTTCCGCTTCGGCGAGTTCATGCTGTTCGGCGGTCATCTCGATGCGCTCGGCGAGCTCGTCGGCGACGCGGACTTGCGGGCCCCGCCTCGCCATGAGTTCACGGAATTCGTAGCGCATCATTCCGTCTGTGGTCACTTCGGCCCAGACGCGAGAGCCATCCGCCATTCCGCTGAGAAGCGTGTCGGCTTCCGCTTGGGTCACTCCAAGAGCACGCGCGACATCGGTGACGGTCAAAACGCCACCCTTCTCTTCGGCGAGACTGAGGATCCGATTTTCCTCTGGACCCGATGCTGCTCCGCCACTTGCGCCGGAACGCATCGCGAGGGCTCCGACGCCCACGCCTACGGCACCGATGACGCCCGCGAACACGAGCCCTATGGCAGTGGGAATCGCTGCGGCGACGGCGATGGCGCCAAACACGCCGGCAGCCAAAGCAAAGATCCCCAGCGTTCGCTTGCCGGTGCTTTTCGCTCGCGCGCCTGCCCCCTTCGACCGAAAAACCGTAACGCCGGGCCCAGCATTACGCGGCTTACCACAGGCCATGCAAGCATGGCCGCCGGACGCGGGGCGGACAGCCGCGATGGCGTTGCAATGTGGACATCGATTCGCTTCACCAAACACCTGTCCGCACCCAACACACTTCGCGGCACCTTCGGGCACCACGGTGCTGCAGGTCGGACAAGTGGCGGGGGTCGGTTCCAACGTTCAGCCTTCGCCGAGGAGCGCGTTCATGGACGCTTCGTCAGCGGGGGTGAAGCCGAAGCGATCGAACTCGCCACTCGTCACCCAGCGGAAGTCCTGAACGGCACTGCAGGTGAGCTCCCCGTCGTCGAGGTCACACGCGTAGAGATAAAGTTCCACCGTGTACTTCTC
>JBLHKB010000392.1:0-6822 GCA_047619315.1 Polyangiales bacterium
GCGCCTGGTGATGGGGCATGGAGAAATTCTGGAAGAAGGCGCTCAGGACGCCCTCGCGAAAGCGACGGCGCGCTGGCGCTGAACTTGATGCAAGCCTGAGCGGGCGATGAGCGAGGGCACAACGAAAAGTGTATAGTCGAGGGGTGAGGCTGGTCACGCTCAGTGTGCTGTTCGCGATGGCGTGCTCCGGGGAGTACGACGTGGTCGCATCCTTTGCGTCGGGCGCGGCGCGTGACGGCGCAACGCGCGTTCAGGTCGCGGTGGTGAACGACTGCTCACGGCTCGCGTTCGAGGGACCCCTGGCCGCCGCGATTCGAAGCGTTGAGTTTGGCGTCGACGAGGGCGCGGCGCCGCTGGGCCAGATCCCTGCTGGAACCTACGGGCTCTTCGCGCGCGCTTGGAATGATGAGTGCGAGGTGGTGGCCGCAGGCTGCGAAACAATTCGCGCAGAAGTCGGCGGCGAGGGCGTCTTCCGGGTGGAGCTTCAAGAACGTTCCGGCGCCCTGTGTGCGGCGACGGAGACATGCGAAACCGGGCACTGCCTCGGCGACGGTATGGACGGAGGCGTCGACGGTAGCGTCGTTGATAGCGGCATCGATGTGAGCCCTGGCGGCGACGCTGACGTGGACGGCGGGTGCTTCGAGGGCGCGATGTGTGCCGGTGGAAACGGCCTCTGTCTACTGGGCTCTTGCTGCGAAGGTTGCGTTGACGGCGACGTCTGCCGGGAGGGCGAACCCGTGGGCATGTGCGAGGCGTTCGTCCCACCGGAGCGCATCTTCTTCGTCGGCAACAGTTTTACGTTGGGGGGTCCAATCCCGACGATGGTGCGAGAGCTCGCCGTCAGCGCTGGGTACCCCGAGCCGGACGTAGAATACCGCGCTGTCGGAGGCCAGAACCTCAGCGGGCACCGCATGGACGGCAGCGCTGATTCGGCGGCGACACGAGTGGACGAAGGCTGGGACGTGGTGGTGCTGCAAGAGCACAGCCTTCGAGCGACGAGCGCCGGAAACCCGGAGGCGTTCAAAGAAGACGCGCGCTGGTTCCACGACCGGATCATCGATGCCCAGGCGGATGCGCGCGTCGTGCTCTTCCAGACCTGGGCGCGACACCCGGACCACGCCGTGTACAGCGACGGCACTTTCCTCGATGCGGTGGAGATGATGTCGCAAGTGCGCGCGTCGTACGTCGACGCCGCGCAGAACTTCATCCCGATGAACTCGGTCCACGTGCCGAACGTGGTGGTGTCGCCCATCGGCGATGCCTGGGAGCTTCATCTCGGGGCGCCGGAGGGGCTGCGGCTTCACGGAAGCGACGACTATCACGCGGGCCTGAACGGACGCTACCTCACGGCGCTCGTGATGTATGCGACGATCTATGGGACGAGCACGCAGGGGCTCAGCGCGCTGAACGTTCCGCTGGCAGACGCGATGCAGCTCCAGCGAAGCGCGGACTCGACGACGGGGTTTACGCGCGAACCGCCAAGCGCAAACCCGTCGGCGATCGATATTGGTGATTCGATTCGCGTCGACTTTGGACCGCTCGCCGTGCCGGATTGGAACTTTGCGGAGCCGACGAGTGGCCGAACGGGGCCTCTTCAGACGGACGCGGGCGCGGCGACGTTGATCTCCGTTACGACGGTCGGCTTCGATGGAATCCAAGAAGGCGGCGAGAGCGTAAACGACTTCATGTGGCCCGCCGATGTGAGCCGCGATTCGATTTGGGTTGGCACCTTCGATGGGCACGACGCGGCGCTCCTGCGCAGCGGACATGCGGTCTTCGACGGCCTCGCCGACGGCGTCTATCGCGTCGAAGTGTTTGGCAGTCGGACGGGTGATGATGCGGGAGCGGGGCGGCTCATCCGCGTGGTCGCTGGCGGCGAGACCGCGGACTTTGACACGGCGGACAACCAGAGCTCGCTGGCGACGCTTGAAGGGCTACGCCCAGAGGCGGGCCTGCTGGACATCTCAGTGGGCGTGAGTCCGATGGGCACGGCACGTTTTGCGCACCTCGGCGCGGTGGTGCTGACGCGCACTGGGGACTAGCGCCCCGACCACCTGGTTTTGACCCGGTGTTCGCGGCCCTCGTTCCCGATCTCGCTTCCGTTTCGACTCGAATGTGCCAGGGGCACTAGCGCCTAACGCGCGGCGCTCACCGCTTCCTCGAGCCATCCATCGATGGTCGCTTCAACCTCAGGGCCGCCGCCGGTTTCCGTGTGGGACGCCCCTGCGATCTCGACGAGCTCGCCGTCTTCAAGCGCGGCGGCGATGTCTCTCGCGTGAGCGATGGGGATCCGTTCGTCGTCTTGGCTGTGAAGAATGCGGACGGGGCGACGGATGCGTGCGGCGGCGTTGAGGGGGGAGGCGTCGGTGGGGTCGAAGTCCGCGAGGCGCTGACATTCGTCGAGGATCTCGACGACGATGTGCGCCGGGACAAGGCCGGCGAAGGGCCCGAGGATCCACTCAATATATGCCGGAACGACATCTTGGAGCGACGCGAAGGGCGCGACGGCGATGGTGAAGTCCACGCGCTCGTCGAGGGCGGCATACTGGATCGCGGTGGCGGCGCCGTAGGACGTCCCGAGGACGATGAGGGGCGGCGAGAGAAGGCCTTCAGCCTCGAGAGCGCTGGTGAGCGCAAGAAGATCTTGGGCTTCTTTGACGCCGTAGGTCAGGAAGGGGCCGGAAGATTCGCCGTGGCCGCGAGAGTCCACCACGAGGACTCGAAAGCCTTGGGTCGCGTGGCCCCGCGCTGCGGGGAGAAGCGAGGCCTTGGAGCTGCGAATTCCATGCAACATGACGAGGGTGCCGCGTGGTGGTGAGGCCGGTTCTACGAGCCAGCCGCGGACTATGGCGGCGTCGCGTTCGATCTCGATGGCGCGCTCTACGCCGCTGGGAAGCGAAACCGCGGCGTAGGCTGAACTTGGAGCGGTGATGATCATCCCCGGTCCCCAGGAGAGCCGCGTCATGTACAAGACGGCCACACCGGCCACGCCGGCGAGGACGAGAAATAGGATCGCACGTCGAGTTCTCTTTCCAGGGGCCTTCATTCGCTCCGTGATACGTGCGCCGGGCCGAGAATATTTCGCGGGGTGAAAATCGCGTGCTCGGGCTTTCAGGGCGGTCTGAAACGCGATGGATGCGTCTGATGTAGGCTGCGTGAGGTGAAACGATGGATCGGCGCCGTTTGTTGGATGGCAATTGCGTGTGGCCAGCCGCCGGAGGAGACGCCGGTGGAAGCGCCCGTCGACGAGGCGGAACAGGAGCCCGTCGCGGAGCCGACGACGGAGGAGCCGGAAGCAGAGCCGGAAGCGGAGCCGGCCATCACGTGCACAGCGCCGCTTCCTATCTACGAAGACGGCGCCGTCGTCGGCGAAGTGTGTGAAGAAGCGCTCGGAGAGTTGAGCGTCGTGGATCTCCGCGACGAGTGGGCGCCCTATCTTTTCTCCGAGGACGCGTCCCTTGGCGAAGTCGGTCAGCAACCTTATCGACCGGTTTACTTGGCGCTGGCGGACGAGCGCTTGGATGAGGTCCCGGACTCCCTGGACCACGAACGCTTCGTCGAGCTCTTCGGGATCACGCCCACTTTCCGTGTGCTCATCGAGCGACTCTCGGAGGATGAGCGCCACGCCTGCCACGCCGCCGTGGACAACACGGGGATCGAGGCGCTGAGCTACACGTTGAGGCCATGGGTGCCGACGGCGGGTCAACAGCGAGAGCGTCTGCGGACGGTGCGCTACTTAAGCGCACGTCTGGCGCGTGCCGCCGAAGAAGCGGGGCTGACGGACATCAGCGCTTTGGCGGAGCACGAACGCTGGGGTCCGCACTACGTGAAATACGTGCGGCTGGGGAAGGTCGTCGCCGCCATCGAGGCGGTGCAAGACCATCTTCTTTGCGACGGCCTGGTGGGCGGAACCCATCGCTACGAGCGCGGCGTCTTCGACTGGCGCACGGCGGGGCCGCTGGCGAAGTATCAGCGCCGTCACCTGATCGTCTCCGGCGGCGCCCTCGACGAAGCGACGCGGCGCTCACTTCAGCTCGACAGCCGAACGGAAGACTTCGCAGCGACGCTGCGGGCGCTTCGCGAACGCGTCATCGACGCGACGGGGCTCATCGAAGACGGGTCCGCGGCGCGGATGTGGAAGGACGTCCTCGGCATGCCCCTCGACGCCGAGGAGTTTCGCTTCGATGCGGGGCAGCCGGCGGCGGAGAACGCGGCGCCGGACTTGGTGGCGCCGGCGACGGAGTCTGCGGCGCGTGCGCTCGGGCTCACGAGTCCGGCGGCGGCGCTCGAACAGCTTCGAGCGATTCGCGAGCGGGGCCACGGACGCGTGGCGATTCAGCTTCCACCGCGGCCAGACTACTACTCCGGAGAGATGGAACTTCGCGCGGAGTTAGCGCGGGGGGACGTCTACTACCGTTTTCCTTACACGAGCGAAGGGCGCCGCTTGCCCGAACGCGTCGAACAGCGACCCGTGTTGACGCTCTACACGCGGCATGAAGGGCAAGACGTGGCCCTCGTTCGCTGGCCGACGACCATCGGCGGGTGGAAGCCGGAGCGCAATGCGTCGGGCGGAACCGGCCTAAAGTACAAGCTCTCGTACGTCGGCGAGCGTGTTTGGCGTGATGTCATCGCCGCGCCTGCCTGGTTGCCGCCCCCGAGCACGCCGGACGATGATCTCTTGCGGCGCGCGAACGGCCGGATGGTTCCGAACTACGGGCTCTTTGGGCCGGGGTATCGCTCGGCGTATGGCCTGGTGATGCTCATGCACCACCGCGTTCTGCCTCCCCGCGACCCATCGGCGGACCCTGAGTCACCGGACGCTCTGCCTCGCTTCTACGACCAAGGCATTCGAGTGCATGGCTCCGTCAGCTATCGCTCGATGACGAACGGGTCGAGCCATGGATGTCACCGGCTTTTCAATCATCTGGCGGTCCGCCTTGCATCGTTTGTTCTGCGGCACCGGCGCTTCGTGCGACACGGGCAGATCAGCGTTCGCTACCGCCGGAAGGTGCGCGGCCATGACTTTCGGATCACGTCACGGGGCTATCGCTACGAGCTGACGCCGCCGGTGCGCATCGAGGTCCTCGAAGGACGTATTCGCGGCAACGTCGACACGCCGATTACAGGCTTTCGCCCGCTTCGCGAGGCTTTAGTGCAGCAGGTGGAGTCAGACGGAGCGGAGTAGACGGGCGCTCGCGGCGGAAGTGAAATAGAGTGGCTTCCAGGAGATACGCGCTTCGATGCACTTGTTTGAATTACGTGGGGATCAAGACTCGGTGACGTGCCACGTCCACGCGATACGTCTCTTCGCTACGCTCGTATTCGGTCTCGCCGCCTGCACGCAGGGAGCGACGGATGGTCCGCCGGCGGCGCCGCCCGTCGAGGTGGACGCGGTGGACGCGACCTTCGACACCTTGGACATCAGCGCCGACGAAATCCGGGGTGTTCTCTCGCTCATCAACGCGCCGACCACCACCTTCGAAGTGCTTCAGCCTCTCGTCGAGTCCGATGCCGCCGAGGGAATCACGGACGATCGGCCCATCTTGAGCCAGGCGCAGCTCGACGCCGTCGCGTTCGTCGGTCCGCTCGCCTGGAACGCCCTCGAAGCCGAGGCCTGTCACGCGCGAGGTTTGTGCGAGCCGCCCATCGAAATCCTGAGCTGGAACGTGGAGAACTTTCCGAACAGCGCACAAACGGTTCCGGCGGTCCGCACTATTCTGGGCGAGCTCGCGCCGACGGTGGTGGGCTTTCAGGAGATCCTGAATCGCGTTGTTTTTCGGGAGATGATCGATTCGCTGCCGAACTACGAGGGGTTCGCCGGCGAGCAACGAGGACGGGACACCGCCGTGGCGTTTGCGTATCGAAGTGACCGCGTGTTCATCGAAGATGTTCGCTCGCTCTTCATCGACGACAACTGGGCGTTTCCTCGTGCGCCGATGGCCATCACGTTTTCGATGACGGGCCGGGCTGGGCATGGGATCTTCACCATGGTGGTTGTGCATCTTAAGGCGCGGGGCGATGAGCAGAGCGAAGCGCGGCGTCGTGAGGCCATGCAAAAGCTCGCCGTGTGGGTGGCAGAGCACAGCGACACCGTGACGCCGAACGTCTTCATCGTGGGCGACTTCAACGACCACCTGATGGATGCGCCGGAAGACGACGTCTTTGGTCCGTTTCGTAGCGATGCGTATGCCATCTTGACGCAGCCTTTGGCGGATATCGGCGAGTACTCCTACATCCCGGAGACGTATCGCGGGCTCATCGACCACGTGGTGAGCACCGACGACGCTGCGGCGAATTTTCCAGCCCTGTCCATTGAGGCCTTCGCCGCGGAGGCGCGGATCGAAGGGTATGTGGAGCTCGTCTCCGACCATCGGCCGGTTCGCAGTCGCCACGTCCCAATTTTGCCGGCTTGGCGCTGACCGGGCTTCGTGGCGTAAACCAAGCCCATCGGTGTCTCGTCAGGCCTAGGCTCGAACGAACGCCATGAACAACGAGGGCAGTGATCGCCTGATGATCGGACTGTCCGGGTTCGCGAACTCCAGAGCTGGACCGCTCTTGGGCTGAGGGCCGTCGACGTGCGAACCCTGGCCGTCGACTGGGTGAACCAGCGTGGGTACGTGGCGTCTTCGAATATGCTCTTCGACAAGGGCGTCTGGACTCGCCGGCTCCCCGAGTGACGAGGCCGGCGCGAGAATTGTCCGCCAGCCTGTTAGAGTCGCCGGAGAATCGAACCCCGAAAGCGCAAGGCACCGATGAGCGAGAAGAAGAATATTCACAAGTACGAGGGCAAGGATGTCGATGTGTCGTGGGACCGGCGCCTCT
>JBLHKB010000393.1:0-6820 GCA_047619315.1 Polyangiales bacterium
CGTTCGTGTGGCCCTCACGGGCTTCGAGCCAGGTACGCTTCATGGATTTCACGTTCACGAAACGGGAGACTGCTCGGCCCCCGACGGAACGAGCGCTGGCGGCCACTTTAACCCCGATGGCCACGACCACGGTTTGCCAGAGGCCTCTGCCCGTCACGCTGGCGATCTTGGAAACGTGGAGGCTGACGCAGAAGGCAACGTGAACTCTGAGTCGCGCTTTAGCGATCTTCATTTGGACGGAGAGCAGGGGATCGGCGGCCGCGCCGTGATTCTTCACGCAAACCCCGATGATGGGGGTCAGCCCACGGGTAACGCGGGGCCTCGAGTGGCCTGCGGAGTGATCTCAACGCTCTGAAATAGTAGAGAACTTCGAAGAGCCCACCGCGGGCACGAACGATGATTGGCCCGCGTCGCCACCTCAAGAGTGGATGTCGCGGGCCTTTTGCGTATCGGATCTGGGCTGCTATTAGCTGCGCCATGAAAAAGATTCTTCTTCTAGCTTGTGTCGCCGCCATCGCGTGTGGTGACGATGATGTAACTCCGATGGCCGACGCGGGCCCAGACATGGACGGCGGCGCGGATGTCATAACGATCCCGGACTCAGGTCCTGTTCCTGACACCGGCCCTACGCCGGACACCGGCCCGGTCGTCGACAACATCTGTGACCCAGCTGCGCTTGAGAACGTGACGGCGGACATCGGCATGGTCGTCTCAACGACCATCGACACTTCGGCGGCCACCACGACGCCGCAGGCTCTTGAGGCTTGCGGCGACGCAGTGACCGGTCAGGTCGTCATCGCCATCACCATCGCAGGCGACGTCGCCAACCAGATCGTTCAGGTTTCGACGCTGAACGACGGTACCGATGAAATCGACACGATCCTCGACTTCCGCACCGAATGCGGAACCGAAGGCGTCTGCTTCGACGACGTTGACGGCACCCTCTTCTCGCGCGGCACCATCATCGCTAACGGCGGCGACACGGTCTTCGCACTCATCAGCGGCTACGGCGCCGACGACGTCGGCACAGTCGAAGTCACCACGGAAATCCTCGGCACCACCGGCGACGCCGGCGACGCTTGCGACGATGTCCTTGTTTGCACGACGGGGCTCCTTTGCAACGACCTGGCCGTCTGCCAGGCGCCTGCTGCCCTTGGCGAAGCTTGCCTGACGATCGCCTGCGCGACGGACCTTGTATGTGGCGCCACCGACGTTTGCGAGACGGCGGAAGCACCCGTGCTTACGGTTGCGACAACGGTTCGGCACGACAACGTGCCCTCCGGTGAAGACCTCGTGACCTCGTTTTCGATGGGCCTTACAGGCAGCGACGTGAACGGCGACGTTGTTTCCCTCAACTTGACCCTCCTTGACGCCGCCGGCGACGACTTCGACTTCTACGGTGAGGGCGGTGACCTCACGTTCGAGATTGCCTTCGACGAGGCCGCCGGCCTGGACACGTTCATGGAGTCGACGCTCGTGACGGCCATCGAAACGGCCATGTACCCTGCGGCCGCCGTCGGCTTCCGCATCTCGTTGAACGACAGCTCGGGCCTCGAGTCCAACGAGATCTCAGGCACCATCGAACTTGGCACCTTCGCCGAGGTCGGCGAGAGCTGTGCCTTCACCGCACTCTGCGATCCAGCGCTAGCTTGCGGCCTCACGGAGGAATGCGAGACACCGGAAGCTCCGGTCCTTAGCGCTGCCTCGGTGCTTCGCTACGACGGCCTTCCCGGCGAAGATCCGACGACGCTCCTCGCGCTTGGCGTCACCGGAACTGACAGCAATGGCGATGTCACCGCCATCAACTTCACGTTCCTCGACGCCGCGGGCGACGACTTCGACTTCGTTGGCGAAGGCGGAGACCTCACGTTCACGTTCGGACTCGAGGAGGCCGCTAACCTTGCGACGTTCATGGAAGCCACGTTCGTTGGTGCTGGCCCCACGGCGGATTACGCAGCCGGAGCGGTCGGTTTCCGAATCTCTTTGGTTGACGCCGCTGGACTTGAGTCCGATGAGATCGAGGGCGACATCACGGCTGGAACCTTCTCGGACGACGGCGAAGCTTGCGCGTTTACCGAGTTCTGTGACCCCGCCGCCATGTTGATCTGCGGCGACACCGACGTGTGTGAAGCTGCTCCTGCACCCTGAGCTTTTCGCTCCGTGAATCACGGCTCGCAGCGTTTGCTGCGGGCCGTTTTTCTTTAAGCCGTCTGTTTCTTCGGCGGCGGGTCTATCCGCGACTTGCGGCGTCCTGAAAGTGCGGGTAAACGGTCGCCATGCGGACACTCACACTCCTCACACTTTGCCTCTCTCTCGCCGGCTGCCCAAGCGGCGACACCGACGAGGCCGTTGAAACGGTGGAGGTCGCTGAGCCCTCCGAAAATGCCGGCGACGAGACCACTGGCGCGACCGGCGAGACGGGAATGGAAGCGACGGCACCGACGGCCATGGGCGGTGACATCGCCGCACCTTCCGACGTCGCCGCAGCCCCTACTGATGCAGAGCGTACGGCTTCGGGCCTCGCGTCCCGCATCCTCACGCCTTCGACGAACGCCGAGCAGCCAAGTAACCCCGCCGACCGAGTTACGGTTCACTACACAGGCTGGACCACGGACGGCGAGATGTTCGACAGCTCGGTGCAGCGCGGCTCCCCAGCGACGTTCCCACTGAACGGCGTCATCGCTGGCTGGACCGAAGGTCTTCAGCTGATGAAGGTTGGCGAGAAGCGTCGCCTTTGGATTCCTGAGGCGCTCGCGTACCAGGGCCGCCCCGGGCGACCTGCCGGAATGCTTGTCTTTGATGTAGAGCTTCTCAGCGTTGAACATGCGCCGGAGCCACCAACGACGCCTGAAGACGTCGCAGCGGCTCCATCGGGCGCTGAGACCACGGAGAGCGGCATCGCTTCACGCGTGCTCACTCCAGGTACGGGCACGGCTCACCCCACCGCGACGAACAACGTTCGCGTTCACTACACGGGCTGGACCACAGACGGTGAACTCTTCGACTCCTCCGTGACGCGCGGCGAGCCTGCCACCTTCCCTCTTAACCGAGTCATTCCTGGTTGGACCGAAGGCGTTCAGCTCATGGTGGTCGGTGAGAAGCGACGTTTCTGGATCCCAGCGAACCTCGCGTACGAAGGCCGTCCGGGTCCCCAGGGGACGCTCGTCTTTGATGTCGAGCTTCTCGAGATTCTCTAGAAGTCGACGCGCTGAATCGAGAAGCCGCGCCCACTTGGGTGCGGCTTTTTTGTCGTCTACGGAGCGAGGTCTACGGAGCGCGATCTACGGGCGGCCTCGACGTGCTATGACCTCGCCCATGGCGGACTACGTTTTCTCGATGAAGGGCCTCACGAAGGTCCACGAACCCGACAAGAAGATCGTTAAGGATCTCTACCTCTCGTTCATTCCGGGGGCGAAGATTGGGATCATCGGCGTCAACGGTACGGGTAAGTCGACGATCCTGCGCATCATGGCGGGGGTCGACACGAACTTCACGGGAGAGACGTGGACGCGTCCCGGCGTGAAGGTCGGTTACCTGCCGCAGGAGCCAGACCTCGGCGACGCGAAGACCGTCAAGGAAGCCGTTGAAGTCGCGGTGAAGCCCATTCGGGACATCCTCGACGAGTTCGAAGCGCTGAGCATGAAGCTCGGTGAGCCGATGAGCGACGATGAGATGACCAAGCTCCTCGACAAGCAGGGCGCGCTCCAAGACAAGATCGACTCCGTCGATGGCTGGAACCTCGACCACATGCTCGAGTTGGCGATGGACGCGCTGCGGCTTCCGCCTGCGGACGCTGACCCGGCGACGTTGAGCGGTGGTGAGAAACGTCGCGTCGCGCTGTGCCGTTTGCTTTTGGAGAAGCCTGAGATTCTCCTCCTCGACGAGCCGACAAACCATCTCGACGCCGCCTCTGTGGCTTGGCTCCAGGGCCATCTGCAGTCGTACCCGGGCTGTGTCGTGCTCGTGACCCATGACCGTTACTTCTTGGATACGGTGGTTACCTGGATTCTTGAGCTGGACCGCGGCCAGGCGATTCCATTTCAGGGCAACTACTCCGAGTGGCTCGACGCGAAGCAGAAACGCTTGGCCTCCGAGGAGAAGACCGAGAGCTCACGGCAGCGAAAGATCCGCCAGGAGCTCGAGTGGGTTCGGGCCAGTCCTAAGGCTCGACAGGCCAAGAGCAAGGCGCGTATCACGGCCTTCGATTCCCTCGTTCGCGACGCCAACAACAACACGCGAGACGCCAACGAGGTTCGTATTCCGCCAGGGCCACGCCTCGGAAATAAGGTCATCGAGGTCAGCGGACTTCGAAAGGCGTTTGGCGACAAGCTGCTCATCGACGACCTCGAGTTTCGCGTGCCTCCCGGCGCCATCGTCGGCATCGTTGGGCCCAACGGCGCCGGCAAGACGACGTTCTTCCGCATGGTGATGGGCGAGGAGACGCCTGACGCCGGGACCATCGACATTGGCGAAACCGTCAAGCTGTCCTACGTCGACCAGGGCCGTGATGATCTCGACCCGGAGAAGACCGTGTACGAGATCATCTCCGAGGGCGCCGAAGAGGTGGACGTTGGCGGTAAGAAGGTGTCATCGCGCGCGTACTGCGGATGGTTCAACTTTCGTGGCTCCGACCAGCAGAAACTGGTCGGCAAGATCAGCGGCGGCGAGCGAAATCGCGTTCACCTGGCGAAGTTGCTGAAGTCCGGCGGCAACCTTTTGCTACTCGATGAGCCGACGAATGACCTCGACGTGGAGACGCTTCGGTCGCTGGAATCGGCACTCTTGGAGTTTCCCGGCTGCGTTCTCATCATCAGCCATGACCGCTGGTACTTGGACCGGATCTGCACCCACATTCTCGCCTTCGAGGGCGACAGCAATGTGCTCTTCTTTGAAGGTACCTACACGGATTACGCGGCGGACCGAAAGAAGCGGCTCGGTGCGGACGCGGATGTTCCGCGGCGTATTAAGTATCGAAAGCTGACCCGCTAATTATCCTGATTCTCCGCCCAGGACCGTGTGCTCTGCGTCGAGTCGCGGCTCTTAGGTGGCTTTTGCTCGGACGGCGTCGCCGCCGTTCTTTGTGACCATCGCCCGAAGTTTGTCGGCTCTGGCGAAGACCTCGCGGAACGCCGTGCCGGCAGTCCACGCGCTGACGCCAATGGAGAGGCGGATGTCTACGTTGTGTCCAAGAGCGCGAAGCGGCGTGGCGGCGAACCGTCGCTGCAGCTCCGTTGCCATCTTGGTGGTCGCGGCGAGGTCTTGACTCGGCAGCATCAACACGAAGGTGTCGCCATCGATGCGGAACCCTTGCGCATTCTCAGCGAGTTCGCCTTTGAGTACTCGCGCAAACTGCTGGACGATGGCGCCGGCTGCGTCTCGCCCATCTCGCTCTCGTCTTTGCGCAAGGCCGTCGATCGAAAGTGCAACTACGCCGACGCTGCCATCTTCCACCGCGTCAGAGCGGACCATGCTGTCCAGGGCTCGCTCGTTGCCGAGTCCGGTCAATGCGTCGCCGCGGGCCATCTCGTTCGCGTTGACGAGGGCCGCTTCGAGGAGTGTCTTGTGCGCGTCGTGCATCTGCACGAGGTCCTTCGCGTTCTGACCGTCTTGGATTCGGGCCTGAGTCTCCTGGATGAGTCCTTCGACGCTTGAAAGCAACGCTGTGCGCATGGTTTGAAGCTCTTCCAAGCTGGCGGCGCCAGCGATGGAGTTCTTGTTCGCGTGAAGTCGAGCGAGCGCACCTTCTCCGGCATCGCTCAGCCCGCAAAGGTGTTCCGCCATGCCCGTGGCGGTGGACGACAAGATATCTCCGCGTTCGCGCAGGAAACGCACCACGTCGCGGATCCTCTGCATCTCCACACCGAACTCAATGAGCGCCGGCGGGAGTGGAGAGGGTGCGGGCATCGCAGCGAGACGGCGAAGTTCCGTGCTGAGGCCGGGGACGGCGGCTGCATCCGCGACCTCTTCCGCCATATGCGCCGCGCCCGCCACGACACAGCTGACGCTCGGAGCGTTCTGCAGCTCTGGAACCGGAAGCGCGAGTCCACAGATATCGATGCTGACGGCGTCGAGTTCGATGACGCCACGTGCGGAGGAGGCGGCCATCTTCAGTCTTCGAAGCCGTACTTTAGCCTCGAGGGGGAGGTCCGTAGCGCCGGCGATTCGCCCGAGCAGGTCGAGGCAATGGACGAGGGCCTGACGCAGATCTCCACCGGCGCCCGCCGGGGGGAAGGATCTGTTCGTGGATACCTTGCGAGAAGGGAACATGTTCAATCGCCGGCCAGAGGTGTTTGAGGGTCGGCGGCCACAGGCGCTTGAGGGTCGGCGGCCACAGGCGCTTGAGGGTCGCCGGCAGGGGGTGTTTGAGGATCGGCGATCCCAGGAGCTCCGGCTCCGGTGTCGAGGCCTGGTGGAACATCGTCGTGGGACTCACCGCTCGCTTCATCGGCTTGTTGGGGGGCTCGTCGGACAAAACGAAACTCGACACGCCGGTTCTGGGCGCGATGCTCGTCGGAGTCGTTGGGGACAATCGGGCGTGTGTCGGCGTAGCCAGCGATGCTGACCGGGAGGTCCGCAGTTTGACCCGTGGCCACAAGGAAGCGCACCACGCTTGAGGCGCGCGCGGCGCTGAGCTCCCAGTTGGACGGGTAGCGCATATTGCCGATGGGTCGGTCGTCGCTGTGCCCGTGAATCGCGATCTCGCTGGCGACACGTGAACCAAGCTCCACGACGGACGCCAGGACTGCGCCTGCTGTGCCTCGGTCCAAGTCCGCGGAGCCGCTCCCAAAGAGCACCTGCTCTCGGATGCGACCCGTGATGC
>JBLHKB010000394.1:0-6805 GCA_047619315.1 Polyangiales bacterium
TCGATGTGGTGCCGGCGAAACCTGGCACCGCAAGCGATGGTGTGTGGGTGATGTAGCAGGATCGCGTGTGATCCATCGAGGTGTTTCGTTTCACGCGATCGCTCCATCAGATCACGATCTTTGGTCGCCTCCGAGATCGCTTTCTCGGTCTGAATGGTATTTTTGTCGACCGACGAAGCTGCGTTTTTCGCTCGATAAGCACGCTATCCGTCTGAGATTTATCGGTTAATCAAGTTCTTGTACATGCTGTGGGAAACGTGCACATTTTTATTGACCTAATTCTCTTCAAAAGAATACATTCCCGTCTGTTGAGACAGTGAAATGGTGAAACGCGAACAAACCCCAATCCTCCCGAAGCGCAGTCATGCGACAAGTGGGTGGACCAGTGAAGAACTCGACGCCGTCGAAGCCGCTCATTCTGAAGGAATGACCGTCGCGACTATCGTGGAGCTCTTCACGAACCATGGGGACCGCCTGACAGAGGCGACGTTTCGTAAGTATGTGCAGTTAGGGCTCTTGCCCCGGAGCACGCGTGTTGGACGAAAGGGCCGCGGCTCGCAGGGTGTGTATCCCGCGACATCGGTCCGCCAGCTCGCGCATATCCGGCGGCTTATGGGTCAGGGCTTCACGATCGAAGAGATTCAAAAAGAGTTTCTCTTCGTGCGAGGCGATATCGAGGCCCTGGGCCGTCATCTGGAACGCGTCTACAGCGCGATCGAAGAGGCGGCCATCGAGAGAGCACGGCAGGGGGAAGAGCTCGCCGTGCAAGGGGCTGTGGATGGTGCGCGAGAGCTTGGGGCAAAGCTCATCGCGCGACTCGAAACCATCGAACGCGGACTCACAATGCGCGCGCGAATGGCGCGCGCCGCTGTCTGAACATCAATCAAAAACTTTCTGGGCGAAGACAGGGTAGGGCGACATGAGTGATACGAGCGCGGCAGTAGTGATGGAAGAGAAGATGGACGTGACGTCCCTAGCCGATGGCGCAATGCCAGAGGAAGACGGGACTCCGAAGCGTCGGCGCAGTCGGCGCAAGCGCCGCTCGCGAGCTCGTGCACGCACGATTTCGATTCGTCGTCTGAGCAAGGCGGAGCTCAATCGTGGCCGACTCCTCTACCCGGAGACGGACTACTGGAAGCCATCGACGCGCGAAGAATGCAAAGACATGGAACGCCCGTGTCCTTTCGTGAGCTGCAAGTTTCACCTCTTCATCGACGTCCATCCCGTGCGTGGCGCGATCAAGCTTAACTTCCCCGACCTGGAAGTTTGGGAGATGACCGAAACGTGCGCCCTGGACGTGGCGGATCGAAGCGGCATCACCCTCGAAGAAGTCGGCGAGATTATGAATCTGACGCGTGAGCGCGTACGACAGGTAGAAACCGCGGGCCTCGCGAAACTTGAAGCCATGCAGGAGATTTCTCGGCTCAAGGATTACATCGTTTGAAACTGAGCCGCCGACGGCGGCGCGGGGACCTCATGAGAGGTTCCCTGAGAAGAACTGTTTGAGGCAGAGGTCCCTCAAAGAATAAATCGTCGAAGCGTCTTGGCTGAGTCGATGGGCGTCCCGTGCTGTTGGTGTACGGGGCGTCTTTTTTTATTTCGAACAGCGCTAACATCGACGGCTTGGACGGGGAGGAACGCTGGCGTATATTCCGCCGATGAGCGATTCAAAGTCTCCCAAGCCGCCTGCTGATCTTCCGCCGCTCTCCTCCGAGGAGAGTCTGGAACGCCGAACCGGCGAGGACCGCCGTGGTGATGAGCGCCGCGACGTCGACGAGGTAAAGGCCGACGCCGATTCGGACGCGTCGCCGAAAGAAGACATGGCCGCCGCCTTCGACAGCATGAAGAAAGCCGCTGGAAAACTCGCCGGGAAGGCCGACCCGGCCCTCAAAGGCGCCAGCGACGCGATGGACCGAACCTTTAAGGGCGTGAGCGAGAACGTGGACGCTGTCATCGATAAGATGGACCCCGCCATTGAGAGCGCGACGAAAGAAGCGAAGCGTCTCGCCGAGAAGCTGTCCAAGAGCGCCGAGCCCGTGGCGAAGACCGTCCAGGAAGGCATTGGTCGCTTCGCGGACAAGCTCGGCAAATGGGCTCGTGGGGACGAGGCGAAGAGCGAAGAAGAGTAGTCGATAACTATGAGTTGTCGTCTTGGCTGAAACACATAACGAACGGTAGGCGCTCCAGTCAGCCCGGCCTCGCTTGGTCGCTATCCGTGGAGCATCAGGAAGACGATGACGCCGGTGACGGACACATAGATCCAGACGGGCGCAAGAATGCGCGTGACCCGGCGGTGAGCCTTAAAGCGTTCTTTCCAAGCGAAGTAGAACGCGCTGAGCGCCATCGGCACGATAGGCAGCGAGAGCAGCACATGACTCGCCAGAATCGCGAGATAGACGCCGCGCACAGGACCCTCATAGAGGGTGTCACCGTGGATGTAGTGGTAGGCGATGTAGCCGACGAGGAAGAGCGAAGACGAGAGGAACGCAGCACTCATCAACCATTGGTGCGCTTTGCGCCGACCGCTTCGAATAGCGTACCAACCAGCACACAGCAAGACCGCCGCCGTTGCATTGAAGCAGGCGTTGAGGGCTGGAACCCAGTCGAGCGAAACATCGCTGGGTGGCGCGTCGCGCAAGACAAGCCAGCTCAGAAAGAGCAGAGCGCTCGTAGACACGAGGGCGTTGAGGATGAAAAAACCTCGGTCGCTTCGTTGGTTCGACATTATGGATCCCAGTTGAGGCCAACACGTGTGCCGATGAGGAACGCGTGCTCGGTGGAGGCGCCGTTGGCGCTTGGAAATATCTCGTAGCCGATCCAGAGAAGCCCGTACGGCATGAACTTCGAGACACGTGGAGTCGTGACGCCATAACCGATGGAAGCGCGGGCTCCGTGTCGGACAGTGTCAGACCAGAGCGTACGGTAGCTCAACTGAATATCGATCACCCGTGAGATGTTGGTGTAGCGAAAGAGCACGGGGATGGCGCTGGAGAAGACGGCTTCAAACGAGCGGCTTCCGTCTGGAGCTTCGGGAAGCGTCCCATCAGCCCCGAGTTCGATGCCAATACCGAGGGTCAAACGCCGAATGCCGAAGCCCAACATGAGTGCGCCGCCGCCGCCGCCGCCAAATCCAGTGTCGCCGTCGGCGAGGCGTAGTGCACCCGCACCAACACTTTCGGCGAGGATGACGACGCGCCCTTCGTCCGATTCGATGCCTGCGAAAGATGAGTCCGGCTCCGTCCAGTATGGGCACTCGGCGGCGATGCGGTCGCCAGCTTCGAGGAGCATACGAACGCGTTCGATGTGCCGCAGCCGCTCGACACGTCGAGTCATGCTGCCTTCTTCGCGGTAGGCGAGCTCCGAGGGATGCTCATGGGCGCTAGCGTCTTGGCCAATCTCGCTTTCGAAGCGTGCGTTGATCCACGCACGAAGGTCTTCACGCGCCTCCGGGGTGGTCTGGCACACGCTGTTCATGATGTCGTCGTTGAGCTCTTCGACGGCGAGGCGGTCGACCACCCAAGATGTCGCGGCCTGGAACTCGACGGCTTTGTGAAGGTCGACGTAGAGACCGCGTGCGTCGCGCGTGGGCGGAAGCTCAGGGCAGCCGACGGCGAGGAGCGCTGTGATGACGAGGACGTATCTCATGACGCCTCCTGGCTTTGGCACCGCGGGCACCAGAAAGTGGAGCGGCCGCTCTGAGGAAAGCGCTGGATGGGGCTCTTGCAGCGCCCACAGCTTTCTTTCTCTCGGCCATACACGAGGAATGGGTTCGCGACGTGAGCTCCATCGCTCATGTATTGCACCTCATCTCCCGGCGTGGTCCGCAGCGTGTGTTCGATGCTCTCCATCATGCCGGTGTATAGGGCTAGGACCTGCGATTCGTCGAGGACGGAAGTGAGCGCGCGAGGATCGATTCGAGCCCGAAAGAGGGCTTCGCAGGCTTGGATGTTGCCGAGTCCGGCGATTCGCGCCTGGTTCATGAGCCTCGTTTTTATCGCTGAGCGGCTCTGGCCAAGTGCGCGACGAAAGGACTTCGGACCGTCGATGGATAGAGCGTCAGGCCCCAGCGAGGCGACTTTCGCCCGCTCAAAAACGTCCTCTCGGCTGCCCGCATCGATGTGTCCAAAACGCCGCACGTCCACGAACGCCACAAACCCGCTGTCGGTGTGAAAGGCAGCTCGGGTATGTGGCGGAAGTGGAGCCGCGGTTCGGCGCCACAGGAGCTTTCCGCTCATTCCAAGGTGTAAACCCATAACTCCTCGATCGAGTAGCAGGAAGAGGTTCTTCCCGTAGCGTTCGAACGACGCTACGCGCCTCCCGTGAGTGGCTCGAATGAACTCTTCCTTGGATGTGCGAGGAGCCTCGTCATCGATGACTTCGGCTCGAAAGACGCGTCCCAGCAAATGGTGCTCGGCGAAGCGTTTGGCGATTTCAACCTCGGGAAGCTCTGGCATGCGTTCGTCCTGTTGTTAGTCGCGCAAGCGGCGCTCACGCATCCGCCAAGCCAGACGTGTCGCAATCGACATAATGGACAACTGAGGGTTCACACCAAGGCTGGTTGGCAGAATCGACCCGTCCACTACGTATAGTTCGTCCATGTCGAAGGCGCGTCCATCGGCATCGACAACCGCGTCGCGGCGGTCGCGGCCCATGCGCGCGGTGCCCAATGGATGCTGTGAAGACACCTCGAAACGTCGCATCGGAAGAGACTCAAGCTCCATCGCGCGGAACTCATCGGCGGTGAGTCCGCGCCCCAGGCCGAGGATCGGCGGGAAGATCTCGACGGCGCCAGCGGCGAAGTAGGTCTCGGCCAAGGCGCGGACGATGGCGTGGACTTTTGGCTTGTCACCGTCCGCCATCTTGTACGAGACAATCGGTTCTCGGCCCGGGCCACGGCGCACGGTTCCGCCGCCCTCGTCGTGAATCATGCCGCCAAACATGGCGATGTTTGGAAGGGCTTTGGCGCGCTTGTAGTGGCTGAGGCCGATGCCTGGCATCGTGGCTCCGACGACGCTCGGCGGGACAAAGACGCTCACGAGCGTGATACCTTGTTTTTCAAAAGCGTCGCTGAACGCGGACTGCATCGCGCCGCGCCAGCCGTACACATCTTCATTGAAGCGCGCCATCATGCGAAAGCCTGGGTGGAGCGTCATGCGCTTGCCAAGGGCATCGCATCCTCGCCCGACACCACTGCGCGCGAGAATGAGGGGGGTGTACCAAGCGCTGCAGGCGAGGACGACGCGCTTGGCGTGGATGGTGAGCTTGTCCCCAGCTTTTCCGCCGCGACGGTTGAGAACGCGTCCCTCGACGCCCACGGCGCGACCATCCTTGCTGAGGACTTTGTCGACTCGGCAATGGGAGTAGACCGTCGCCCCGGCGGCGACGGCGCGGGGCAGATAGCTCAGGTCCACGCTGAGCTTGGCGCCTTCGGGGCACCCGAAGTTGCACCGACCACACCCCTGGCAGTCTTTGGTGTTGCGCTTGAGGCTCTGAAGCTGGAAGCCGCGTTTGCTGGCGCCTTCGTCGAAGAGCGTCGTGGCTCTAGAACGCATCGCGACGGGGACTTCCTCGATGTGGCAGTGCTTTTCCACTGCGGCGGTGGGAGCCTCCATCGATTCTTCGGTGTATTCAGGGAGCCCGTGGCTGTCGCGCCACTCCTGAAGAATACGTCCCGGAAGTCGAAAGCAGACGCCACCTGTGAGCACCGACGAGCCGCCGACGACTCTGCCCATCGTGACGTTGATCACCGGCGAATCGCCGACCGGCGCAGCGACGGTCATGCCGCCGTCGCGCCAGATGTGGCGGAGCGATTCACTGACGCGCATGGCGCCGTATTCTTTCTGCGGAACCCGTGGCCCTTCCTCGAGAACGATGACTCGCTGTCCTGATTCGGCGAGCTCCGTGGCGACGACGGCGCCGCTTGCGCCGGAACCCACGACAACAACATCCGCATCGAGGGTGAGATCACCTTTGTGGTTGCGAGCGCTCTCGTACGTCACGAACCCGCCTCGACGGACTTGAGGCAGACACCGTCGATGCCAACATCCGCACGCACATCAGGATGTTCGTACCAAATTAGGCAGAGCATGGCTTTGGCACCGAGGACGGCCAGTCCGAGTGACGTCTCTTCGAATTTCTCGATGGCGGCGGCGCGGGCCTCCGGTTTGAGCATCGTCAGCGGCACTGGCTTCCCATCGCTCAGAGGTGCAAGAGTCTGAAGTGCCGTAATGGCGCCTTGAAACACGAGTTGCGCGCGGGTGCCTGAGCACGCGAGGTAGTCGTCAAGCTCGTCCAGCAGCCAGTCGATGCGCTTGGGGTCCGGCGCACCAGTGTCCGTGTGAAAGAGCGCTTCGGCGAAGGCTCGCGTCGCCGGTCGAAGAAGACGAGGGACCTTCCAGTCGAACGCCGCGGCGTCAGCCACCTCGACGCGAGGAGGAGTTGATGAGGCGCTCATGACTTCGCTTTCGTGTCAGGCTTGGCAGCACCGGCGAAGCGAGCGACAACCACGGCCGCGGCAGAATCGCTCCAAACGTTGACGGTGGTTCGACACATATCCAAGACTCGGTCGACGGCCAAAATGAGGCCGACGGCTGTCGTCGGCAGGCCGACCGCGCTCAGCACGACGACCATCATGACGGTGCCAGCGTGAGGAATCCCAGCGGCGCCGACGCTCGCCAAAAGAGCTGTGATGGCCACGACGATCTGCTGGCTCAAGCTCAGGTCGAGGCCGTAGAGCTGCGCGATGAAGAGCACGGCGACGGCTTCATAGAGCGCCGTACCGTCCATGTTGATGGTGGCGCCGAGT
>JBLHKB010000395.1:0-6789 GCA_047619315.1 Polyangiales bacterium
AGAGCGGTCTACTCAGGAAGCACTGCCGCCAGCCACGCATTCGCACAGTGCACTCGTCCGCTCATACAGCTCATCGCCAAGCACGTGTGGAGTGAGTCGCGCACGTCGCTTCGCAACCAACCAAAGATGATCGCCAGGTCTGCTTCCTCCACGGTGGAACTCCAGCCGCAGGCGCTGATTCCACTCTTGTATGCATGAGCGAGCGCCGCATCGGCGACGGGCCAAGGGCAGACCTCGGGGTCACATGCATGGGCCGCGAGGCACTCGTAGGCTGCGATCGCGCTGGGGTCTTCGACATGAGCGAAGTGTGTGCACCACGTAAGATTCGCCGCTCCTTCACAGGCTTCGAAATACTCCAAGCATCGCTCTTCAAGGGCCACGTCGTGACCCCCAAGATGCCCTTGGAAATTGTGCTCCGCGCAGCCCGGGCTGCCGTCGCCGCAGACCCCCTCGACGTCGCTGAGACAGACCGCTTCGACGCCGTCGCCAGCGCTTCCGCAGTAGTAACACTCTGTGCCGAAGCACGAGTCAAAGCACCTATTCGCCGATGTCGTGCCTTGCTCTCGACAGCTACGCCTGGCCCTGGCGCAGGTCTCTTGGCACTCGCCGGTCATGGAGAAGGGCTCAAGAATTGGAGCCGCGCAGGCGAGGCAGAGAGTGAGCACGAGAGCTAGCTTGTCCATGATGTCTCCGGGGTTGGCCCGGGGACTCGGACACGCGAGCGACGAGTTGTCACTGCACTCGAACTCGCATCCGATTGCGCATCCGATTGCGCATCCGATTGCGCATGACGAGAACGAAGCGCAGCTCTTTACACTTCGGCGACGGCGCGTTCAGCACAACTCTGCTGCGCTTTTCGATAACCGTCGCTTGGTCCGGTCCTTGCTATGCAATCTGGTGGGGTAGGTCAGATGAAGAAGCAGATCGTTGGAATATTGTTGGTAGCGCTTTCGGGCTGCCACGTCGCTGGAACCGCGACCATGGTGCGGACCACTCGCGCGTGGGGTGAGCTGACGCTCTCCGGCACATACTTGGACCGCGTCGCCGACGCCGTCATCTTGATGGCGACGCATTGCGACGGTCCCTTTTCCGTGGTGGACCACGACTCTGAAACCGGCTTCACGGAAACGCCTAGCCCCGAGCAGACCCGGGTCCAATTTGTCTGTCCGGCACGAGTAGAGACACGACGCTACCGCCAAGCCCAACACCGCACCGCGGGTGGAGAGCGTTCGACTCCGAGGTCGCTCGTAATTCCAGGAAGCGTGACGGAAGCCGCCCCGGCGATTGCGCTGACCGCATCCGTAACGACGGCCGCGTCGCCGACGGCGTTGACAACCGCGTCACCGACCATCACATCTGCCGAAGTGAGCGAGCCTCCGGCAACGTCACCAGCGCTGGCGCTCTCGCCGCCGATGCCGTCGCAGATGAGCATGTCTTCGTCAGCCGCGTCTCCATCGGCCACGTCTCCTGCGACCCCATCTCCACCGGACTGAGATATCGAACTGAGAGCCTCGTTCGTTTGGGGCATCGCCCATGAGAGAACTTCTCGTCATCGCGCGGCGGCTTCTCGCTGGCGCACAGGCGCCGCACAAGCCACATTACGACCATGGGCTACGTTTTCGATCCGACGGTTCTGGGGGAGTGCGCAAAAGCAGGTGTGGGGCTTGAGACGGAGGCTGCCTTCGACGCGATCACCGCCAAACTCGCCCACCACTACCCCAAACACATCGAGACCGGACCACGTCGCTGGATGATGAACAACGCTGGCGGCGCGATGGGCCAGATGACCTTCCTGCACGGATCGATCAGCGAATACATCATCCTCTTCGGCAGCCCCATCGGCACCGAAGGCCACTCCGGCCGCTACAGCACCGAGGTCTACGACTGGGTCTTCCAGGGTGAGATGTGGTGCTACCTTGAAGGCGAAACCAAGCGCACGCTCTACCCGCCCGGCTCGGAGGCCTACCTCGGGACAAGCCAGGTGAAGGGCTACCGAATCCCCGACCACGCCTGGATGCTCGAGTACTCGCGCGGCTTCATCCCCTCGATGCTTCCCTTTGGCGTCGCCGACACGCTGGTGAGCACCCTCGACTTCAAGACCCTCCGCACAACCTTCGGCGTCTACGGCAGCCGCGTCGTGCGCTCGCTGCTCAAAGGTAAAATCTAGCCTTCGTCCGCAGCGCTCTAGCAGGACTGTGAAAAAGAGGTGGTCCGTATGACGGAGCGCGGCGCGGTCAGATTTCGCGTCCGTGACTGCAGGTGGATGCGGGCATCCACCAAAGGAGGGGATGGCGGAAGATGGCCGTGCCCCGCCCGTCAGACGGACCACCAGCTGCGCTCAAGCGCGCAGCGCAGTGCATCACGCGGTGGAAGGTGGACTCAGATTGACGATGCGAAGGATGTTGAGAGCGGTGAGGGAGAGTGTCGCGGCGAGAGTCGTTCTCGGGATGCCGCGAAATCGCGTGCGTCTCAATCCGCCAATCGTCTTCATCCAACCGAAGGGTTCTTCGACGCGTTTTCGGATCCGCTGACTCCACTTATATCCCTCGTGACGAGTCGTGCGCTCGTCGATGCTGGAACGCCTCGACGTGTGTTGAGCGACGTGTGGTGTCACGCGGATGGCGCGGCATCGCGCTGAGAAATCCAACGCGCGCGTAGCCTCGGTCCGCAGCAACGGTGATTCGCTTGGTGCCACCGAGGCTTTCGAGCATGTCGATGGCTGCGTCGCGCTCGGCGTAGCCAGTCGCCTTTTCGATGCGAAGGTCTACGACGAGACCGTTTCGATTCTCCATCAAGATGTGGCCGGAATAGCTGAGCTTGGCTTCTTTTCCGTATCCCTTCCGCATCAGCCGCGCGTCGGGGTCGGTCTTCGATTCGTGCGTGTCGTTACTGCGTTTCTTGCCACGAAAGTTCACCCAGCGGTTGCTGCGACTTCCTGTCGAGCTAACCGTTCCTTGGTCGTCGTCTGAATCCGTCTCGTCCTTGGGCCGAAACGACTTCATCGACGCGTGCGCTTCAATGAGCGTGCCATCGACGGAAAAGTGTTCCGTCGACACGAGCTTTCGCCGCTTGGCTTCATCGACAACGGCGCCGAATAGAGCTCGACCGATGTCGTGCTCGATAAGCCGGTCTCGGTTGTGGGAGAATGTACTTCGGTCCCAGACCTTTTCGGTCATCGTCATGTCCAGGAACCAACGAAATAGAAGGTTGTACTGGATCTGTTCGCAGAGCTTAACGTCGCTTCGCACGCTGTAGAGCGCCATGAGAAGCATCGACTTCAGAAGGCGCTCTGGAGGAATGCTGGGGCGCCCCGACTCTGCGTACATAGGCTCGAGCTGCTCATCAATGGAGGCAAGCGCTTCGTCCGCTAGCTTCTTGATTTCCCGCAGCGGATGCCTGTCCGGGACGACATCCTCTGGGTTGATCAAACACATCATTGAAACTTGATTGTCGACGCGTCCACGCATGACTACGTGAGATCATATCTGGAGGACTCAGTCGAGCCTCTTTTTCACAGTCCTGCTAGGGCTGCTGCTCCAGCCGGACCTTGCCGACATCGCGTCCAGCGCCGCCTGGGTAGAACTGTTTGACCCACTTGCGATAGACGTGGATCGGCCCGTCACCTTTGGCGAGCACCGGACGCTCGACGTAGCGCTTCGACTCCCAGAACGCGCGGTCCGTTTCAACCTCGTCGTTCAACCCTTGGAGGGACACGCGGTGCATCATCTCGGTCATGGCGCGCGAACGATACTTTTGGATCGCCGACGCGACTCGCATGTGAATCTGTCCGTTGCCGATGGGCGTCGAGAGAATCAGATGGCGGAACTTTAGCTTGAGGGCTTTGAGCTCGCCCTGGACGAGCGAGTAGCCGAGCCCATGCACTTGCACGTGGAAGACCGAGTCGACGCTGAATCCCGGCGCGATCTTGGCGAGCTGCGGCACGATGGGCCGCGTGATCCCATAGCTCGCACGTAGGACAGGCCCGTCGGGCACCGCGTCATTCACGACCCACGCCTTGATGAAGGTGTGAACCTCCGCGAAGTGGCCAAAGTCGACGCTGTTCTCGCTGGTCTCTTGGGGGTGAGACGCGAAGCTGAGCTTGCGAAAGCGAAAGTCCGTCCACCCCTCGGTGTCGAGCTCAGGCGGCTCCCAGGTCGGCGCGCGCCCTTCCCCGTCGTACCAGGCCATGAGCATTTGGTTGCGCTCGATCGCAGGCCAGATGCCCGCGTTCGCTTTCGGCACGTTCTGTCCGTACGCGCGCACGCACTGTCCGGTCCCGTCGTACTTCCATCCGTGGAAACCACAGCGCAGGTGCTCGCCTTCGACGCGACCTTCACCCAGATGTGCGCCGAGGTGCGGGCAGTGGGATTTGCTGATGCGAAACACGCCGGACTTCGTGCGATACAGCACCAGGTCGCCACCAAAGTAGTTGACGGTTCGCAGGCTCTCGTTTGGAAGCTCCGCCGACAGACCGACCACGTACCAACCCGAGGGATAATCTGTGAATGGGAAACGATCCGTCATGGTCAAGCACTCCTCGTTCGCACGCTGAATACATACCCCGATAAGGGGATGTCGGCAAAGCGGGGCAAAGCGGCGCAAAGCCCACCCGTCATCTCACGTGCTTCGGACCCGCTTCAAAAGAAGTCGGAGCGAGGGATAGCCAAGCAGAAGCGTCTGGAGCGTCCAGCCATTCACATCGAGGCCCGCCTCCTTCGCTAGTTTGCGCGCGTAGACCGCCTCGCCCACATGAAGCGCGATGGCGATGAGCGCGATGGTGCGGAGCACGGAGCGTGGCATGGGAAACAGTCGCCCTGCGGGAGTGAAGGCGAGGAAGAACAAGAGGCCTAGGCCGCCGCCCACCGCAATCCACCACCCAAGCGCCGGTCTCTCCACCACGTCTGTCTCCTCAGCAAGCTGGTCTATCCATTCGGCGCAGCGGGCAAATCCTTCAACGGGACCCACCTTCGGCTCCCACTGAAGCTCGCTCTTCGCGGCGTCCAGGTGGAACCAGTGGTCCCACAAGAGCTTGTCGAGTTCCATCTCCGTTAGGAACGGACGAGTCCCCGTCAGCGCCTGAAGACGCTCTGCCCCCGCAGCCGCCGGACGCACCAGCCAGCCAGGAACGGAGTGAGTCGGAAACGGGACCTTCAGCTGCTCCGCGACGGGGCGGAAGAAGTGAAAGTAGTTGGAGGGCGCGCCGTCGCTGATGAAGAACGCCCGTCCACGCGCACGTCCCGCTTGGAGAGCGAGCGCCGCCGCGACCTGCGCTTCGACGAGGTCATCGATGAACACATTGTCGGCGCGCGCCACCCCGCCACCGACCATCGCCACGAAGCGGCCCCGCAACATCTCTCGCACAACGCGCCCAAGGTGCTGAGACTCCCCTGGTCCGTAGATGCCGCCAGGACGGAGTGCGCAGGTTCTGAATTCGCCTTCATCCGCGGCGAGCACCGCCCGCTCCGCCGAGACCTTGCTCTGCGTGTAGAGGTCGTCCGCCGTCTCCGCGTAAGGCGCCGACTCATCACCGCCTACATAAGGCCGGTCGACCACCACGTTGACTGAACTTGTATGAACGAAACGGACAGCGCCCGCGGCCTTCGCGGCACGAAGCATGCGCTCCGTTCCGCCGAAGTTCACCGCGAAGACATCACGACGACGAGCGTCCGTCGCGAAGCGAGCCGTGTCGATGATCGCGGCGCAATGAAAGACCGTATCCATCCCCTCACAAGCGGCCTCGACTTGAGTCTCGTCGCGGACATCTCCGCGAACCTCCGTGATGTTGGGGTGGCCTTCGATACGCGGAGGGGCGTCTCGATCAAACGCCCGAACCGTCACTCCAGCGTTCGCGAGGGCGAGGGAGAGGGAGCGACCTAAGTAGCCGCTCGCGCCGGTCACCAAACAACGACCTAAGGGTTTCGGATCCCTGTTCATGCCGGACAGAGTGAAAGCTCTTCGAGGTGAAGACAAGCGCTCTGCACGAGGTCAGCCACCGGACTCGTCCACATCCGAATACCCACGAGCCTCATGATACGCCGCGAGTGACTCTTTCGGGTACTCGTCGAAGCACGCGTCCCCTTCCGCAGAGGTGACTTGCACCCAATCCGCTTTGCTCCCAAGCATCATGTGGACGCTCGCCGGCGGCCTCGGCAGCGGCGTGTCGATGGCCGACGCCACCGGGTGCAGAAGCTCCGGCCAGTTGGGATTGAATGCCCAAAGATGGCTTCCGCAGAGGGAGCAGAAGTGTCGCTGGTGCGCGCTCGGTTCATCGCCGTTCATCGCGCGATAGATGGCCACGAACTCTTCGCCCTCGATGCTGAGCGTCGCGGCCTCTCCGCTGAGATTGATCATGAAGCCGCCGCCGCCGGTCTTTCGGCATATCGAGCAGTAGCATCGCTGGTAGGGCCAGGGTTGCTGCGAACGCAACGAAAACCGAACCGATTGGCAATGGCAGGACCCTTCAACAAGCATGGCAAACTATGCCACAGGAACCGCTGCGACCGAACGCTTGCGTCGAAGCCAGACCCAGCCCGCCGAGAGCAGCAACACGCCGGCGAGACTGATCCAGCGACCGGCATCCGCTCGCGCTTCCCTGCTCTCTGGTAGCACCGTGAAGAGGTCCGCCGCCGGTACGGCGCCCGCGGCTTCGAGACGCCTGCGATCACGCGATGAGCTCGAGCGGCTCACAAACCCCGACCAGCTTGCGCGCTCCGTTGCCCTCGCCTGCGACGCGACGAGCACGGCGACGACGGTCCCGCTCTGCGTTGAAGTAAGCGCGGTGTAGCAGGT
>JBLHKB010000396.1:0-6785 GCA_047619315.1 Polyangiales bacterium
GAGGAGCGCAAACATGAGCTGCTGGGAAGGGTGCTTCACATGGCGCGGCGCCTCCTCGAACCATCTCTGGCTCTGCTGTGCCGCACGCTGGGTTCGCGCCACCAGGTCGTGTCGCTCGTCGTCGTAGCGGGCGAGCCCCTCACTCACATCGGCACTTTCTGCGATGCACTTCGCGAGCTCAATGGAGTCTTCCATGGCCAGCTTGGTTCCCGAGCCCACGGAAAAGTGCGCGGTGTGTGCGGCATCACCGATGAGGACCGTATTCTCGTGGGTCCATCGCTCACAGACCACTTCCGGAAATCGAATCCAGCGTGAGCGGTTGCCCATCAGTTTGTGCCCGCCGAGCTCCGGCGCGAAGAGCTTTTCGCAATACGCGATAGCCCCGGCTTCGTCGTCTTCCGCTAAGCCAGTGCGCGCAAACGTCTCCGCGTCGCACTCGACGATGAACGTGCTCGTCGAGGGGTCGAACTGGTAGGCATGCACCTGAAACGTGCCATGCTCGTTCTGCCGAAAGATAAACGTGAACGCTTCGTGGGACTGTTCCGTGCCGAGCCACATGAAGCGGCTCTCACCCATCGTGACTTTCGGCTTGAACGACTCTGCATAGAGCTCGCGGGTGCGTGAGTTCACGCCATCCGAAGCCACGAAAAGGTCGGCGTCTCGGAGACTCTCGATGTCCTCCACTGGCGTTGAGTAGCAGAGAACCACTCCAAGCTCACGTGCGCGCTCCTGGAGCAGCAGCAACAGGCTCCGACGCCCGATGCCGCAAAATCCATGGCCACCAGAGCGAACGCGACTCGTTTCGCCAGCGTGGTCGTGGATCAGATCGATCGCGTCCCAGTACGCGAAGTTCGCACGGATTGCTTTGAACGTGGGCGGGTCCGCCGCCTCTAGGTGGCCGAGAGTCTCGTCACTAAACACGACCCCCCAACCGAAGGTATCGTCCGGAGCATTCCGCTCGTAGACCGTAATGTGCGCGTCGGGTCGAGCCTTTCGCAACAGAATCGAAAAGTAGAGCCCCGCGGGGCCTCCGCCGAGCACGTTCACGTTCATGAGTTATTCCTGGTGCCCCTGTAACGAGGTGTCGATGCCCGAGGCGAGGCCGAGGTCAGCGAATGTGGTAGGTCAGCCCAAGACTGAACACGTTGAAGTTCGATCGAATCGTTCCGTTGTTCTGGACCTGTCGCTGCTGAAGAAGCGCAGGGGGTTCGTCCACGGCTCCAAGCTCGCCGAGGGCATGAGCAGCGTTCGTCTGAAAGATCTGACCATCGGTATTGGTGGCTGAAGACTGAAACAGATGCGCGTAGGCTAGGGAGAGGTCGAAGTTGCCAAATCGCATCGTCGCGCCGACGTGAAGGCCGAAGCGCTGAAAGGGCTGAAAGTCGATTTGTTCGAATCCGCCTTCGACGCCCTTCGTTTCGTACGACAAACCGGCCCGAGCACTGACGAAACCAGGGATGATGTTGTAATCGCCGCCAAGACGCAGCGAGAGTTGGTCCTTGAACCGATGAGGCAGGCGCGTCGTTTCCGGGAGTGAAGGGCTGATGGTAGGTCCAAGAAGGGGAATGGGTAAGCCCCAGCGATTCCCTGGGTCGCCGTTCTGAAACTGCGAACCGCAGTTGGGAGCACTACACGGTGGCAGCTGTGTGGTGAGATTATTGAATCCGGAGTTCCGTTCGTACACCACATCGAGTTCGATATCCCAACGCTCGTTGCTCATCTCGTCCTCAACCTGGCCGCTAAGTTGCGAGAGATTCGTCGCCCGGGACCGCGGCGCAAGTCGCTGAGCGTAGCGAATTCCAAGCGCAAGGCTCCACGGCTGCGGGATCTCAAAAGTCGCATTCGGAATGGTGAGCTCCGCCAAGACCTCATCCTGGTAGTAGCCAGACTGAAGATTTACGTCTCCTTTGGCACGAACGTCGTCCGTCCACATGAAGGTCAGAGAGATATCGAGGTTGTCGTGAGGGATCGTGTGCACCGACGCGGTCAAACGCGGAACGAACGCATCCGAGACCGAGACCTGCGTCAGAACGTCACCGCTGAAGTCGTCGCCCCCTGTGGCGCGGGTGACGGAAGAGAGGTCGAAGACCCCGAAGCCCGAACCAAACGCGAGCCCAAGGTGAACGCGTGGATGCACAGCAACACCAAGACCGATGGTCGGAAACGCGAGCAGCGCGCTTGATTCCACCAGCATGTAGCGAGTCGGAGCTGGTAGACCATCCTGCGTTCCCACGTAGGTACGTCCGTTGGCGAGCGTCGTCGATTCGCCATACTGCTGATTCGCGACGCCGGGTGGAGCCAAGAAGCCAATCGCGAGACCGACCTTCTCGTGAACGCGCCAGCTCAGCACCAACTCAGGGATGACGCCTGGAAACGCCGAGTTGCACATTTCGGGCAAACGCATGTCCGCCAAACTCGCTTCGTCGCCGGCCTCACCAGAAGCTGCGGTGAACGCATTGTCGCTCGCTAGACTGAGATCCATTGAGTAGTTGCCGTCGCGCTGCATGCACGAACTGAAGATAGCGAGGTGCGTCTGAAGCGAGATCTGAATCCCGCTAATCGATGCAAGAGCCGCCGGGTTGTAGAGCAACGACATCGGATTGCCGGGGCGAGCATGCGCTGCGCCACCACGCCCAAGTGCGCTTGTTCCCGCAGCAGGGAACTCCACGCCGCCGGCCATCGCCGTCGATTCCCACGAGATTGTCGCAAGTACGCTGACCACCGCCAAAAGGCGCAGAAAGGTGTGCCGCCGTGTGCTCATATCGTTCGTCTTCCCCACTACAAATATCTCCGCCCGCGCTGTGCGCGCGTCGAAGCATACCGAATGAAGCGCCCCAAGCGAAGCACCGTTCTATTCAGCCGTCTCGGAACTCCGAGGAGTCGCCACCGCCGCCGCCCTTGAACGCGCCGCCGCCTCCGCCGCCTCCGCCGCTTCCGCCGCCGCCGTAGTAGTCACCCTCGGCTAGGTTGTCGAAACGCGTGTATTCGTTGAAGAAGCGGATGCGCGCCGTGCCCGTTGGGCCTGCACGCTGCTTTCCGATCACAATCTCGGCGACACCGCGGTCTTGCGTGTCCTGATTGTAGACTTCGTCGCGGTATACGAACCAGATCGTGTCCGCGTCCTGCTCGATGGCACCAGATTCACGAAGGTCCGAAAGCTGTGGTCGTTTGTCCGTACGCGACTCGACGCCGCGATTGAGCTGAGACAGCGCGATGACGGGCAAACTAAGTTCTTTGGCGAGAGCCTTCAGGTTTCGAGAGATCTCACTGATCTCCTGCTCGCGGCTATCGTTTTTCGAGCCCGAGCGCATCAGCTGAAGGTAGTCGATAACGATGAGCCCAAGACCCTTCGCCTCGCTCTGAAGACGACGCGCTTTTGCGCGCAGCTCGAGCATCGAAATGGCTGGCGTGTCGTCGATCCAGATCGGTAGGTCCGAGAGGACTCCTGCGGCGTTCGCCAGTTTCGGCCAGTCATCCTTGGTCAGCTGTCCGGTTCGAAGCCGGGTTCCATCCACGCGCGCTTCGCTACAGAGCATACGTTTGACGAGCTGCTCTTTCGGCATCTCCAAGCTGAAGATGGCGACCGCTTTCCTTCGCGCCACGCAGGCGTTGAGACCGACGTTCAAAGCGAACGAGGTCTTTCCCATGCCTGGGCGACCCGCGATGATGATGAGGTCGCCGGGGTGCATGCCTGCCGTCATCTTGTCGATCTTGTCGAAGCCCGTAGGACAGCCCGTAATGGCTTCGCCCCGCTTAGCCATCTCGTTGATCTCTTCGAACGTGCGCATGACCACGTCTTTGACGTGCTCGTAAGGGTTACGCGCGCGCTGCTTCGCGACGTTGAACACGCTCGATTCCGCGGTGTCGAGGAACCCTTCAAGTTCGCCGTAGTCTCCGTAGCCGGAAGCTGCGATCTCGTGACACGCAGTGATAAGCCGTCGAACGACGGCCTTGTCATTTACGATCTTCGCATGGGCCTCAATGTTCGAGACCGTCGGAATCGTATTCGTTAGAGCGAACAGATATTCATCGCCGCCAACCGACTGCAGCTTCTGCTGATGAACAAGTTCAGCGCGAAGCGTCACTTGGTCGATGGGTTGACTGCGCGAAGCGATAGTGCGCATGCAATCGTAAATCGTCGAGTTCGCCTGCGAATAGAAATCCTCCTTCGTGAGAATCTCCACGATGACGTTCATCGCATCGTTCACGAGAAGGACGCCACCGAGTACTGCGCGTTCCGCATCCAGTGAGTTTGGCGGAACACGACCGCCCACTCCGAGTAGAGCTGCCGCTTCTTCGGGCCCCGAAGGCCCTTTTTTTCGAAAACGTTGTTCAGACATCAGTCGCCGCTGGTGGACGCTGCCACGATAAAGGTGTGACGGAAAGGAAAAAGGCGCTCTCCCAAAAGGAGGCGCCTTCTTCTCATCCAAAGACGAAAGCTATGAAGCCGTCTTGACCTCGAGCTTGACCGGCGCCTCGACGCCAGCTGCGACGCGAATGCTGATCTCGTAGCTGCCGGTGAACTTGATGTCCTCCTCAGGCAGAACGACGTTGCGCTTCTCGACGTCGCCGAAGCCCTTGATCTGAAGGGCCTCCATGATGTCCGAAACGGTGACAGCTCCAAAGAGCTTGCCATCGTTCGCGTCGGCGACCTGCTTGGCCACGTGAAGAGTGAGACCTTCGAAACGACGTGCCGTCTCTTGGGCTTCCTTCTTCCGCTGTTCCAAGCGAACGAGAGCGAGCTGCTTCTCGTGTTCGATCTGACGAACATTGGCGCGGCTAGCGATCACTGCGAGCCCACGAGGAATAAGGAAGTTGCGTGCGTAGCCCGGACGGACTTTCACGACAGCGCCGGAGACACCGAGTTTGTCGACATTACCGCGGAGAACTACTTGAACGTTGCGTGCCATCGTAGTGCTCCTTAGCTCGTCGCCGTGTAAGGCAGGAGCGCGACGTTGCGCGCGCGCTTGATGGCGACCGTCAGCTGACGCTGCTGGACAGCCGTGAGGCCACTGATTCGACGCGGAACAATTTTGCCCCGGTCCGTGATGAAGTAGCGAAGCTGGTTCGGATCTTTGTAGTCAAAGATGAAGTCATCTTCAGCGGTGAAGGCCGGTGCTCGCTTGCGACCGCCACGACGGCGGCGAAGTCCAAGCGGGTCGTCCATGTTTTCGTCGCGGTCGCGATCTCGATCAGACATGGCTTACTCTTCCTCCGAGCTTGCGCTCGATTCAGCGGTGGCGGTTTCGGTGGCTGCAGCTTCAGTGGCTTCAGCGGCGTCGGCAGCAGGTGCAGCTTCATCCGTCGCTGCGGCGTCAGCAGCAGGTGCCGCTTCGGTCTCTTCGGCGTCAGCTTTCGCATCCTCTTCGCGCGGAGCAGGCTTACGCTCTTCCATACCAAGCTGCTGGGCTGTGGTGAGCTCAGCTTCGTCTTCAAGCTTCTCGATGGCGTCGAAGACAGCCTCTTCAGCGTTGACGGCGACATCGTCGAGATCGACGCGCTCACCGATGACGATCGTCTGGTATCGCATGACCTGCTCCATGAGACGCAGGTTACGCTCAAGCTCCGCTACCACATCTCCGAAGGCGGAGAAGCGAATGTAGACGAAGATGCCACGACGATGCTTGGCGATGGCGTAAGCGAGACGACGAACGCCCCAAGTCTCAACCTTTGTCAGCTTTGCGCCGGACTTGGTCATGACTTCTTGAATACGGTCAGCGACCTTCTTCGCCTGTTCGGTGTCAACCGTGGGGCGAAGGATGTAAACGGTTTCGTAGTCGCGTGCCCACTTTTTAGCGGGGTTCGCGAGGGTTTTTTCAGCCAAGGGATCCTCCTGGACTTGGGCCCCAGAAAGTCTGGAGCGAGGATTATATGTAAAATGCCCCGCCGAATGCGGGGCGCAACCTATAGCCGATCACTAACCACGTGCCAGCTACTTTCGGTTGTATCGATTCATGGCGTCGCTGATGCCGAGTCGAATGACCGCTTCCACCCGCTTGATGGCGTTGGCGATCCCGTCGCCCAGCACAACCATTTCATCCACGCTAAAGTCCGAAAGCACGTAGCTCGCCGTCGCCTGACCGCCGACGGGCCGGCCAACTCCGTAGCGAACACGAACGAAATCCGGCCCGCCACACTGCTGTACGATGCTCTTCAGACCATTGTGTCCAGCGGAACCACCGCCCTGCTTGAGGCGGATTGTTCCCTCTTCAAGGTCCAGCTCGTCATGGACCACAATGACGTCTTCCGGCGGGATCTTATAGAAGGTCATCGCCTTCTGAACAGACTCACCGCTCAGGTTCATGAACGTCATCGGCTTGAGGAGAACGACATCTTCTCCATGAAGCGTTCCCTTGCCCACGAGACCTTTGAACTTCTCGCGAAACGAGATTCCAAGGTCATCAGCGAGATGGTCGACGACAAGAAACCCGATGTTGTGGCGATTGCCAACATACTTCGGGCCGGGATTTCCGAGTCCTACGATTAGATACATGGCGAAGTGCCAGGCTGCCTGCTCAGAGCAGACAGCCCGCTCCGTCAGCTTGCGGCTGGCGCTTCGGCCGCGGCGGCAACAACTTCTTCTTCTTCTTCAACCTCGATGCGCTTGTTCTCAAGAACGGCCACGATCGTGTAATCGGGCTTCAGCGTGCAGACAACGCCTTCCGGAAGGCTGAGGTCTTTCACGGTCAGCGCCTCGAACAGGTCCAATGCGCTGACATCGATGTCGATGATGCTCGGAATCTTGTCCGGCGTGCATCGAATCTTGAGCGTACGGCGGCTAACAG
>JBLHKB010000397.1:0-6740 GCA_047619315.1 Polyangiales bacterium
CCACTGTGGTCGATCGAACAAGCAGAAGCGAACGACAGGAAGGCGATAGCGAGCAACGTCGATGTAGAGATATTCATATCTGGATCCTCTAGGTTTCAATCAGGCGAGACAGGCGTCGACGTGGCGGTGTCCAGCGGATGCAATTTGAAGAGGAGGTTCCTTTCACCCGGTCACATGCTCGGTCTCTAGGCGAAAGGAAAACCGCCATAGAGAAGGGTGACAGGTACACAAAGAACACGGAACCCCCTGCCTCCGCGATTGGTGAATCTCACGCGGAGGCAGACCTCCACAACGTCGTGTTCGGCGAGGACATCGAGGCTCATTCGGTGATGCGGGTGCAAGACCGGGAGGCGCTCTGCGAGCCGGCGTTCGGCCGGAGGCGATATGCGGGCAGGCGTTCGGCCGGGCGCGATACGCGGGCCAGCGTACGGCCGCCAGCGATATGCCAGCGATGGCGTACAGACACGTCGATCGGTTCGCGGAGCTACGCCGGCGAAGTAGGTTGTGCGTGAGCGAACCGTTGATAAGAGTGGTCTCGCGGTCTTGAGGCGCAACTATTTTTGGACGACGTCACTGACCGCGCCGGGGGACGCCGTAACTGAACCACGTTCATCAATTTCGTCGTCCAACAATGCAGGCTGGACGATCTAGGAAGGGCACCGTCAAGTCGTCGACGGTGGTGATGCGGCGCTACCACGAACCGGAGGAGACGTTCTCATACGTGTAGGCGCGCGCGGACGCGCCTCTTGCGCTATTCGCGGCGCTTCGCGACGGCCTGCGCATGAGCTTCAAGCCCCTCGAGGCGAGCGAGGCCTTCAAGTAAATCGCCCTGCGCTTCCAACGCCGCCTTCGAGTACTCGATGAGCGAAGTGCGCACCATGAAGTCGTACACGCCAAGAGGGCTCGCGAAGCGCGCGGAGCCACCCGTGGGCAGCACATGACTTGGACCCGCCGCGTAGTCACCGGCGGCTTCTGGCGTGTGGTAGCCAAGGAACACTGCACCGGCGGCACCGATGGACTTGAGCATCTCCCGCGGCTTTTCCACAGCCAGCGCCAAGTGCTCAGCCGCCAGAAGATCTGCGACGCGCGCAGCTTCTTCTCGACTGCCCGCCACCAGACAAACTCCGTTCGCCTCGAGAGAAGCCAGGGCGATTTCGTTTCGCGGTAGCGCAGCGAGCTGCGTTTCGAGCGCGGCCATGACGGCGTCCGCGTGTGAGCGCGAGATCGTGATGAGAAGCGCGTAGGCCGCCTCATCGTGCTCTGCCTGGGACAGAAGATCCGCCGCCACGATGGCGGGGTCCGCGCCGTCGTCCGCGACCACCAGAATCTCACTCGGACCCGCGATGGAGTCAATGTCGACGCGGCCGTAGACCAGGCGTTTCGCGCAAGCGACGTAGATGTTGCCGGGGCCCACGATCTTGTCGACGGGGACCACGCTCTCGGTGCCATAGGCCAACGCCCCCACGGCTTGCGCGCCGCCGGCATCGATGACTTCGTGCACGCCGGCAATCTCCGCCGCAGCGAGGACGATGTCGCTCGGGTTTGGCGTCGCGAGCACGATGCGCTTGACGCCAGCCACAGACGCCACGGAGGCACACATCAGCACAGAGCTTGGGTAGCTCGCTTTGCCGCCAGGCGCGTAAACGCCCACAGACGAAAGCGGCCGAACGCGCTGGCCGAGACGAACGCCTTGGTCCTCGTACTCAAAGCCCTTGTCGATCTGATGCTCGTGATAGGCACGGATCCGCGCGTCCGCTTGGACCAGCAGAGCCCGTACGTCCGGAGATACGCGCGCGGCACGTTTGCGCCAGTCCTTCAAAACGATCTCGCCGACGACGCGCTTTTCGAAACGCTCCGCGCACTCGCGAATCGCTGAATCACCGCGCTCGCGAACGCTATCTAAGATCTCGCGCACGGCGGGTTCTACGCGTTCCAGGTCTGCATCTCCGCGCCGCGAAAGCGATGCCACGGTGGTCTCGTAGGACTCGTCTCCAGTTTCAATGATCTTGAGCATCACTCATCCAACGAAGCGCAGTGTGTTGCATAGATGGCGCCGACTACCGTGCCGCCATCGAACGACGCATCGAAATCGATGCGTACAAACGCCATTTCCAGGGGTGCGAAAAGTGCCGACGCCGCTCGAACGCCCGCCATCGGCGTGCTGAGAAAAGGTTCTGGGGTCAGGGTGCCTTCGAAATCCAGGAGTGTTGCCGTCAGCATGACCTCGCCGCTGTCCGTCGGCGCCGAAAGCGTTCCGAGGATGAGGGTTCGATCCGGCGAAGGCGAGTCCATCTCTGGACAGCCGTCCGCAGCGCCGCCGTACGCTTCGATGCGAAGCGTTTCGTCCCCATTGAAGCCAAAGTACGCGACGTCGAGGACCTCCATGACGTCACCAAAGCGTGCTTCAAGGCGGGTCTCCGCGCATGTACCTTCGCAGCTCATGCCAAAGCCAGCATCCACGCGGGTGTCCGGCGCCGCGTCGCCCACTGAAGCGTCGACCGCGCCGGAGTCTGCTTCGCCGGAGTCTACTTCGCCGGCGTCATCCCCCGGCCCAGCATCGTTTCCGACGTCGCCCTGCCCTGTATCTATAAGCCCAAGGGCATCTTCTACGGACGCATCAGCGAAGACGTCATCGTCGCCGCAGGCAACGAGGCCGCAGACCACAAGGACGCACGCCACAAGCGAGAGCGCCGAGGCGCGCGCGCTCACGATGCTTCTTCTCTTGGCGCCTCATCTCTTGGAGCCTCTCGGAGAGCGGCCTTCACTTCCGGGAGTTTCTCATCCACTTCGGAACGAAGCGCCGCGAGAGCGCTCATCGCTGCGCTCACTTTGCGGTCGTCCAGTCCTTCAATGCGCGCGAGCAGCCCTTCCAGGCGGCGAATCGCCGTCCGCGTCTTCTCGAGCCCCTCGACCTGCGCCATGCCTTCAGGCTTGGCGAAGAAGATCGGGTCAAAACTCTTACGAAGCACCGCAACGGACTGGTTCTCATCAAAGACGGCGTTGCGGAGCTCGTCCCACTCGTCGTCGCTGCGCACCTGCCCGATGTTGTCGTCGTTGTCTGGCGCCTTGCGCAGCGCCTTCGCAAAATAGTCGACGGCGTCCATCGTCGGAATCGGCTGGGCCACGCCATCGCGCTGCAGGACCTGCGGCGCATGCTCCTGCATCACGGCGAACGTCCCCGTCAGCTTATCGACGGTGGATTTCGTCAGAAGCAGCTCCGTCTGACAGTACCCGTGGAAGTCCGTGTAGCCCCACTCCACGTACATGCTCTTCTTCCGCACCATGTGGAGCGCCTCGGCCATCTCGACCCAGCTTCGCTTAAAGTGGCGCGCTCGGCGCACCAGCGAGAGCCGAACGGCATCGGCGCCGCGGCTGGTCAGTTCATCTTCAAGGGCTTCGAGTTGGTCGTGTGCTTGGCTCATGAGGGCTGGATGCATAACACAGCCCGGCCAAGGAGCGAGCCCTCTGCGCCACCCCTCGAATTCTTCGAAATACCTGGGATAGACGCCCAGGAAAACCAGGCTAGAGTCCCCCCATGCTTCGCCTATACGATTCCCTGACGCGCCAGAAGGTCCCCTTCACCCCCCAAGACCCCAACAACGCCCGGGTCTACGTCTGCGGCCCCACCGTCTACGACTACTCTCATATCGGGCATGCGCGCTGCTACATCATCTATGACGTGCTCGTTCGCCACCTGCGCGCCAACGGCCAGAAGCTCACCTACGTCCGCAACATCACGGACATTGACGACAAGATCCTCAAGCGGTCGAAGGAGAACGGCGAGACCACCAAGGCCCTCTCGGAGCGCTTCACTCTCGCGTTCCAAGAAGACATGGAGGCCCTCGGCAACATCGAGCCGGACATTGAGCCCAAAGTCAGCGAGCACATGGGCGAGATCATTTCGATGATCGAGACGCTCATCGAGAAGGGCCACGCCTACGAAGCGGATGGCGATGTCTACTACTCCGTCGAGAGCTTCGAGAACTACGGCAAGCTCTCAGGCCGCAAGCTCGAAGACAACGAAGCCGGCGCCAGCGCACGTCTCGACACCGAGCAAGCGGCACGCAAGCGTCACGCTTCGGACTTCGCGCTTTGGAAGAAAGGCATCGAAGGCGTTGAGTCCTTCGAAAGCCCTTGGGGCGATGGTCGACCGGGTTGGCACATCGAGTGCTCCGCGATGTCGACGAAGCACCTCGGCGACACCCTCGACCTTCACGGCGGCGGCCTCGACTTGGTCTTTCCCCACCACGAAAACGAGCTCGCCCAAGCCGAAGGCGCCACCGGCCATACGTTCTGCAACCACTGGATGCACAACGGCTTCGTCGAGGTCGATAAGACCAAGATGGGCAAGAGCCTCGGCAACTTCTTCACGGCGCGGGACCTCTTCGAGCGCCTTGAACCCGAAGCCCTTCGCCTCTTCACGATGACGGTGCACTACCGCTCGCCGCTGAACCTGGACTGGTCCCTCGACGCCGAAGGACAGGTCACGGGCTTCCCGCAGATCGAAGAAGCCGAAGCGCGCCTCGAGTACATGTACAAGACCCAAGCGCGCCTCGCTTCGATCCCGGACTCACGCCGGCGCGACGAGTCAGGGGACATTCCGATGTCGATCCGGAAACTCGACGGACGCCTCGCTAAGGCCCTCAACGATGACCTCAACATGAGCGCGGCCATCGCCGTCATGAGTGAGTTCCTCGGCGGCGTGAACGAACTCTGCGACCTTGCGATGCGTAAGAAGGGCAACGCCAGCAACTCCCACATCTTCGAAGCGGAGAAGGGCTTCGTCGCCCTTGAAACACGTCTCGGACTCGGCGCTCAGGACGCCATCACCGTACTCGACCGCATTCGCGATCGACGCGCCGCCAAACAAGGCGTTACTCCCGACTACGTCGAAGGACAGATCGCCGCACGCGCGGCCGCACGCGCCGACAAAGACTTCGCCGCCTCCGACGCCATCCGCGCCGAACTCACCGCCAAAGGCGTCGAACTCCACGACTCCCCCGACGGCACCACCTGGACCATGACGAGCTAGTTCGTTCCGGCTCGTATTCGGTCCAAGTAAATCGAAGGCGTGGTGACTAAGTCACCACGCCTTTCGCATTCGAGCAAGCTGTCATGAACAGGGTGCGCCTCAGTCGCTGTCCCCAAAACTGAAACCCGCCATAAACACAGTCGTTCCCAACGCCCACGTCTTCGACGTTGCGTCGGGTTCCTCGACGCCCACCCAGTGCCGAGAGTGCTGTACCGAAAGCGTCAGCGCCGTCGCAGCGCCGAAGTCGAGGCGATAGCCAACCAAGAGGCCCACGCCGAGTCCGATTCCATACTCATGGAAAACGTCGAAGCCACCGCTCGCGTTAGGTGTTCGCAGCTTGGCGAGGACATTCGTGACACCGACGTCTAGCTGCACATCGAAACCGGAATCGTGCGGGCCAAGGGGCGCAAAGGCCGCGACCGTCGCCGACGTAAAGATCGGGTTCATGTAGTACTCCCGACCATCCTCGTGGGACGAGTTGCCGAAGGTGCCGCGTACGCCCGCACCAAAGCCAAGCCACGGGACACGCGTCAGGTAGTGAATGAAGCCAAGGCGCAGCGTCGAGCCGCCAAAAGGCGAGAAGCCTCGGCTCTCATGCTCGTCGGCGAGTTGCCCCGAGCGGTCAAAAATTGCCAATCCAACCTGCGCATGACCCCGAGTGTCCGCATGGACGTGAGTGGTCAGAAGAAGGGACGAAACAAGAACGAATATGCTGAAAAAGATGGGCCGAGACATGGTGAAAACCCTTTCAATATGTACCTAAGGGCCCCAGAGACATTCGACGACGGACGAATAAGTGCCATTGCTATACGTTTATGTATATCTATCGAAGCGAAGCACATGGATGAACCCGATTGGCATCTCTACCGCTCCTTTTTGGCGGTCATGCGCGCCGGTAGCCTCTCCGCTGCCGCTCGCGCGCTCTCCCTCACTCAGCCAACCTTAGGTCGGCATGTGGCAGAGCTCGAAGCCGCCCTCGGTTTCGCTCTATTCACCCGGTCTCCGAGCGGTCTCGTCCCCACGGAAGAAGCCGAGCGGCTTCGTCCCAGCGCCGAGGCCGTGGAGTTCTCCGTGCGCGAACTGCTCAACATCGCAAAGGCGAGGGAAGGTGACGATTCCGTGATGGGCACGGTTCGACTCACCGCCTCGGAGGGAATTGGTACGGAGGTCCTTCCTCCCTTACTCGCACCGATTCAGCACAAGCATCCGGGACTCGCCATCGACCTCCGCCTTTCCAACCAAGTCGAAGACCTCCTCAGACGCGACGCGGATATTGCTGTCCGCAGCAAACGACCGAAACAGAACGCCATCATCGCGAAGAAGGTCGGAGCCATCGAGATCGGGCTCTTCGCCCACCGGCGCTACATCGAAACCTTCGGCTGCCCGAGTCGTCCAAACGAACTCAAAGAACATCTCCTCATCGGTTTCGACAACGACCCTTCCCGTGGTGGAACAAGCGATCGAGAACTATCCGTTCAGCTCCAACGAAGCGACTTTCGCTATCGCAGCGACAGCCTCCTCGCCCAACATGCTGCAGTCCGCGCAGGAGTCGGCATCGGCCCCATGCAAACGAGCGTGGCGGCCCGTGATGATCAGCTGCTTCCAATTCTGCCGGAATCCATCGGCTTCACCTTCGAGCTTTGGCTCGCCATGCATGAAGACCAACGGCGGCGAGCGCCAGTCCGCCACGTCTTCAACGCACTCGCCG
>JBLHKB010000398.1:0-6709 GCA_047619315.1 Polyangiales bacterium
CCCAGGCCCACGACGCGTCGCCTTCACTCGACACCGAAAGGGCCCGGATGTTCGGCAGCGTTAGAAGCGTCTCCGGAGGGATCGCGGCCTTGCGGAAGAGCGCAGAGACGTCGACGCCGGAGGAGTGCGGGAGCTCCAGCACGGTCTCGCCGCCCTGCCCTTCAGAAGGACTTCCCGAAAGAGAACGGGGAATGGAGACATGGGCGATCTCAAAGTTGAAGATGCCGGACTGAACGCGGGGCCGTTCGCAGATCTCGTACACGCTCTTGAAACCGACGCCGAAAAACCCAATCTGGTCTTTTCGCTTTGTCGTCTGGCCGATGGAGAGCAGCCCCACCACGTCGTGAAAGGAGAAGGGCTTCCCGTCGTGCTCCACCGTGACGCCGTCGCTGGATATCGAGGCATGCCAACGGGTAGCGTCTGCGTCGTCGGCGTTTTGCAGCAGCTCAAAGAAGAAGTGCCCCGGGTCGGCGTAGACCCGCCGCGCCAGCAGGGACTCCGCGTTCGCCTGGGAGATGGACTTGGGCGCGTTCGCGAGGGCTTGAAGGGCTTGGGAAACCGCGCCCTCAAGGTGCGGGCCCCAAGTGGAGTCTTGCGAGAGCTCCTGCAGCTTTGTGCCGCTCGCGAAGAGCAGCCATCGCGCGTCGTAGGAGCCGTCGCTCAGGTGCTCCTGGGCCGTCCGCTGAAACTCCGCGTAGTCGGTGGGGAAGCGCCGTCGCAGCCAGCGCGAGAGGAAGGCGATGGCGCTGATTCGCGCGATGGGCCAACTCCCGAGCGCGTTCAACACGAGCGTACGAAGTGCTGTGTGCGTCTTCTCGCCTTCGGGCGAATGAGTAAGAAGATACTGGAGCGAAGGATCGGAGAGGTTCGCGCTTTGCACCATGAGCTCGTCGAGGAGCGCGCCGTTCATTCGCCCGGCGTCCGCGAGCACACTCACCAAGCGCGCGAGGGGCTCTGAGTCCGGCATGGCGCCGGCGACTCTCAGTAGACTGAGGACCTCGGCCTCGCCGGCATCACTGGCGGCGTTGATTTGAGCGAGTTGCTCGCCGAAGGGCAGCCGGTCAAAGGAAGGCATCGCGGCAGCCTAGTAGTTCGGTGCCCCTCAAGCGAACTCCGCCGCGGAGTAGCGCCCAAGCAGGGCCAGCGCAGCGACAATCGTTCTCGATGACTCAGGTTGGCGCATGGCCAAGTGCGCGTGGCGAGGGCTTAAGGGCTGGCACACCTGTTGCTTTTAGTGAGGCGATGCACACGCCGCCGCCGACTCTCTTGTTGCTTACTTGCTGGACGTGCTTGATCGGGTGCACAGCGTCCCAAGGCTTCGAGCCTCCACTCGACCGGCAGAACTTTGATGTCGACGCCTGCACATCCACCAACGCCGCCACTCTCGCGAACCTGACGCCAGACGAGGCCGTCGACTTCATGGAGATCCGCGAACAAGGCTCGTCCACCCAACGTGTCGGCGAAGTATGTGGCGGCGCGGCTGACTTTGCGGCGTGCGAAGACGCCTTTGCCTCCCTCCGAAACCCCTCTGGCTGGGAGCTTCGCCCGAGTGGCGGCGCCCCCTCACCGCAAGCCTGGATCGTCTACACACGTGGCGACGAGGTCGGTGTCGTGGGTCGTGCTGAAATCGCGGGGTTCCTCGCGCCGGTGGACACCGTGGCGGACGCTCTATTTCTAGCGCAGATCGCAACCCTCGGGACCGCGCAGTGTGGGGAAGACAGCGTACGCAGGACCCCTCTCGGCTACGAAGTGATCACTCAGACCTCCTACTCTTGCGGCGGCGGCCGTGAAGAATCGAGGGTCGAAGTACTCACAGATGGCAGCACGCGAGTCGTCGAACGCGCGGTGCTTGATCCGGGACGAGACGAGATCTGTCCTTGAGGAGCTCTGCGCGCACAGCAAAGGCTTAGAGGGGCGAGAACCCGCCGGTCCAGCGGAACCAGCTGCGGTCGCGACCGCGCCGAACGAGGAGCACCCGGTCCGAATGTCGCTGCAGCGCACGATCACGTGTACCGCTGACCCCGTCGGCTGCATCGCGACCGCCGCTCTGTAGCGTCTCGGTCCACACTGGCCCGCCCCCGTCGAGCCGCCACGCGCTCCATGCCCGAGCGTCCGTGTTGGAGTGCAGGCTCGCGAATAGGAGCGTGTAACCAGCCGAGGGGTTGGTGGTCTCGCTCAGGAAGAGCTCGTCCACGTGGCCCTGAAAGGTATGCGACCAGCGCTCGTCGCCTGCGCGGCAATCGTTCCGGATCGCATACACCGCCGCGAAGGTGCGCTCCTCGTCCTGCGCGGACACGAGGTAGGCGTCTGTTCGAGCACCGCGCTCGAAGACCTGCGTGGTCGCCACACGAAAACTCAGGCGGATCGCGCGGGCGGCGTCGGGGTGTGCGGCGACGAGCTGGCGTGGGATCGGGACGCAGCCGTCGTAAGGCGCGAGGAACTTAGATTTCGCCCACCCTCGTTCAGTGCGGGAGACCACGAAGTACGCCCAGGCGTCGTCGTCGCTCGCCGACCCGTCGCTCGCCGCGCCCTCCACCTCGCCCACGAACGACACCACGACGGCGTCGTGCGGCAGCACAAGAACCCAGCCGCTGTCCGAGTTCGGGTCAGCGCGTACATTCAACCGAACGGTGGTCCGCATCAGCTGCGGTCGCAGCCCCGTGGCCGTTTGGCCCGCGTAACGCTCGCCCGTTCCGCCGAACTCGGTGGTGAGTATCGCCGCGAGGGATGCGTCGACCTCGGGCTCTACAGCCACCACGCTCCAGCGATCTTCGTTGTCCAAGAAGCGAACCGGTACGGCGCGCTCTTCCGCCCGGAGCCGCCGCCAGATCACCGCGAGCTTTGCGAGGCTGTCCGACGTTCCGAAGACGAGGGGCGAAGAGTCCCTCGGCGTGGAAGGCTGAGAAGCCACGTTCGTTGCTGCCGCCGGGGCCGCCGCAGCCGGCGAGTTCGTGGAAGACGAGAGCAGGTACGCCGCGACGCCCCCGCCCACGAGGAGCAGAATGATCAGCCCGGCGACCAAACTCTTGCCGGCGCCACGCGAGGCAGGGACCTCGTGCGTTGACACCGCAGCAGCTCTTTGTGCGACTGAGGGCGAGGCGAGCGCCGCCGCAGGCCCGAGAGCCGTCGGGTCGGTTCCGAAGTTCGTCGCGCGCGGAGCCGACGGGGCAGCGGAGACCACATCAGTGGGCTGCTCGGAGGCCGCGAGGGATGCCGCAAACGCGCGCATCGTTGGCCGTGCGTTGGGGTCCAGTGCGAGCGCCGCATGGATCGCTTGGGTGAGCGCCGGCGGCAAACCTGGCACAACGCTCTCGAGGGCAGCTGGCGGCTCCGTGTGAAGCTGGATCGCGAGCGCTCCCATGCTCGTCGCGTCGAAGGGGCGGCGACCCGACAGGGCTTCGTAGATCACGATCGCCATCGACCACACGTCGCTCGGCGGCCCGAGTTCGGAGCTTCCCTTGAGCTGCTCCGGCGACATGTAGACAGGTGTCCCGATGGCCGCGCCGGTCTGCGTGAGGCGTTCCTCCGTGACTTTTGCGATGCCGAAGTCGAGGAGCTTGGGCACGAGCTGTCCCCGGACCTCCGCGAGGAATATGTTCTCTGGCTTAAGATCGCGGTGCACGATGCCGAGCTCATGGGTGCATGCGAGGGCGTCCATGACCGGCAAGAGCAGTCCGATGGCCTCCCGCGGCGACAACGCAGACCGGGAGAGCCGAACGTCGAAGGGTTCGCCCGTGAGGAATTCCATCACCAGGTAGAGCGCGCCGTCGTCGCTCTGGCCCATGTCGAGCACATCGACGACGTTCGGATGTTCGAGGGCGGCGGCGGTGCGGGCTTCGCGCAGGAAGCGCTCTCGAATCTCCGAATTCCCGACCAGGTGTGAGTGCAGCATCTTGACCGCGACTCGGCGACCTGTGAGCTCGTGCGTTCCCGCGTACACGACGCCGAACCCGCCGGCGCCGAGCACGCGCTCTAGGCGAACGTTACCCACAGTCTGACCAAGTCGAGGATCGTGTTTGTCGTCGTTCATGTGCGCTGGCGAGGATACCCTGGCGCACGCATTGGAAGCTACCTTGGCCCACTCCCGCGGACCGAGTCGTGGGAGAAACCGACGATGCGACAGCCCTGCTGAACCGGACCAGACGTCCCAATCGTGAGAGGGTCACGCGCCATTGCAAACGCGCACGCGTTCGAGTGCGCACTCAAGGAATCCCGACGAGCGGCGTTACGAAGATCCGGATGGTCAAGTCCGGAAAGCGACTGTGAAACGGTCTCCAGACGCCGTCGCCGAATTCTTGAAGTTCGGTGAAGGGCTACGACTTGAACAAGCCCACAATTTGGTGCCGTCCGCGACGCCGTCGACGTTCGGGCCGTTCGGGCCGTTCGTCGGCCGCTGCTGCCTCCTCCGCCGCTGCGGCTTCTTCCACCGCTGCGGCTTCTTCCGCCGCTGCGGCTTCTTCCGCCGCTGCGGCTTCTTCCGCCGCTGCTGCTTCTTCGGCGCGGCGAAGTCGTTCCTCCTCGGCACGTCGGCGCACCGTCTCTACCTCGAGGGCCGTCGGTGCGGCGCCTGGACTCGGCGCACCCTGGTGTGTTGCCGGCGCGACTTCTTCGCCTGGCGCGGACTGACCACACGCCGAGCTCATCGCCGCTGCAAGCAACATCGACGCGGCTCGACTTGTCGGGCGGCGCTTCTTGAGGAACACAAGTTCGCCGCTGGGCATCGCGTCGAAGCGCGCGCAAATGCTGCCGTGCTTTGCAACGGCCTGACGAAACTCTTCTTCGCTCATTCGAGTCGCATCGAGAACATCGATGCGGCATCTCGCGCAGCTCCGACTCGGACCGCTCGAACGCATCGCATCCCACGCTTCGGAGCAGGGGTCATCGACTCGGGTCGCCATCCGCGCAGCCTACCTGTTCCGCGGAACCGAGTGAAGCGCGCGGGCTTCTCCTTCGAGCCGCATCTTCATGGCCGTTCGCCATACTGCCCACTTGGTCGCAGGCCCGTGCTAGAAACGCCTCATGTTGTGCGTGGTCTGTGGCGAGGGGCTAAGCCCGAAGCGAACACTCTATGCAAACTCATGGGAGTCCGCCCTTGGGCAACGCGGATGCTGCAGTGATATCTGCGTCGCGTCCTTTGACGCCGACCGGCACTGGATCCCCTCGAGGAAACCGCCGCCCATCGACGCCGGCGAACAAGACAAACTCTTAGCGAGCGCCAAAGTCAGTTTACGAAACGGGGACGCGGGCGCCGTAGTTGCACGTGACCTTCTCCTCGCCGGCGTGAGCCCTTACCTCACGCGCAACGCCGTCGCTGGAGCGAGCATGGCCGGAGCTGCAAGTCGCCGAACGGCTGGCTGGTTGAGCGCCTTGAGCTTTCTCGGCGGAGGTCTCTGGCTGAGCCGCGACAAACGCACCGGAAGTTTCGGCGACGCCAACGCCATCATCGCCGAGTGGGAAGAACGCTTTGGCTCATCCGCAGAGTGAGGCCAGGTCGTAAAGCACCTCACTCGCGCTCACCGCCGACGGCCCCTTTTTGGCGCGGCCTTCAACGCTCAGCGTCCCGAGCTCCACCTTCTCCCCGCTCGACAGGTACTCCATCTCGATGGAGCCCTCGAGGCGCAGCTTGAACACTGCCCCGTCGCGCCCTGTCTTCGCAAACGCGCTGATGTGATTTGTGGAATCACGCTGCCAGCTGCGGCTCTCGAGGAAGCCCAAGATCTTCGCGGCCTTGATCTTGGCGCCGGAAAAACGCTTCACCTCGCCGCTCTTTCTCTCTGCCTTTGTGAGCACGTCCGTCGGGCGCCCCAGCTGTAAAACCGGCTGAAGGATCTCGTAGTCCGCAAAGAGCCCGGTCCACACCTCCGCGTCCTTGAGCTCCAACACATGCGCGATACGGACGTCGCCGCCTACGTTCACTTCCTCGTCGTCGGAGTTCGCGAAGCTGCCGTCCCGCGTGAGGCGAAACACCAGACCCTCATCGCTGAGCCACACGAGCCCCCTCGCCAAGTGCTGCGCCAACGGATGCTGAAAGAAGTAGCGCTTCGCGTCGTCCATCGACCAGGCGCGCCCACTGGACATGGAGCTCTCCAGGCGCCGCAGCTGCCGCTCGCTGATGGCGGCGAGGTCTTTCTTGAAGGCGTCATAGCGAGCCTTCGCCTTCTTATGCGCGGCCTTCTCCTCATCGCTGGCAGACTTCGCGACGCGAGGAAACGCGCGGATCACTTCGCCGTCTTTTCGAAGGATGACGCCGAGGCTCTCGTTGGGCTGAACCGTCAGGTGGACCTCGCCGAAGCCGAGGGCGAGCTCTCCGCGTTCATCGAGACCCAGGTCCGGAGTGCTTCGGTCGTCGAGCTCGTCGCGCGTGAGGCCCCGCGCCTCGGCGATGGAATCTAGGTGTTCGGCGGCTTCTTTTCGCAAGGCCACAAAACGCGTCGTCGCGGCGATGTGCGCGAGGTGAAGCGCCGCGGCGTCGCTCTCGTGAACACTGCCCAAGTGCGCGAGCGCTACGCAGGCCCGCTGGGCCGCGGCGCCTTTGCTTCGGGCCCAAGCGCGCGCGTGATCGCAGACCGCGCGCACCACGACCTCCGACGGAAACGCCAGCGCCGCCCGAAGCATCCAATCGTGTCTCCCAGGGCCACCTTGGCGCGCCCACATATCGAGGAGCGCCAGGATGAATCGCTCAAGACTAGGGGTGTCGAGGGTCTCGCGG
>JBLHKB010000399.1:0-6661 GCA_047619315.1 Polyangiales bacterium
CCTCACCGGTGATGACCTTGGCGAAAACGATCCTCGCGAGATCTCCGCCGGCGCTTCAGGGGGCGAAGCGCAGCTCAGCTCCTCGCAGATCGAGGGTGTCTTCGACGCGTCGTTCAACGGGATTCAACGATGCCTAGTGCTCGTACCGGCAAATGCACCCCTTGGAGGGCGGCTCACATTCGGCATGCGGATCGCCGGCTCTGGCCGCGTGACACGAGTGAATCTTCGAGGCCCCTCCGCCGTCACTCAAGGCGAGGCGGGTTCCTGCCTTCGGAGAACGGCGCGTGCCCTCTCCTTCCCTTCCTTTGATGGACCAGAGATGCTCGTCCACTACCCCGTGACGCTCCAATAACCCAACGCATGCATGCTCGATTGCGCTTCGCTGTTTTTGCTCTTCTGTCGATCACGGCTTCTTCTGGCTGTGGGGCCACGCAGACTCCAAGCGACAACGGGGAATCTGGACTCCGCTCTCTTCCCGAATCCCGAGCGCTGGAAGTGGTTCGCGAAGCCGCGGCGGACTCTGGCGTAAACGTCGGTGAGGGATTCAGCGCTGACCTCGCGGGAGGAGCCATCGACGTTGATTTTCGCCTCGGGACAAACTTCGGCGTCGAATGGGTAAGTGCCCAGGACCGCGCCAATGACCCAACGCTGCCGGAGCCGCCCACCGGGGGCCAGCTTCGGATCATCGCCGAGCCCGGCGGGGCTCAGATCCTAATCCTTGAATCCGCTTCGTATCGTTACGATCCACGAAGAGCGCGGGTCCAAGCAGGAGCCACAAGCGCCGCCGACGTCGAGGCGCGTTTACGTCGCGATCTCCGAGACTTCTTCGTCTACGCCGGTCTCACCAACGGCTAGGCTCTACTCGCCTTTGTATACCGGCGGCCGTTTTTCCTGGAACGCCGCCAACGCCTCGAGACGGTCCGTCGACGCCAGTGTGCGCTCGTAGCAGCGGCGCTCATGAAGAAGGCCAGCGTCCAGACTCAAGTCACCGGCGCCGTCGATGGCTTCGAGCGCGGCAGCGAGAGCGATGGGAGCCGCGTTCTCAAACGAAGCGCCGAGTCGCAGGGCGCAGTCCAGAGCGCTCTCGCCTTCCTTCGCCACCGCGTTGACGATGCCCAAGGTGAGCGCTTCGGGGGCTTCGATTCGTCGCGCCAAGAGGATGAGCTCCTTGGCCTTCGCCACGCCCACAATGCGAGTCAGACGCTGCGTTCCGCCGGCTCCAGGAATGATCGCGAGGGAGACTTCCGTGAGGCCGATCTTGGTGCCCGGGACCATCACGCGCAGGTCACATGCGAGGGCGACTTCGAGTCCACCTCCAAAAGCGACTCCGTTGATGGCCGCGATGGTCGGTTTTGGCAGCGCGGCCAGGGAGTCGAAGGCGGAACGATAGAGGGCGAGGAAATCGCGAACGTCCTCTTCGTCCATTCCGCGTCGCTCCTTGAGGTCTGCTCCGGCGCAAAAAGCGCGATCTCCAGCGCCCGTGACGATGACCGCGCGGATGCTCGAATCGCTCCCCGCTTCCCGCGCCAGCTCACCCAGTCTGCGAACCGTGGCTCGTGAAAGTGCGTTCATCCGCTCAGGACGGTTGAGAGTCCAAACCGCGAAGGCTCCACGTCGCTCTACGCTGATTCCATGTTCTTGCTCGCTCATGCGGCGACTTTCCCTCTGGTCCGCGTGAAGATCAAGGTTTCATCGCCGCGCCTACAGCTCTGGGTTCGCTCCGACTCCATTCGCGCGCAGCTCACGATACGCGGTGAGGCGCGCCTCGTATTCTGCAGGCTCCGGCGAAACATCCACGGCTCGCACAAACGCCGCCTCGGCCTCATCCCGTCGACCCAGCTCATGCAGCAATATCCCGCGGCCAGCGTGAGCCGCCGCAAAACGCGGCTGGTCCTCACAGACGGCTTCATAGACCTCCAGCGCGTCCTCAAACGAACGGAGGTTGATGAGCATCGCGGCCAGACCAAGTCGCAGTCCGAGATCGCCCGGACTTGCCTCCAGCCCTGCTCGGTAGGTACGAACGGCAGCCTCCGAATCTCCACTGGCGTGCTGCGCAAGCGCGAGCGCCTTCGCCGTCTCCACATGAGACGGCTCGCGCGCGAACGCCACCTCCAAGGGCGCCACCGCTTCGTCCCCCTGCCCCCAACGCAAAAGGCGCGTGCCCATCACTCGGTGCGCATAGGCACTCTCCGGCGCCACCTCAATGGCTCGGGCATAGCTTTCGAGCGCCCTCTCGTAGTTGCGTTCGAGCTCGTGGGTAAAACCCATCTCGACGATGGGGTGCGGATCACTGGGCCGTAGCGCCGCGAGGCGGGCAAAAGCGCTTCGAGCTTCGGCTGGGCGATCCGCCATGAGCTGTGCCCGTGCCAAGTCCAGCCAGCGGCTGGTCTCCAGTGGCTCCGCCTCGGCGGCGCGTTTGTACGCTTCAACAGCGCTATCAAAGTCACCTCGCGCCATCGCCCGCCGAGCGCCTCGCACGTCACGGCTGACGCAGGCGGAGAGCAGGACCAAGACCGCGATCAACGCGAGGGAGACTTGACGATGTGGACGTCGGCGAAGACCATTCGAGCCATGGAAGCCGGAACTCTTAAAAACGCCCTCGCGCGTTTGGTCTCGAAGAATGTGGTCGCCCTTCAGGGAGACGAATATCGGTCGGAGGAAGGGCATCGGCTCTCGTTCTACCTTGGTAAACCCGGCCAGGCGATGGTTCTTGGCCCCATCGAAAGCGTCGAGCTCAGCGAAGACCTAGTCATTCTGACGCGCACATCCGATTCCAGCACTTTGCTGATCGCCTATGATGCGGTTCATGGCGTGGCCTCGACGCCGATGGACGCCAAGAGCGAACGGCGCACGGGCTTCTCCTGATGCGTTGTCGGCGCGCCGATCAGCTCGAGGTCACCGATGAGTGACGAGCATCTGGGACGCATCCTCGTTGTGGATGACGAGCCCGCCCTTCGTGAGATGCTTCAGGTGCTTCTTCGACGGGCCGGTTTCGACGCAACCGTCGTAAACGGTGTCGAAGCAGCACAAGTAACCCTCGCGTCCTCACCGTCGTTCGACGCTGTGCTCACCGACCTCCTCATGCCCGATGGGACAGGGCTCGATGTGCTCGAGTTGACGAAGCAGAACGACGTGAGCACCCAGGTTGTGCTTTTTACAGCACACGCGACCACCGAGCGCGCCGTCGAAGCGATGCGCAAAGGGGCCTACGACTACCTCGAGAAACCGTTTCAAAACTCAGTTCTCATCGCGACGCTTGAAAAGGCCGTGGAGAAACGTCGAATCCTGGTGGAGAATGCCGCGCTTCGTGAGCGACTTCACGGTGGAGGTCGTCGGCTTGTTGGCCTCTCCGCCTCGATGGTGAACCTGCGCGCCTTGATTCAGCGTGCCGCTTCAGCCCGCACAAGCGTCTTGGTGACCGGAGAAAGCGGCACGGGCAAAGAGCTCGTCGCTCGCGCGCTCCACGATCAAGGTCCCCGCTCAGCGGGTCCGTTTGTCGTCGTGAATTGCGGAGCGCTCCCCGAAAGCCTGATGGAGAGCGAACTCTTCGGCCACGAAAAGGGAGCATTCACGGGCGCCAGTCAGGCGAAAGATGGTCTGTTTCGAGCAGCCAACGGTGGCACGATTTTTCTCGACGAGTTGGGAGAACTCCCTCTCTCGCTGCAAGTAAAATTGCTTCGCGTTCTACAAGAACGAAAAGTGAGGCGAGTGGGCGGGTCGAAGGAACTCGCGACGGATGCTCGGGTCGTCGCCGCCACGAACAGAGACCTTGAGGACGAGGTACAAGAAGGCCGTTTTCGGGAAGACCTCTTCTACAGACTCAACGTGATTCGTCTGCCCCTTCCAAGCCTGCGAGAGCGCCCGGAAGACGTACGACCACTCGCGGAACATCTTCTCGCGAAGCACAACGCTCTTCAAGAACGCTCACTCAAATTCCTCCCAGAGGCGCTGGCTTGGCTTTCTCGTCAAGACTTTCCGGGGAACGTGCGCGAACTTGAAAACCGCATTGAACGCGCCGTCGCTTTGGCCGTCACCGACACCATCGACGTCGAGGACTTGGGCGGCGGCGGCGCTGTTTTGTCCACGCGAGTACCTGGTGTCGCGGTCCCGGACCTCGAGGAAGGCTTCGATTTGGACGCCCATCTCGCAGCCATCGAACACGCGATTCTGCTGCAAGCGCTGGAAAAAAACGGAGGCGTTCGCAAGCGCGCGGCCAAGTTTTTGAACATGACTTTTCGGAGTTTTCGCTACCGTTTGGCGAAGTACGATCTGGGCCCAGATTGAAAGACGGTCGACGGCTGCCGTTCGTTCCGATAGCCTAATAGTCGCGCGAGGGTCCCATTCCTCCCTCCCCCTCAGCGTTTCGGAGCCCCTGATGCGTCAGCTCATCATCGCCAATCCAAGTTCTCTCCGTTACCGAAGGAACGGTTCACGCAGCGGTTTTTCGCTCATCGAATTGATGATCACCGTTGCGATCATTGGTGTGCTTGCAGCCATCGCTGTTCCTAGTTTTCAGGGATATCTACAGCGGTCGCGAGCCGTCGAGGCGACGGGGTTCCTGGCTGATATTCGCCAAAAGCAAGAGACCTATCGCGCGGAGTTCGGCTCGTATTGCGCGGTGGATGGCCAAGCCATCGGGACGTACACACCCGCAGCCCTTCCGGGGCCCGGCGAGGTGCAGACCTGGCCCGTCAACGACGGAAACTGGACGCAGCTTGGAGCGCGCCCGGACGGAACCATTCGCTTTCAGTATGCGTCAGTCGCGGGTGTACCCGGGCAGGCGCCGCCAGGGACAAGCAACCTCTCTTCCACTGACTTTTGGTTTGTCGCGGCTGCGCGCGCAGACCTCGACAACGATGGCGACCTCCTCCTGATGGAAACGTACTCGGGTGCTTCTCGTATTTGGGTGAGCGAAGCGAAGGGCTGGGAATAAGCCTCTCCAAGGTCGGCTCCTCGGTGCGCCTCCATCGCTTTCGCGATGGGGGCTTTTTTTTTGTCCTCCGCTCACCCATCTCTCCGCTCGGTCGTCTCTTAGACAGATGGGTGACGTTTTTCGTCGCCTGCCCGTTCCCTGACTGCCGAAAAACGTCACTTTGGACTCAGAGACGAACAAAAAGGTGACAAAACCCTAAAGTCAGGCGTTGGCCCGTCGTGTGCATACGTTCCCTGCAGACTCCAGCCACTCATTGGCTACCCACCCAATAGAGAAGAGATATCAAAAATGAACATCACCAAACTGATGCGTAAAAAAGAGGGCTTCACCCTCATCGAGCTTATGATCGTCGTTGCCATTATCGGCATCCTCGCGGCCATCGCGATTCCCGCCTTCATCAACTACATCAAGCGAGCGAAGACCTCGGAAGCGGCTGCAAACCTGAAGTCGATGTTCACCGGCGCGGCGACGTACTACTCGAACGAGATTCAGACGGAACGCGGAATCCAAGCCCGTGGCGCAGGCGCCATCGCCGTCACTCGATGCATCGTCGTGAGTGGTACGACCAGCAATGCGCCAAGCCAGGACAAGACGGTCCTCTTGTGGAGTGGCGAACCGAATCGCCTGACCTTCGAGAACCTGAACACGATGATCGCGGACCCGATTTACTACCAGTACAATGTTGTCGCTCTGGTCAATGCTGGTCTGTGCGGGGATGACTCCGCCGCGAGTACGCAAATCTACCAGCTGCAGGCGATTGGAGACCTCGATGGCGATGGCGTCACTAGCCTCTTCGAGCTCTCAGCCGGTGTTGATGAAGACGCTCAGCTCTACCGAGCCGCAGGTATCTTCCGCCAGAATGAGCTTGAGTAAGTAATCTCGCTCAAAAGAGGGAAGGCCTTTGACCTTCCCTTTTTTTTATCCCAACAGACCTGTTAGTTTTGATGCCAGAAGAATATTCTGTTCCTGTCTCTAGCCGTAGCCGAACCATTGTTATGATGAAGATGAAAATCCTTACACGCCACCGCAAGTCAGGCTTTACGCTCATCGAATTGATGATTGTTGTGGCCATCATCGGGATACTCGCAGCCATCGCGATCCCAGCTTTCATCAACTATGTGAAGCGGTCGAAGACGGCCGAGGCTAGCGCCAACCTCAAATCAATGTTCGTGGGTGCTGCGTCCTATTATCTAGAAGAGCGCGCCACAAACCGTGGAGTGCCAGCCCGAGGCGCGGTGGGCGTCGTCACCACTCGGTGCATTGTTGCGTCCGCCGAGACGAGCAACGCCCCGAGCCAGGATAAAAGTGTACTTATGTGGAGCGCTGAACCCGGTCAGCCCTCATTTGAGGCCATGAACGTAATGATAGCGGACCCCATTTACTACCAATACCGAGTGATCGCCTTGGTTGGAGGTGGAACTTGTGGTGACACGTCCGGCCCGAGCACTCCAATCTACCAGTTCCAAGCCGCGGGCGATCTCGACGGCGATGGGGTGCAGAGCCTCTTCGAACTCGCAGCCGGCGTGGACGAAGACGGTCAGCTATACAGAGCTGCCGCGATTTGGCGTCAGAACGAACTTGAGTAGCTTCTTTTCACGTCCTTGAATAGTGCGGTACCCTGCTCGCCCATGGCGCGCGTAACGCCCATTCTGGTCGTGTTGGCTCTCATCACGCTCTCTGCGTTGTCGCGCTCATCACGGATGAGCGCGATGACGCGTTTCGTCGAGG
>JBLHKB010000400.1:0-6658 GCA_047619315.1 Polyangiales bacterium
CAAGCGCTTCGTTCAGCTCGGCAAGGAACAGTTCGTCGCAATCAGCGACGAGCTGAGGAAGCGCCTCGACGCGTATGAGGGCGTCGCGACGCTGAAGAAGTCTGGAGCGACGGCGAGTGTCGCGACGCTTCCTCTCATCGCCGAGCTCGCCGCCGGCGGAGAGTTCGACCTCGACGAGGCGAGCGGCGAGCGATACGCAGCGTTTGAGCGCGCCCTTGCGCTACGCCCACGGGTTCCCAAAGGGTTTCGCGCAGAGCTGCGCGACTATCAGCTCGACGGCTTTCGCTGGCTCGCCCAGCTCGCCGAAGCGGGACTCGGCGCATGCTTGGCCGACGACATGGGTCTGGGCAAAACGATTCAAACGCTGGCGCTGCTGTGCCTGCGGCGAAAGAAGGGCCCGGCACTCGTCGTGGCGCCGAGCTCCGTGGCGTCGAACTGGATCTCCGAGGCGCGACGCTTTGCGCCCTCGCTCAAGGTCGCACTCTTGGCGGATGCGGAGGACCGCGGCCGTGCCCTCGACGAGCTGGGCGCGTCGGACGTGCTGGTGTGCTCGTACGGGCTCCTGCAACGCGAAGGCGAACGACTCGCCGGCGTCGACTTCGACAGCGTCGTTTTTGACGAAGCCCACATGCTCAAGAACTCTGGGACGAAACGTTCGAAGGCGTCGAAGGCGCTGAGGGCGCACTTTCGACTCTCACTCTCCGGGACACCCATCGAAAACCACCTGGGCGAACTTTGGAGCCTGATGGAGGCCACGGTGCCAGGGCTGCTGGGGTCCAAGAAGCGTTTCGAAGAACACTATGCGCAGCCCATCGCCGCCGGCGAACGCCAACGCTCGCGGGAGCTCCGTGCGCTCCTGCGCCCATTCATGCTGCGGCGCACGAAAAGCCAAGTGCTCGACGAGCTCCCGCAACGCACCGAGGTGACACTCATGGTGAGCCCAAACGAACGCGAACGTGCGTTCTACGAAGCGGTCCGGCTGCGCGCTCTTGAACAGGTCATCGCTGTGGATGGTGACGCGGCGCCGAACCGAATCTCGATCCTCGCGGAGATCACACGGCTCCGGCAGGCGGCGGTGGACCCACGGCTCATCGACGACGACGCCCCCGCAGGCTCAAAGATCGCGGAGCTTTTGGAACGGGTGGGGGCGCTGCGTGCCGAGGGGCACCGAGTGCTCGTCTTCAGTCAGTTTCTCGGCGCCCTCGCGTTGGTGCGGCGGGGCCTCGATGGCGCGAGCATCAGCTACCAGTCCATTGACGGCTCCGTGAGCGCCACCGAACGCACGCGCCGCATCGACGCGTTTCAAGATGGCGAAGGCGACGTCTTCGTGATCAGTCTCAGAGCCGGCGGCGTCGGCATCAACCTCACCGGCGCCGACTATGTAATTCACCTAGACCCTTGGTGGAACCCAGCGGTGGAAGAGCAAGCGACGGGTCGCAGCCACCGCATCGGCCAGACACGGCCAGTGACGGTGTACCGGCTGATCAGCGCGGGGACCATCGAAGAGAAGATCCTCGCGCTGCACCACAAGAAGCGGGCGTTGGCCGATGATCTCCTTGAAGGCATCAACGAGGCGAAGAAGCTTGATCTGGCGCAGCTTCGGGCGCTGCTCGCGTAGCGCGATGAAGCGTTCCCGCGGGAACGTCATGCGATGAGCCGGTCGGAGACACTCAAGTAAACATGGTCGTTTGCCGTTATGCTGTGCACGTGTTCCTTCGCCACATCTACACTCTCTGTCTACTCGCGCTCCCGCTGGCCTCCGTTGCGGTGTCCCAGGAGCCGACGGTGGCCGTTGGCGACGTGGCTCCCCGGGTCGTGATGCGCATCGCCGATGCTACGGTGCTCGACAGCGACGACTTGATCGGGAAGGTGTATGTCGTGGACTTCTGGAGCCCACATTGCGGCCCGTGTCGAGGATTGGCGCCGTCGCTCAACGCGGTCCACCGAAGGCTCGCGTCGTCGGGCGGCGGGCCTGTGCTCGGACTGATGGTGGGTGAGAGCACCGGAGCTGCGACTGCCAATGTCGTTCGCGAGTGGGGTATCGAGTTTCCCGTCGGCACACGCTTCCTGCCGGGACAGGTCGACATGAGCCTTGCGTATGGCGTTCGACGGCTGCCCGCCACGTTCGTTGTTGGAGCCGACGGGCGGATCGCCACGACCTTCCATCGGATGCCTTCGGACGTGCAGTTGATGGAAGCGGTCGTCGCAGCGCTCGACGCCGCACCGGACGCCGCACCGGACGCCGCGCCGGACGCCGCGCCGGACGCCGAGTGAACACGGGGCGAACATGACTTCCCGCACGCCTATCAAACGATAGGTGCGGCTCTTAGCGAGCTGGAGGCACCGTCGACGCCGGTAAAACAGTCGACGCCGGACCTAGCTCCTACTAAACGCTCTCCATGTCCCCTGGAGAAGCCAAAATCGATCGAGCCGCGCTCGTCCTTAGCGAGTCTTACGAAACGATCCTGGCCCTTGGCGGCGATGACCGAATCCGGGTCCGCGATGTCACGGGGTTCAACCGATATGGCTGCACGCCACGGCACCGCGACGTAGTGGCGTTTGGCAGTTGCACGAGTTCGTCTTCCAGCCGCGTCGGCGTTGCCGGCGCGCGCGAGGCTCTGTACCGGTTGCGGGGCGCGGCTCGCGCTGGCGGCGAAGGTGCCGTCGATGCCGAAGCGGAGACGCTGCTACAAGAGGCGCGCGCGGGACTCGTGGGTAAGCTCGAGCTGGACGACGACTCCGTCGAGGTCGCGTTCTGCCCCTCGGGTACGGACGCGGAGTATCTCGCGCTGGCGTTGGTTCGCGCGGGCAGCGACCAAGGGGTGGTGAACATCGTCGCGGGGCCATCGGAGGTGGGCAGCGGGACGACGCTCGCCGCGGGTGGCCGCCACTTCTTGCCGACGGTGCCTTGTGGCGCGACGCGTGAGCCCGGTGAGTCCGTCGACGCGAAGCTCAGCGACAACGTGGAGGTTCGCACCATCGTGCTTCGCGACGACGAAGGGCTGATGAACTCGGCGGGGAGCCTCGACGACGAAGCGGAGCGCATGGTGGAAAGAGCGGTGGCTGCGGGCTCCAAGGTCTTACTGCACATCGTGGCGCACTCAAAGACCGGCGTGCACGCGCCGCGGCTGACGCGGGTCCAAGCGCTGCGCGAGCGCTATCCGGATCAGGTCCATGTGCTGGTCGATGCTGCACAGGGCCGAGTGAGTCGCCGGGGTTTGAGAGAAGCCCTCACCCGAGGTTTCATGGTGTTGTTCACGGGCTCGAAGTTCTACGGCGGTCCGTCCTTCTCCGGCGCACTCTTCGTGCCGCAGAACCTCTGGCCTTCCGAAACGGGTCTATCCGCTCTGCCCGAAGGGCTCTCCGACTACTTCACACAAGCGGAGCTTCCGGCGGCATGGACTGAGCTGCGCGCTTCGCTTCCTCAGGGTCCAAACCTTGGCCTCGTTCTGCGCTGGGGTGCGGCTATCGCACAGATCTCCGCCTACTACGCCATCGAGCCGACGTGCCGGCTCGAGATCCTACGCGCGTGGGAAAAGGCCGTGCCGGAGCTCCTGGCGAACTCGGACATCGTCCAACTGGTGCCGGTAAATCTAGCGGAGCAGCGAGAGTCCGAGCCCCAGCGACTCCTCGAGTCGAAGACGACGGTCTTTCCGTTCTTTCTGCGTCGACCCACCGGCGCCCTCATCGGGCGAGCGGACTTGAAGCGCATCTTCGACTGGCTGAACCGCGACATCTCCGGGCTACTGCTGGAGCTCAGCGGTGAGCAAAAAGCGGTGCTCGCGCGCTCGATTCATGTTGGGCAGCCAGTGCTCCTCAGCGGCAGCGCAGACAGCGAGCGCGCCGTACTACGTGTCGCCCTCGGGAGCGCTCTTGTCACCCGCGTGGCCAGCGACACGCGCCTCGCTCCGACGTACCAAACGCGGCTGCATTGGCTTCGCGCTCAGCTGGAGATTCTGCGGATGAAGCTCGAACTCATCGTCAGCCATCTGGACGTCCTTCTCGAACGGGAACCGCGGGAGCCCGGCACATGAGCGTGAACAAGAGTACCTGGACCGATCGACTTGATGAGGACGCGCTCGCTTCGCGAACAGCGCGTCTCGTTCAGGAGGGTCACCTCGAGGGAGAGCGCTCGCTCTTTGTTCACGACCTCGAACGCATGGCATCCCAGCTCGCGCAGCTGACGGACGCGTTCCCATCTTCGGCGCTCCATGCGGTGGCGGTGAAGGCCAACCCCGTCCTCGGGGTGCTGCGCCATCTGGTTTCTCTCGGTGCGGGTCTTGAGTGTGCGTCTCACGAAGAGGTGATGCTCGCCCTCGCGGCAGGATGCGCGCCAGCCCGTGTTGTCTTCGACTCGCCGGCGAAGACAGACGAGGAGCTCGCCTACGCGTTGAACTTGGGCATCCACTTAAACCTCGACAACTTCGAGGAGCTTCGCCGCGTTGCGCAGCACGTCCCTACCGGCGGGCGCCCGGCAGGCCATGTCGGTCTGCGCATCAACCCGCAAGTTGGCGGAGGGACCATCGCCGCGACGTCCGTGGCCGGCACCTTCTCGAAGTTTGGGTTGCCGATACGTTCTCGCCGCGCAGAGATCATCGACGCGTTTGCACGCTACCCGTGGCTCGATGGACTGCATGTTCACGTTGGCTCACAGGGCTGCAGCATCGACCAGCTCGTCGCTGCGGTGAAGATCGCTTGGGAACTCAAGGAGGAGATCGAGAGCCTGCGCGCCGCTCCAGTGACGGAGCTAGATATCGGCGGAGGTTTGCCTGTGGCGTACGTACAAGGGGACACGCCTCCTGAGCTTGAGACCTACGTCGCGATGTTGCGAGCAGAGGTCCCGGGGCTTTTTCAAGGGAGCGCGGATGCAGCGCCACCTCGACTGATCACGGAGCTTGGCCGAGCTATTCATGCGGGGAGTGGTTTCGCCGTCAGCCGCATCGAGTACCTGAAGGAAGAGGAAGGCAAGCGAGTGGCGGTGATACACCTCGGGGCCGATGCGTTCATGCGCCCGGTGTACCAACCCGAGAGCTGGCGCCATGAGTTCCTGGTGCTGACGGCGGACGGCCGACAAAAGACCTCGGACACACTTGAACCGGTGACCGTCGTGGGACCGCTTTGCTTCGGCGGCGATGTGCTCGCGCGTGACATCCTACTTCCGGCGCTAGAGCCGAGTGACCTGCTCGTCGTGCGGGACTGCGGCGCCTACACGCTCAGTCTTTGGTCGCGCCATTGCAATCGCGGCCTGCCCAAGGTGGTCGGTCTCGAGGGGACGAAGATTCACGTTCTAAAGAAGCGTGAAACCGCGCAGGATGTCGTCGCGTTCTGGAGCTAACGCCGCAAGCTGGCTCACCTAGGCGCCGCGCGGCAGCATCGGCCCATGACGAGATCACCCTCCCCTCGAGTCGGCGCTGCAGCCTCTGCAGCACTACTTGGAGCAAGGGAATTCCGGCGAACGGCTTCGAGTTCTGAAGGCGACCAGCGATACTGCGCTCTCTTGCTAGGCTGGCGCCATGAACTTTTCTTTCACGCGCTCATTCGCTGGCGCGACGCTCATCGCTGGCGTGGCGGGCGCCGGCCTCTTCGTGATGGGGTGCTGTTCCGGGGGCCCCTCTGCGTTGACGTTTGGCATCGGCGAATCGGGCTCTAGTTTCAGCCCGAACTGGGGCGAACAGGGGCCGGCTCAGGGCTCGTTTTTCTACGTGGAGTACGAAGAGAGCAGGTCCCTCGCCGGCGAGCCACTCGAGTTCTACTTGGACGGCGTGTCCGTCGACGTGCCGGTGATCATGGCGCTCCGGGACAACAGAACGGTGAACGGCTGCGGCTTCTCCCACACGCAGATCTACGACATGTCCCGCTTGCCGCCGGGTGACTACACGGTGGTGCACCGGCGCGCGAATGGCACGGGTGAGCAGGTGAACTGCGTCGAGTGTCCGTGGGAAGAGTTCGAAGGGGAGGAAGCGCTTGTGATGGTGATGGAGTTCTGACGATGACCATAACTTGGCATTCGGACGCTCGCTGACCGGCGGCGCCTTCCCACTCTGGGGGAGACTGACCGAATGCCAGCTTCCACGTTTCTCGTGGGGTACACCGAAGAAGCGCCTGCGATGGTGATGGATCGCTGACTGCGCGGCCGTTGTCGCAAATTGGCAACGTTGCTTGGAGCAACACATTCACGCCACACACGTGGCCGGCAGCAACGCTTCTCGAAGGCGAAAGCGCTGAACTCTGGAGGATTTGCTAGGCACGTGGCTTGCACTGCCCCCTCTCAAAAGGAGGCCGCAATGTTGAAACGAATTGCTGCGCTTGCGGGAGCCACTTGTTTGGTGGGTCTCGGAAGCGCGAACGCGCAGACGGCTGTTTGCGTTGAAGTAGAAGTACGCTCTTGGGCCGAACTGGATTCCGAGAGCGATGTCGAACAAGACTTCGCGGAGGAAGAACTCGCGGAGGAAGAACTCGCGGAGGAAGAACTCGCGGAGGAAGAACTCGCGGAGGAAGAACTCGCGGAGGACGTTGAAACGAACGGCGAAGCGAACGGCAGTGACGACGAAGCCGGTGCGGTGGTGGCCCTACCCGTCATCCAGGCGCGGCCTCCGCAGCAGAACGCGACGCAGCAGACCGCGCGACAGCAGGCGACGTTGCGGGCCGCACGACAGCA
>JBLHKB010000401.1:0-6656 GCA_047619315.1 Polyangiales bacterium
CATCGCTCTGAAGAACGCGAGGTCTGGGGCGGCGATGGTGTCCCAGGTCGGATGAACGCCCGCGGACATCACGTCCGCAGGTTCGTTGAGAACGATACCGCCGCGCTCGGGGCCGAGCGGAAACGTCCCACACTCCATGTCGATGGATCCGCTCCCTTCGATCCCGCGGAAGAAGATTCCTCCGCCCCCGTCCATCCATTCGACGAGCGTGGTTTCGATCCGATAGGGCTGCACCTCGTATGTTCCACCCGCGTAGTTTCCAAGAAGCCGTTCTCCGTCGAGGTCGACGAGCTGCAGGTCGTAGAGCGCGGCCTCGATTCGCTCCCCTGGCATCGACGCCGTCAGCTCGTCGGCGTCGGTCATGACAAAGTTGGGTAAACTGTTCACGGCGCCTAGCCCATGCATCATTTCGTGCCGCAAGAGTCCTCGGTTGTCCGAGTTTGCGTCTACGTTGAAGTGCACGCTAAACTCTGAGTTCGCGCCGTCTGGCGATGCCGGTTCGTCGACCACGTTTTGCACGATGCTCGCCCAGGCGGCGACCACGCGCACCGACTGCCCATCGACCTCGGCGACCAACATGCCACCGAAGGACGTGTTCGCGTTCTGGTCGTTGTCATCACTGAGATACACCTCAATGACCGACTCCCATGCGCCCGACGTTCGAAGATGTGCCGAGAAATCAGTAAAGACCTCGTCCACCATGGTGCGCGCTTCCGCATTGCTGTCCCAGGCGCTACCAGCCTCGTAGATTGGCACGAAGCTGACATTGCCACCGGTGCTGGAGCCCGCGTCGGCTGTGGCGACGTCGGCTGTCCCGATGTCGCCCACATCCGAGACGGCGCCGTCCATCGGTAGCGCCGCATCGTCGTCGCCACATCCGAGACCAAGCACGCAGACGCCCAGTCCCCAGGCTCTCACGAGCATAGAGTTGAGCAGCGCTTGCGTCAGACCGGTTCTCGTTCGCTTCATCCACACAGCCTACCGCAGCGCACGTCATTTTCGCAGTGCTCCAATGGCGTTGGGGCAGCGATGCTAGCTGTCGGTGATGTACACCCACGTTCCAACTCGCTCACGGTCCGCGAAGACGGCGTGCCAAGAAGCTGGAAGATGCGGGCCCGCCCAGTGGAACACCCAGCGAGCGTCGGCGGGTGAAAGGTTGACGCATCCATGACTGCGTACGCGACCAAACTGGTCGTGCCAAAACGCCGTATGAAGCGCGTAATTGCCTTCGAAGTACATCGTCCACGGGACATCTTCGATCTGATAGGCGCCCTCTTCGCTCGTCAGGTCGTCCATCGTGGTGGACACATGCTTGGATTGAATGCGGTAGAGGCCCGTCGGGGTCTCGAACCCTTCGCGGCCCGTCGATACGCTCGTCGCATAGACGGGAGTGTCGCCTTCGTAAGCAACCAGCGTTTGCTCGCTCAAGGATATGTGCAGCCAGCGATGCGTTTCACGCACGCGCGGTGGACGGGCGACGGCGGCGGCGATGCGAACAGCGCTCCGCCGGATCGTGTACCCCTCGCCGTCGACGAGGTAACTGCTTCCGTTTCGATCGATCATCTCAGCCACGTCGATGGCGGAGTGGCGCTCGAGCGTCCCGGCGCTCTCATAACGGCGCGTGGTGCCGACTCGTCGCAAGCGATGAGTCCCGTCCCGAAGGGTAAAAGCGAGGGGCAGTCGTGAGCCGCCGCCCAGGACAACGCCATGATGACGTGACGGTGTGGGCTCATCGAGCAGGGCTTCGCGCACGTACCCACCGCGCACTGTACGCAAGAATTCGCTCTGTTCGTCGGGGTTTCGCTCGTCGATGCTCACGTAGAATCCCGCGCGCATGCGTTGCCGGACAAAGTCAGGGAGCGTCACGTTTTCCGGAAGAATGCGCGCCTCTTCTTCGTCTTCGCTGCCGGGCGCCGGGGGAGCATCGACTGACACCTCGGCCCCGGAAGATCCCGGGCGAACGATGTTGCGAAACATGTCGGTGATGCGCTCCTCTTCGTCCTCACTCGGCAATCGCCAAAACTGTGGAACGTTGCGGCGGCGGGCGAAGGCGTATTCGTAGGGGAGCGGATCTTCGAGTGCGGGTTGCACTGGGATGGGCGCAAATTCTGGAGCCTCATCGTCGATGAGGGTCCCTTCATCGCGGCACACGAACCCACCGCCTGGAACTTCGAACCAACCACGACGGCACCCAACGCCGGGTACACGGCCCGTGGCTCGAAAGCGCGAACCACGCCTCATGTAGCCAGCCACCGGAGCCGATGCGTTGGGCAGGGCGCGCACTCGGGCTAGGAAATGCGTCGTGATGCCATGGTTCGGGTAGCGATCGTCGAAGGCTCGCTCGCTCGCCTGCTCGCTCGCTCGGAGGCGCTCGAGAACATCGTTTCCCTCATCTGGATCGACGGGAATTGGCACGGCCACCGGCGCGCTTGGCTCAGCAATGGCCTCCACGGCCGCCTGCGCTGAAGGCACTTCCGCGTCGCCCTTGTCTCCCTCGCCGGGGCCGCTTGGCGCAGGCCCGCATCCCGCGCTTAGAACAAGCAACGCGACGAAGCGTGAAAAGGCCGAAGGGACCATGACAGAGGGCTCGCACATGCCGTGCTTCGGGGTCCAGAAAACGGCAGGTTTTCAGATATTTTACCCTTCGATACCCTCAGTTCCACTCCTGTCCTTCGAGGGCAGTTGACGCCTGGTGTGGGCGCTCGTACCACCTGGCGTGCACCCCGACCGTCCGCCCGCTGAACCCTTGCCCTGCCCGTCCTGTGGCAAGGCCGTGGATGCGCTTCGGGCGACACGCTTGGTGCTCTTGGAAAGCGGGCCGCGCTACCTGTGCAGTGTTTCGTGTGCATCGGACTTCCGCCAGGGCAGCCGTGAACACGAAACGACCCCGCCCCCGGCCCGGACCACTTCGGTGCCCCAGCAGGTCCGAGAAGCGACCATGCCGCGCATCGCGCTTCAGGCGAGGGCAAACGAAACCGCTGCCCGGCGCGCTATTTTCGCGCCGGAACCTGTTCCGCTCCCCTGGAGTGGCATCTTCCTCGCTGCGGCGGGATTTGGCTTGGGTCTCGCGGCCGAATCCTGGCCACTCGCCCTGGTCTCTCTGGGTTGCACAACCCTCGCGTCCGTCGTCGCATTGATTCGAGGCGCCGGCGCGAGGGCTGATGTCGGTGCCGTCGCGTGGGTGGCGGGTCCTCTGGGTGCCACCCTCGCCGCCGGTGCGGGAATGCTCGCATTTCTGAAGCTTGGACAAAACGCCGGACTCTCTGGTGCAGCCATCGCAGCGCTAGCGATGGTGGCTCGCTCCTGGCTGGACCGGCGCGCACGACAGCCAGTCGCCGAGGTCGTCCACGAATTGGTATCGCGCTTTCCAACGCGCGCGCGCATTCCAGCCAAAGAAGAGCACGCACGCTACGAAGAAGTTCCGGTCGCAGCGCTACGAGTCGGATCAGAGATCCTCGTTATCGAAGGCGAGACGGTCGCCGTGGATGGTGTCGTCGTCAGCGGTGAAGCGAGCGTCCTGATCCACCCCACGGCAGGAACGCCTGCGCGAATCAAAGCTGGCATGCGGGTCTTGGCCGGCGCTCGCGTCACCGATGGAGCTCTACGAATCATGGCAAGCCGTGTCGGTGACGAACGCGCGCTTATGCGGCCTATCCGATACGGCGATGTTCACGGACCTCACGCGGCGCGCATCGGTCGCTTGGCAGACCGAGTGACACGGTACGGTGGCCTGATCGCTCTCGCAGCGGCACCCCTCGGCCTTGCACTCACCGGCGACCCCGGCCTTTGGGGCAGCCTCTCGGCGGCCGCCGCTGTGCTCCTCGCTGCACCTCTTCTGGCAGCGCGGCGAGGCGCGGAATCACCCTTCGTCGCCGCAGCCGCAAGTGCCGGCTCGCGCGGAATCATCTATCAGGACGCACGCTCCATGGAGTCGGCGGGACGCGTCACGACGGCGGCGCTTTGTGTGTCCGGTGTCGTCACGGAGGGGAACCCAGAGGTCGTCGAAGTCTTTCCCGTGGGTGATAGCGACGTCAGAGACCTAATCTCGATGATCGCCGGCGCCGAAGTGAGACTCGAATCACACCCTATCGCGCGTGCGCTCATCCGATACGCCCACGCCCGTTCGATCTCACCTGTCCTCCTACGACGCGCGACACGAATCGCGGGACGCGGCATCATGGCGATCACTCAAGATGGCGCCGCTCTCGTTGTTGGCACCCGACAGCTTCTCCTCGACGAAGGCGTCAGCATCGCCATGGCCGATGAGCTCGCCAAGCGCGCCGAAGAGCGAGGCCAGACGGCACTCTTTGTCGGCCTCGGCGGACGAGTACGTGCGGTCATCAGCCTTCAGGACCCCGTACGCCCTGGGTCACGCGCGGCTGTGCAGCGCATCTTCGATTTGGGCATCGACGTGGTGCTCTTGAGTGGGGATCACCGAGCGACAGTGGCCTCCCTCGCGGCGCCCCTCGACGTCAGCAACGTCAAGGCCGAGCTTTTGCCAAGCGAACAGCAGGAAGCGGTGCGGCGCCTGCGCGACTCGGGGGGACTCGTGGCCGTGGCAGGTCGTCTTCCACTCAACTCGCTCCCATTGGAAGCCGCCGATGTTCCCATTCTACTCAACTACGCCGGCCTGCCCGAGGGCGAACGTGGAGTCGCCATCGCCGGCGTTGACGTCCGCGACGCCGCGGCGGCACTTTGGATCGCCCGAGCCGCGCGCAAAGAGGCCACACGGGGCGTCGCCCTCGCTGTAGGCGCGGGCGGCATGCTCGTGGCCGGCGCCGCCTTGGGATGGGTGGTTCCCGCAGCCGCAGCCGTCATCGCCGTAGGTGTCGACGCTTTTGCTCTGCCAGCGGGCGCTCGCCTGCTGCGCCGTATCGAACTTCGCTTGCCGTCACAATAAGGATAGAACGACATGAGTAAAAAAGCCTGGGGTGGACGCTTTAGCGAAGAACTCAATTCGCTCGCACTTCGCTATAGCGCGAGCGTGGACGTGGACTCACGTCTCGCCTTTGAAGACATCGAGGGCTCGGTGGCGCACGCGACCATGCTCGCCGCGCAGGGGATCATCAGCGACGACGAGCGCGACGCTATCCTGAATGGTCTGGGCGCGATCCGCGCAGAGATCGAAGCTGGCGAGTTCGTATGGGATCCGGGTCGCGAGGATGTTCACATGAACATCGAAGCGGTGCTCACGGAGCGCATAGGCGAAGCCGGCGGGAAGCTGCACACAGGTCGGTCGCGAAACGACCAAGTGGCCACAGACATGCGTCTCTGGGTTCGCAAATCCATCTACGAAACCATGGCCCGCATCGACCGAATGCAGGCTGTTCTCGCGGCTCGTGCTTCAGCCACCATCGATGTGCTCATGCCAGGCTACACACACCTGCAGCGCGCTCAGCCGATTCGACTCGCACACCATCTCTTGGCTTGGGCGGAAATGCTCGATCGCGATCGAGGCCGACTGGAGGACGCCGCGCGCAGACTCAACGAATGCCCACTGGGCAGCGCAGCTCTCGCCGGGACAACGTTTCCGCTAGACCGGGACGCGGTCTCGACGGCCCTCGGATTCCGCAGCCCGATGCGGAACAGCATCGACGCGACGGGCGACCGCGACTTTCTCATCGAAACGGTAAGCGCCCTCGCCTGCTGCGCGGTCCACCTCAGCCGCATGGCGGAAGAGCTTGTCCTTTGGTCTAGCCAAGAGTTCGGTTTCGTCGTCATGAGTGACGCGTTTACGACGGGCTCTTCGATCATGCCGCAGAAGAAGAACCCAGACATGGCGGAGCTTGCCCGCGGGAAGACAGGTCGCGTTATCGGACATCTCGTCAATCTGTTGGTCACCCTTAAGGGTCTGCCCCTCGCGTACAACCGAGACCTCCAAGAGGACAAGACGCCCGTCTTTGATGCCTTCGACACCGTGAACGACACACTCGAAGTGCTCGCAGGAGCCATCGCCGGGGCCCGGTTTAACGCTGCGAATATGCGCAGTGCGCTTCGTGAAGGGTTTCTCGATGCCACAGAGGTCGCCGACTGGCTGGCCGCGCGTGGCGTACCTTTCCGCGAAGCGCACCACGTGGCCGGTAGTCTCGTGGCCCAAGCGGCCGCGGAGTCAAAGGTCTTGGCAGAGCTGCCTATCGCTCAATTCAAGAAAGCTCACGCGGCCTTTGACGAGAGCATTTTTGATGCCCTCGACATGGAGACAGCCGTCGAACGTCGGAATATCTTCGGGGGGCCAGCGAAGGCACAGGTAGCCGCTGCGACGGAAGAGTTGCTCACTCGTCTTCGCGACCGCGGAGCAGATCCTGTTGGCCTTTCCACCGACGCACGGAACGAACCGTGAGCCCCGCGAAGGCGCCAGCGTTCGTGCGCCACGACGTTCCAGAGAGCGCTTATTTCCAATGGCAGAGCGGCGTCCTCCACTGTGACGGCGTGAGCCTTGAAGACATCGCACGAGACATCGATACGCCGACCTTCGTGTATTCCGCGCGGGCCATCGACGACGCTTACGACGCGGTGTCTTCATCGGCGGTCAAGGTCGGTGCGCGCGCGACGCTCGTAGCCTACGCGGTGAAAGCCAACGGGAATTTAGCGCTCTTGCGACGCCTTGCATCGCGCGGCTGCGGCGCCGACATCGTGTCCGAGGGGGAGCTCGCGCG
>JBLHKB010000402.1:0-6628 GCA_047619315.1 Polyangiales bacterium
TCGGAGTCGTCGCGTCGCAGACCGGCAGCGAAGCGGTGCAGCCCGTGTCCGCGCCGCCAGCGGTGTCGTCAATGCAGTGGCGACAGGTCGGCACGGCGCCGGATGTATCGCACAGGGGCGACGCGTCATTGCAACCGGTGTCCGTTCCGATCCCGCCGACGTCGTCAGAGCAGAACACGCACATCATGTTCACGCAGACCTCGCCGCCGCCACACTGAGCGTCGCCCGTACACTCCACGCACATGTTCACTCCGGCGCTCGTCGCGCACGCGGGCAGCCCCGCTGTGCAACCGCGGTCGCGCTCCGTCTCCGTGGTGTCGTCGCATGGCTGACACGTCATCAGGTCCGCGTCGCAGGTGGTCGAATCGCACTCTTCGGACGCCGTGCATCCGTTCCCATTCGTGATGAGGCAGGCGCTCGTGCACATATCCGCGTCGACGGAGTTGCCGTCGTCGCAACCTTCCGTTCCGCGCACATATGCGTCGCCGCAGAGAGTCTGCCAGTCGGGGGTCCCGTCGAGGTTGGAGTCCTGCGCGGGCGTAAGAACGCCGAGCACCGGCGCGCCGATGCGGCCCATGCAAGTCAGCGCAGCGCAGTCCGCGTCGTACGCGTCGTCGATGCCGTCGCCGTCTGTATCAAAGCCGCTTGGCGTGACATCCGCCACGCCGTCGCCGCTCGCATCGTGGGCTTCGGCAAGGTCCGTCAGCCCGTCGCCGTCGGAGTCCGTGTCGAGGTAATCTGGGCCGCCCGCCATGTCCGTGTCCGTCGCAGGTTCAGTCAGCGCGCCCATGTCGCAGACGCCATCGCTGTTCACCAGGGTGCACATGTCGGGTGTGCCGTTGCCGTCAGCGTCCGCGAGGCCGGCTTCACGCGCATCCGTGATGCCGTCTCCGTCGGCGTCCTGGTCCAAGTGGTTCGGTGCCCCATCTCCGTCCGCGTCGAAGGCCGGGGGCAGGCTCGTGCAAATCCCAGCGGCGGACGTGCAGCCGCCGGGGATGTGGTCCGGATCGTTCCAATCCGGGACACCATCCAGGTCGCTGTCCGCGTCTGGATCCGTGGGGAACCCTGGCATCTCATCGCCGTCGAGGATGCCGTCTCCATCCGAGTCGAGGTCCGTCGTGTCCTTCACGCCATCGCGGTCGGTGTCCGTGACGCATTCCGACGCCAGCAGGGGCGTCACGAGCTCATAGCGAACGTTCGGCTGAGACATGGCGAAGAGGCCAAACTTCCCCGGTGGCACGTCGATGACGAGGTCGAACTCAAGATCGCTCGTCCGATCGAGGACGGGGAAACCGCGAGCGTCTTGGTCCGTCGTAGCCGTCGTGTTGCCTTCTCGCACCCACACTCGAATGCGATTTGGCAGCACCTGAACGTTGAGGCGATACCAGCGTTCATCGTCCCAGCCGCTGCCTACGCCGAGTGGATAGCTGGTGGCCTCGGCGAGCTGCGTGATGTTGCCGAGGCGACCATTCCAATATTCGCCGGCGCTCGCAGGCCCCTCAACGCGGCTGGCGATGAAGCCCGGCCTGCGCACACCACCAAAGTTCTGCTGGCCCTGCTTCCAGGAAAAGTAGAGGTAGTCGATGTCCAAAGGTGGGTCCGCCGCCGTCGCGGTCATCTCCCCCGCGTCGTAACCGATGGTGAAGCCGATGAGGTCATTGTCCTGCGCTGTGAACACGCGCATGTCGAAGACGATCTCTGTGAGGTCCGCGTCCATATTCGTGTTGAACACAGCGGCCTGTGAGTTCGTGGTCTGCGTTACACCACGGCGCTCTGGATCGATGACCCAATTGGGCGTGGTACCACCAGCGAGCTGCTCCTCCGTGAAGAGCGCAAAGCTGACCTCTTCGCAAACAAACGCATCTTCGGTTTGGCAGAGACTTGAGCAGCCATCGCCATCGGCCACGTTGTTGTCATCGCACTGCTCGCCAACCTCAAGGTTGTTGTCGCCGCAGATGGCGTAGACAGCTTGTGGCGTGGCTAAAAAACCGAAAGCGCCAAGGGCGCATAGGAGCTTAATTCGCATCATTGTCCTTTAGAGCACGCAAGGCGGGGCGCGAACCCCACCTGCGACGCTGATGCTAGTGAGTCGTCGAAAGAAACGTCAAATTCAGGGGCCAGCCCTCAGGGGCTCAAGGGCCAGGCCAGGCCAGGCCTCAGGGGCTGAGGAGCACCGCCGCCGTCGCCACGAATGCTCCCACATACGCAAACCGTCCTTCGATCACATCTCCCGGGCGAAAATCGCCTGCTGGAACGTTAAACGTGGCCTTCCAGGTTCCACCGGTGTCGATAACCACGGACATCGCGGAAAAGGGGAGGTACTTCTGCGTGAGCGCATACTGAGCTTTGTAGGCGCACTCTTTGGCGGAGAAGATGATCTTGCCGATGCGGAGGGCGTCATCGCCTTCCAGTTCTTGGCGCTCGCGTTCGGTGGTGATGGCTTCGTAGACGCCCTGCTTGAGTGAAATGGCCTGTTCAACGTCGATTCCCACGGCGCGAATACGCCCGGAACGCGCCACGACGGCCGCGCAGTGTCCCTGAGTGTGGGTGATGCTTCCCACCGCCCCGCGGGGCCAAATGGGCGCCCGGTCCTCCCCCCGAAGGAGCGGCGACGGTGCAAAGCCGAGGGATTGCAACGCCTCTCGTGCGAGAACTCGTCCAGCGCAGAACTCTTGGCGACGCTTCTCGATGGCACGTGTCATCAGAGCGGCCTCCTCCGGGTGCAGCACACTCAGACTTGGCGCGTTCACGGGATCCATCTCTCGAACAACGAGTCCTTCGTAGGACCCGATCAGTGATTCGAAAATCGCCATACGCGTCTAGTACCTCAGCACGAGCCTTCAGTCGAAAGCGACGAAGTGCAAGGTCGCCCGCTTGATTGGCGGAGCCTAGACGCCGTAGTCTACGCGTATGGGGGCAGAAACGACCAACGACCCGAAACGGGCCGGGCCACCCCTCGTGCCCGAAGGTCTAGTCATCGATGATGGTCTCACGGTTCGCTCGCTGATTGGCCGAGGCGGCATGGCGCAGGTCTTTCGCGCTCACCAATCCGGACTCGACCGCGAAGTCGCGTTGAAGATCATGCGCCCTACCCGCGACCGTGATCGGGAACGCTTTCTCCTCGAAGCACGTAGTCTCGGACGGCTGAAACATCGCAACGCCGTCGCTGCCCACACGGCGGGCTGCTTCGAGCACAACGACAAGGACTTTTGGTACATCTCGATGGAGCTCGTCGTTGGCGCAACGCTCAAGCAACGTCTTAAAGAGAATGGTGCGTTGCCCGTTCCCGTCGTTCTCGACGTCGTCGAAGACGTGGCTGGCGCTCTTCGAGAGGCTCATGATCTCGGGATCATTCACCGCGACCTGAAGCCCTCGAACGTGATGCTCGAAGACGCAGCCGATGGAAATGCGCGCGTTCTCGACTTCGGTGTAGCGAAGCTCCTGGGAAAAGATGACGCCATGACGAGTGACGGTGAGGTCCTCGGATCACCACGCTATATGTCGCCGGAGCAGTTCCAGCAGGATGACATCGACCAACGCTCCGACATCTACAGCCTGGGCCTCCTCATGTTTGAGATGTTGACGGGTGAGCATCCTCTCGGAAAAATGGTCTCGCTGAGCGACATGATGGACTGGCTTCGGCGGCCGGAGGTACCGACGCCTGAGCTCAACAACTTCGATCCCTTATTGGCCCGCTTCGTTCGGCGCTGTCTTCGACGCGATCCCAGCGAGCGCTTTCCAAACATGGAGGCTCTCCTGGCGGAGCTTCAGAGTCTGCGGCTCTCCCGGACTCCGAAGACGCGACGGCGCTGGGTCGCCCTCTCCGTTCTCGCCGTCCTGCTCGGTGTCCTCGCGTTCATCGCCGCAAAGCTCAGTACGAGCGATAGCGTGGGTGACGAGCCCGTGATGGATGCTGGAGACGGAGAAACCTACGTCCTCCTGACTCCGCGAATGGACACCTTTTGGACGGCGAGCGCAGAGTTTGCCAGCGCCGCTGCGATCGGGCTTGGTAAGAGGCTTGTCGTCTACGATGCACACAGCGACGGAGACGCCATGATACGGCAAGCGCGCCGGGCTGCGGAATCCGGGCCTCGTGGAATTATTAGCCAGGACTATATTGGCCACGGCGGAGACATCGAAAACGCAGCCGCTGATCGAGACATACCGTTCTTTGCAATCAACACTCGTTTTGGTGGAGGGATCCCCACGAGCGCCGTCGCTGCTCTTCGGCCCAACGACGAAACAACCGGGTATGAGCTTGCACGCTCGCTCATCGACGCCGTTCACGCCCGGGCCCCGGGCGTCGAGCAGATTCATCTCATCGCGGTCCAAGGGCCCGAGGGGGAACTCGCCACTGATCAGCGACGCGCGGGGCTGCAGCGCGCTCTCTCCGAACACCACGACTTCGACATCGTCGCCCGCGTCCAGTCGGGGTTGAGCAACCAAAGCGATGCGCGAGACGGTGTTCGGCAGGTGCTCCAGGGTGCTGCGCTGGAACAGGAAGTGACCGTCGTGATCTGGTGCGCCACAGACACGATGGCTCTTGGGGCGATCCAGGGAACGATCCAGGCAGGCCGAGAGCCCGGCAGTGACGTCCTCATCGGTGGGGTGGATTGGACCCGCGATGGGCTCCTCGCGATTCAAGAAGGCATGCTCCACGTGTCCTTCGGTGGACACTTCATGGAAGCGGGCTTCGCGATCGTGATCGCAGAAGCAGCGATGGAACGTAGCGACCCTTTTGAGCTCTCCAGCCCCATGCATCCGGCGACGAGTCAAAACGTGGAAGAAGTGCTCGGCCTCTTTCGCACCGGGGGCTTTGAGCGCATCGACTTTCACGCGCTGGTGCGGCAGGTTCGCGCAGGTCGAGCGGGTGAGGTGCTCGACCCCGCGGCGATGCTAGTCGCGCCGTAACATTGCAGATTTTTTCGCGGATGTGCTCTACTCGGTGCATGGCGTCCTGCACGTTTCGCGTTGAAAGCTTGGAGCTCACAAAGGCCCACGACGGGCTCTTTCGCGGCTTGCCTGAACCCGTGATCTTCCTTGCGATCTACGCGGTTGTACCCGGCGATGGCGATGGAAGGGGCACGCGGCTGCTTCGATCGGAGAAGCTTGAGTTCAAGGTCACCCGGGAGAGCCCCAAGGCCCTGCCCTGGACCCACTCGCCTTGGACACACGAGATCCCGGCTGGTGGACACCTCGCCATTCTTTTGATCGCCATGGAAAAAGATGGCGGCGACGACATCTTGCGCGTTGAAGCGGCGCTACAGAGCCCAGAATCTCTTCAGCTCTGGCGCCTCGACGAAGAGCCCAAGGTCCGAGTAACATTCGCCGAAAGTGGCGCAGCCGACGACGCAATCTCGCCAAGCCCTGTGGACCTCGAGAATAAGCGAGGCGCCTTCAGCGTGAGTTGCGCCTGGGACAAGTGGGTCGGAGCCTGCCTCTGGGTCGAGTCCAGCCCCCACGAGGAAAGCGTCCGCGAAGCGCGGCTTCACCACCGATTCGGAGGCAATGACTGGTCGATGCGCGTGCGAACACGCCTTAAATAGGACGCCTTCAAAGGCGACGATCTCACGTCCGTTTCATCACTTTTTTCGCTGCCGCTCCTAGCCGGAAGAGCCCATGCGGGTTATGAGGCGCGAGGCATGCAGATCGACACAAAGACACTTTCTCATCTCAAGCAGCTGGAAGCGGAGAGCATTCACATCTTCCGCGAAGCTGCCGCAGAGTTCGACCGCCCTGTGATGCTCTACAGCATCGGCAAAGACTCTTCGGTTCTTCTACGCCTCGCTCAAAAAGCGTTTGCGCCCGGCCCCATCCCGTTTCCTCTGATGCATGTCGACACGACGTGGAAGTTTCGGGAAATGATCGAGTTTCGCGAGAAGACAAAACGCGAGCTTGGACTGGACCTGAGGGTGCAGACCAACCACGAAGCCGTCGCTCAGAACATCACGCCCTTCACGCATGGATCGAACAAGTACACGACGGTGATGAAGACCGTGGCTCTCAAGGCAGGGCTCGACAAATACTCCTTCGACTGCGCCTTCGGCGGCGCTCGGCGCGACGAAGAGAAGAGCCGGGCCAAGGAACGAATCTACTCGTTCCGCGACGCCCATCATCAGTGGGACCCCAAGAACCAACGGCCAGAGCTTTGGAATCTGTACAACGGACAGATCACCAAGGGCGAGAGCGTTCGAGTCTTCCCGATCAGCAACTGGACCGAGCTCGATGTCTGGCTCTACATCCTCAAAGACAAGATCCCAGTGGTCCCGCTTTACCTGGCGAAGAAACGCCCCGTCGTAGAGCGCGAAGGCACCTTGATCATGGTCGACGATGATCGAATGCCCCTTCGCGAGGGCGAGAAGCCAGAAATGAAGAGCGTCCGTTTTCGAACCCTCGGCTGCTACCCGCTCAGCGGCGCCGTCGAGTCCGAGGCAGACACGCTCCCAAAGGTGATTCAGGAGATGCTCTTGAATCGTTTCTCCGAACGGCAGGGCAGACTGATCGACTTCGACGAAGATGGTTCAATGGAACGTAAGAAGCGCGAAGGGTATTTCTAAGATGGCTGGCACGGACGAATCCGCCGCGGAAAAAGAGTTCGAGGCGTCGCTCCTTCGCGACGACATCGACG